>JBCNLQ010000023.1:0-53840 GCA_039595375.1 Chryseobacterium sp.
CAAATTTTTAAATAAAAAAAACGAAGCCTAAAAAGACTTCGTTAAATATAAAAAATATTGTTGTTGTCGGCAAATTTGCCAATTATATCAGTCGCTAAATTCTGTATCAGATTCATTGCGTGCAAAGATACCAATATTTTCAATATGATAAAACCTTCTCGATCATTTTTTATGTTAAATGAATGAACTTCTGCTCTAAAATTTTTACAATCAAAAATTTTCTTTACTTTTGAAAGAATGATTTGCCATTATGGGATTGGATAAAAAAGACAAATTAATACTCTCGCTTCTACAAGAGGATTCTACGTTATCTGTAAAAGAAATTTCCGAAAAAATCGGATTAACTTTTACACCAACTTATGAACGCATCAAAAACCTTGAAAAACAAGGTGTTGTAGAAAAATATGTTGCGATTCTGAACCGAGAAAAACTCGGCATCAACATCGTGGTTTACTGTAATATTCGTCTAAAAGAGCAATCTCAGAAAACTTTGAAAGAATTCGAAGATTACATTTCCAAATACGATGAAGTCCAGGAAATCATCAGTCTTTCCGGCGAATATGATTATATGCTGAAAATCCTTGCTAATGATATCAATTCTTATAATCAGTTTACTGTGAACGTCATTTCCAACAGTCCTCATATCGGACAATATCACAGTTCTATTGTACTTGCCGAAGTTAAAAAAACGACTAAGTTTAAGTTGGATTAATCGTTTAATCGCAAAGGCGCAAAATTATTTTTTTTTGATGCTGTCAAAAGTCGCAATCTTCTTAACGAAGTTAAATTTGTGCCTTAAAAACTGTTCGATTATCCATCTTCTTAGTGCCTTTGCGATAAACTATCCCAACAGTTTATCTCTTACTTTATTGAACTGATATTCAATTTCATCGAGGCAAAGATTTCCCAGACTGCCTTGATGCGTGTGATTCAGTTCTTTGTAATCGTATTCAAAAACATTATTCTCAATCTCTTGTCCAATCTGGATATAAGCATCTCGGAATGATTTTCCAATCTTCACCTCTTCGTTGATTTTTTCTACGCTAAAAATGTATTTATACTTTTCATCATCCAGAATATTATCTCTCACTTCGATGTTCGGAAGCGTGTAAATCAGCATTTCTAAACATTCTTTCAATGAATCAATGGCAGGAAAAAGGATTTCTTTGGTTAATTGCAAATCTCTGTGATAACCTGACGGCAAATTATTTGTCAGCAAAATCAACTCATTGGACAATGACTGAATTCTGTTGCATCTTCCTCTAACCAATTCAAAAATATCCGGATTTTTTTTGTGCGGCATAATGCTGCTTCCCGTTGTAAATTCTTTCGGAAAACTGATGAAATCAAAATTCTGACTCAGATAAAGACAAACATCGTAAGAAAATTTGCTCAATGTTCCAGCCAAAACCGACAATGAATTCGCCAATAATTTCTCCGATTTCCCACGTGTCATTTGCGCATAAACGACATTATAATTTAGGGTTCTGAAATCTAATTTATAAGTCGTACTTTCTCTATCAATTGGGAATGATGAACCATAACCAGCAGCAGAACCGAGTGGATTTTTGTTAATGATATTCTTCGTTGCAAACAACAATTCTAAATCATCCACCAAAGATTCTGCATACGCTCCAAACCATAATCCAAAAGATGACGGCATTGCCATCTGCAAATGTGTGTAGCCAGGCAACAAAACATCTTTGTGAAGATTGGCTTTATCTTTCAGAATTTGAAAAAACGAATCTGTCAGTTCAGTGATTTCTCTGATTTCGTCAATTAAGTACAATTTGATATCCGTCAAAACCTGATCGTTTCTTGACCTTGCGGTGTGGATTTTTTTCCCAGTCTCGCCCAATTTTTCGATAAGAATATTTTCGATTTGAGAATGGATATCTTCTGCTGATTTATCGATTTCGAAGTTTCCTTTTTCGATTGCTGAAAGAATTTCTTCCAAAACTGCAACGATGTCCTGCTCTTCATCCAATCGAATTAGACCAACTTCTGCCAGCATTTTGGCGTGAGCGATAGAGCCTAGCACATCGTATTTTGCTAATCTGTCGTCAAAATCCAGGTCTTTCCCGACTGTGAATTTTGTAACCAAATCATTGGTTGTCGTATTGTCTTTTTGCCAGATTTTTTTCATTTTATAATTTTTAGAAATTAGATTTTAGAGGTTAGAAGTTAGATTCCATTTGGATTTCTAATTTCTCAAATCTCAATTCTAATTTCTGTTAAAGAATTTTTTCTAATATTTTGATGTAAACATCGATGCCTTCCCGGATTTCATCGATGTAGATAAACTCGTCCGCGGTGTGGGAACGTAAGCTGTCGCCGGGTCCCAACTTGACCGATGTGCACGGAATAATTGCCTGATCCGAGGATGTCGGCGAACCGTAAGTCGTCCTGCCCAACGCCAAACCAGCCTGAACAAACGGATGATTGACGTCGATTTTTGAAGAATTGAGGCGGAACGACCTCGGTGTGAGTTTAGATTTCATCTGTGACTGGATGATTTCGAAAACTTCGCGGTTTGTGTATTCGTCTGTGACGCGGACATCCAATGTGAAATTACATTTTTCGGGAACCACATTATGTTGCGTTCCGGCGTTGATAACTGATAATGTGACTTTAACTTCGCCCAGATATTCAGACACTTTCGGAAATTTGAAATCGAGGATGTTTTGCAAATCCTTCATACATTTTACAATCGCGTTGTCATCGTTTGGATGTGCGGCGTGAGAAGGCGTTCCGAGCATTTCGCCATCGATGACGAGCAACCCTTTTTCTGCAATAGCAAGATTCATTTGGGTTGGTTCGCCAACGATGGCTAATTCTACATTCGGGAGTTGTGGAAATAAGGCTTCGATGCCGTCCAGACCTGAGATTTCTTCTTCAGCCGTTAAAGCAATTACTAGGTTGTGCGACAAATCTTGAGCTTCATAAAAATAGAGAAACGTCTGCGCCATCGCCACCAAAGACGCGCCCGCATCGTTGCTTCCCAAACCGAATAATTTGCCGTCTTTTTCCACCGGAATGAATGGGTCCAAAGTGTAAGCTTTGTTCGGTTTTACCGTGTCGTGGTGCGTATTGAGAAGAATCGAAGGTTTGCCGGCGTCAAAATGTTTGTTGGTTGCCCAAATGTTATTTTTGAATCGGTTCACGGTCAATTGATGTTCATTGAAAAAGCCTTCTATGATGAGCGAAGCATTGTATTCGTCGCGACTTATAGATGGTGTTGCGATGAGTTTTTTCAGTAATTTGACGGCATTTTCCGTCAGTTCTTCTCTGCTAAAGACAGATTTCAGTTCCTTCATTTCCTTGTTTTATTTGGTCTGACAGTTTTTTCTCGTTAATCAAAGACACTTTCTGAACGCCATTTTCTTTGGCTCGGAAAGCATTTTCAAGTTTTGGTAAAATTCCTTTGTGGAGTTTTCCTTGTGATTTTAATTCAGAAAATTCATTTTTATTAATGGTCTTAAGATTTGAATCTTCATCTTCCACATTTTCCAAAACCCCGTTTTTATCGAAGCAGAACAACAATTCTGTTTCGAAATTTTTTGATAAAGCCTGAGCAATAGTTCCGGCAATCGTGTCTGCGTTGGTGTTTAACAGATTTCCTTTTTTATCGTGCGTGATTGCAGAAAACACCGGAACCAAACCCAGATTTATCATATTGATAATCAATTCCTGATTGATACTTTTTTCATTAATATCGCCCACAAATCCAAAATCAATGGTTGGATGTTGGCGTTTTTCGGCTTGAATCAAATTTCCATCAGCGCCGGAAAATCCCATTGCGTTGCAATTGAAAGTCTGCAATTTTGCCACAATATTTTTGTTGATTCTCCCTGCGTAAACCATTGTCACAAGCTTTAAAGTTTTCTTGTTTGTAATTCTTCGACCATCAATCATCGTCTGCGTGATTTTCAGTTTTTCCGCCAGCGTTTCTGCAATCTTTCCACCGCCGTGAATCAGGATTTTGGCACCTTCAATTTGAGAAAACTGCTGAAGAAAAGCTTTCAATGATTTTTTGTCATCGATTAAAGCGCCTCCGATTTTTATGATGTGTAGTTTTTGCATTTTGTTTCGAACGCAAAGTGCGCAAAGATTTTTTTAATTATTGAAAATATTTTAAGGTTCGCAAAGACTTAAAACTCATCAAAGATTTTTAATTTAATTCATCTAATATTTCTGAGAAAACTGCCTGAGCTGAAAAGATTCTGTTTTTTGCTTGTTGATAAATAATTGAGTTTTTGCCGTCCATTATTTCATCGCTCAGTTCCAAATTTCTACGGACGGGAAGACAATGCATTACTTTTGCGTTATTCGTCAGTTCTAATTTTTCATTGGTCAACATCCAGTTTTCTTCAACTTTTGGCATCGTTGCATAATCTTCAAACGACGACCAGTTTTTCACATAAACGAAGTCTGCATCTTTCAATGCTTCGTCCTGATTATGAATCACTTTTATGTCTTTTGTGAAATTTTTATCCAAATCATAACCTTCCGGATTTGCAATCACGAAATCAACATCCATTTGTTGCATCCATTCTGTGAAAGAGTTTCCGACAGCCTGCGCAATTGGTTTGATGTGAGGCGCCCAAGTCAAAACGACTTTTGGTTTACTGTCAGTCTTAAGCTTGTAGAAAGGCCAGTTTTCTGTAATTGTGATGCAATCTGCCAAACTTTGCAACGGATGACGTGTTGCAGATTCCAGAGAAACAATCGGAACTTTAGCGTGTTTCAGGAATTGGCTTAGAATACTTTCATTCACATCATCTTCTTTGCTTTTCATTCCTGCGAAACATCGTACGGCAATGATATCACAATATTGATTCAGAACTTCTATGGCGTCTTTGATGTGTTCTATCGTGTCCCCGTTCATCACCGTTCCGTCAGAGAATTCGAGATTCCAGGCTTCTTGTGAAGCATTTAAAGTAAGGACATTTAATCCTAAATTTTGTGCAGCGATTTGGGAACTCAATCTTGTTCTGAGACTGGAATTGAGGAAAACCAAGCCAATCGTTTTTCCTTTACCTTTGGTTGGATTTCCTAATGGATTTTCTTTTATTTTTAAAGCTTTTGCAATGATTTCCTGCAAATTATCTATATCGTAAACCGAAGTGAAATTTTTCATTTTTTTGTTTTTATCGCAAAGGCGCGACATTTATTTTAATTCAATACTTTCAAGTCGCAAATGAAAAAGCAGTGTAAAAATTTACGACTTATAACATTTGCAATCACTTACTTCTTGCGCCTTTGCGTTATTTTAATTCTAATATTTTCTCATCAATCGCTTTCAAAGTTTTTTCTAAAGCGTGGATGAACAAATCGGATTCTTTTTCTGAAATATTGAGTGCCGGCAAAATCCGAAGCACATTCTTGTCATTGGCATTTCCAGTGAAAATAAAATGTTCAAACAGTAATTCTTTTCTGACGTCTGCGCAAGGTTGGTCGAGCTCAATTCCAATCATCAGACCGCGCCTTTTGATGTTTTTGATGTGAGGAAAATCTTTTATTTTTCCTTCGATATAAGCGCCTATTTTTTCTGAATTTTGAATCAAATTTTCATTTTCAATCACTTCTAAAACCGCAATTCCAGCCACGCAAGCGAGATGATTTCCGCCAAATGTAGTTCCCAATAAACCATAACTCGCCTCGAATTTTGGACTAATCAAAAGACCTCCAATCGGGAAACCATTTCCCATTCCTTTCGCAACCGTGATTAAATCTGGTTTGATGTCAAATTCCTGATGGGCAAAGAATTTCCCGGAACGTCCGTAACCAGACTGTACTTCGTCCAAAATCAAAATCGCATCATTTTCTTTGCACAATTTTTCAATCATTAAAATGAAATCCTTTTCCAACAAATTGATTCCGCCAACACCCTGAATTCCTTCTACAATCACTGCAGAAATTTCGTTCTTGTTTTGAGAAAAAATCTTTTCCAGTTCTTCCGAATTATTGAATTTACATTTGATGAAATTCTCAGACATATTGACTGGTGCTACGATTTTAGGATTATCTGTTACAGCAACAGATGCGGAAGTTCTTCCGTGAAAGGCTTCGGAGAAATAAATGACTTTCTTTTTTCCGTTGTGAAATGAAGCCAGTTTCAAAGCATTTTCATTGGCTTCTGCTCCGGAGTTGCATAAGAACAACGAGTAATCTTCATAACCTGATAATTTTCCTAATTTTTTAGCCAATTCAGTTTGCAAACTATTCTGAACCGAATTGGAATAAAAACTGATTTTCTCCAATTGATTTTTCAATCGCTCAACATAATATGGATGATTATGACCGATGGAAATCACAGCGTGACCACCATAAAAATCGAGGTATTTTTGTCCGTTTTCATCCCAAAGGAAAGAACCTTCAGCTTTTACAGGATTGATATTGAAAAGTGAATATACGTTGAATAAATTCATTACTTTTTATTTTTAACGCAAAGAGCGCAAAGATTCTTTAATTTTAAAACTGCTTTTAAGTCGCAAAGTTTAGAACGCTAAAGGTTTTAGATTTAATCCGAGGTTTTGTTCCCAGCCGTTGGCGATATTCATATTTTGAACCGCTTGTCCGGATGCGCCTTTCAGAAGATTGTCTATTGCAGAATGAATTGCTATTTTGTTTCCTTGTTTTTCGATTTGGATGACGCAGAAATTGGTATTGACAACCTGTTTCATATCAATCGGCTTCTCCGAAATTTTAACGAAAGGCGAATCTTTATAGAAGTCCTTATATACTGCATAAATTTTCTCTAACTCCAAATCACATCCGATAATAGAACTCGTGAAAATTCCTCTTGCGAAATCGCCTCGCCAAGGCACAAAATTAAGTTCAACTACTTTCTCATTAAGCAAATTGACTTGTTTCAAAATCTCATCAACGTGCTGATGATTCAAAGTTTTGTAGGCTGAAATATTGTCATTTCGCCAAGTAAAATGTGTTCTCGGTTGCAAAGATTGGCCTGCTCCGGTTGAACCCGTGATTCCCGTTGTATAAACATCTTTCAGCAAATTCTCTTTTGCTAAAGGCAATAATGCCAATTGAATGGCAGTCGCAAAACAACCGGGATTGGCGATGCTTTTCGATTCTTTAATTTCATTAAAATAAATTTCAGGCAAACCATAAATAAAATTTCTGTTTTTGAATTCTCCATTTAATCTGAAATCGTTTCCTAAATCGATAACCAAAGTATCATCTGAAACTGGATTTTCATTCAGCCAATTTTCACTTTCTTTGTGCGGAAGGCAAACGAAAAGAATGTCCGTTTCTGAAATTTCATTCGTCAAAACCAAATCACAAATTGAGTCCAAATCCGGATATAATTCGGAAATTTTCACTCCAGAATTGGAACGGCTGAACAAAAACTTTAATTCTATATTCGGATGAAATGCGAGCAAACGAACGAGTTCGCTTCCTGTGTAGCCATTGGCTCCGATGATTCCGACTGATTTTTTCATTTTTTGCGCGACATTTTTTATCGACGTTTTTATTATTGAACCCTGTCGGGTTCAGTTGATTTTCGTTATTTTTTCCATAGGTTTCACCTACGGCTACTGATATTGAACTCTACGAGTTCTTTAATTTTAATTCAGTTTATTAACCTGATGATATATATTGAGCGAGTTGCTGAGAATTTTGGTAAAACCTTTCACATCTTCCCCACTCCAAGCGAGATTTTCTTCGCCATAACTTCCGAATTTTGAAGACATCAAGTCATTTTCAGATTCAATTCCATTCAGAATGAAACGATACGGATGAAGCGTGATGAAAACTTTTCCGTTCACAGTTTTCTGGGAATTCTGCAAAAATGATTCGATATTCCTCATTACAGGATCTAGAAAAAGTGCCTCGTGAAGCCAGTTTCCGTACCAATCTGACAATTGCGATTTTATGGTCTGCTGGTATTTTGACAGAGTGTGTTTCTCCAGCAAATGATGCGCTTTGATGATGATGGACGCTGCCGCGGCCTCGAAACCTACACGACCTTTGATACCGACAATCGTGTCTCCGACGTGGATATCACGACCGATTCCGTAAGGTGATGCCAATTCTTCAATCTTCTGAATCGCAAATACTGGATGAGAAAAAGTTTCTCCATTGACAGAAATCAATTCTCCATTTTTGAACTCGATTTCGAGATTTGATGGTTTGGTTTTTTCGACTTGAGAAGGAAAAGCATCTTCCGGAAGGGAAAATCGGGAAGTTAAAGTTTCTTTTCCGCCGACGGAAGTTCCCCAAAGTCCTTTGTTGATCGAATATTTGGCTTTGTCAAAATCCATTTCGTAATTGTGGTTTTTCAGAAATTGGATTTCGTCTTCACGCGACAAACTCAAATCACGAATCGGTGTGATGATTTCGATTTTTGGACACATCACATTGAAAATCAAATCAAAACGAACCTGGTCATTTCCTGCGCCTGTACTTCCGTGCGCAATTGCATCTGCTCCAATTTCCAAAGCTACTTCGGCAATTGTTTGCGCCTGAATCGTTCTTTCCGCACTTACAGACAATGGATAAGTATTATTTTTCAGAATATTACCGAAAATCAAATACTTAACACAATCATTATAATATTTCTCCGAAGCATCAACAAACCTGTAAGAAGCCACGCCTAATTTTTCCGCTTTTTCCTCAAGCGAAACCTTATCTTCCCTATCGAAACCGCCTGTATTAATCGTGACAGCGTGAACTTCGTAACCTAAAGTTTCACTCAGATATTTGGCGCAATAGGAAGTGTCCAAACCTCCGCTGAATGCCAAAACTACTTTCTTACCCATTGTTATTATTTATAGATTCAAAATTTTTCTTTTTCTCTTGATTCAGATTTTCCGGAGCGAAAAGCATTGCCGTGCAAAGGCAGTTTTTGCGTTCTTTCATCATCAGAATTTCGTAGTTCACGCAGTTTTTGCAACCGTTCCAAAATTGTTCATCTTGCGTCAACTCCGAATAAATCACCGGTTTGTAACCCAAACTGCTGTTGATTTTCATCACAGCCAATCCTGTTGTTAATCCAAAAATCTTGGCATTTGGATATTTCTCACGGGATAATTGGAAAATTCTTTCCTTAATCTGAGTTGCCAAACCGGCATTTCGGTACTGAGGAGAAACAATTAAACCCGAATTGGCGACATACTCGCCATCAGTCCAGGTTTCTATGTAGCAGAAGCCTGCCCAAGTTCCCTCATCATCTATTGCTATGACGGAATTACCATCTGAGATTTTTTTGCCCAGATATCCGGAAGAACGTTTTGCAATACCAGTTCCGCGTTTTTTCGCGGAATCTTCCATTTCGTTTCTGATTTCTTCTACATAAACCAAATGTTTCTCTGAAGAAACTTCTAATTTCATTGATAATATCTAATTAAGGCGCAAAATTAGAAATATTTATCTTTATAAAACAAATTAAAAAGATAATTATATCTGTTAAATTTATATTAACAACAATATTATCTATTAACTAAAATAAAATAATGCTAATTTATTATACATTTGCTAAAAAGATATAGTAATGGAAAATCAATGTCCTAAATGCAATAATAAAAACGTTTCAAAAAGCGGAATTATCAAAGGGAAACAGCGGTTTTTCTGCAAGCAATGCAATTATCATTTCACAGTCAAAAAATTAGGAAAACAGATTGATGATTACTATGTTACGAAGGCTTTGCAACTTTATCTGGAAGGACTAAGTTATCGAGAAATCGAAAGAATCATCGGCGTTTCTCACGTCAGCATCAGCTCCTGGATTAAGAAATACAACATCACAAGACCGCCACATTCTGAGTTCCATCCAGTGTATAAGGTTTTGAAACAAAACGAACTAATAGAATATATCTCTCAGGAAAACAACCTTGAAAATTCAGGATTGATTATCACTCAATTTGCAGATAAGTATATGTTAATCAAATGGGAAAGATTCAAAAAATAATTGATAATTGATAAATAGTTAAAGAATCGAAAATCATAGATGATTAAAAAATTCAAACTAAGCTATATACTTTGCATTAATATATATTAAATTTTCATAAACAAAATATTAATAACAATTTGGCAATCACAAAATAAACACCAAATTATTATTAATCTATGAAGAAAATTCTGACTTTTATAGGATTAGCGCTTTTAAGCACCAGCCTATATTCGCAAGGTTCGACTTATTACGGAAATGGATTAAAATTAAATCTCAATCCAGAAGGCGACAAGTATGTAAGATTTATTCTTTGGAACCAAATCTGGTTGAGAAATACGGAAATGAATCCCGGAACTATGGTTTCAGATGAAGCCACAAAGAACACCTGGAACATCGGAAACCGAAGACTAAGAGCGCTTGCATATGCACAGATAACCAAAAGGTATATGGTTTTGATGCATTTCGGGATTAATAACCAAACTTTCATCAACGGTGGCGCACCAGGAACCAATGGAACAGGCGGAAACGGAAATGGTAAAAAACCTCAAATGTTTTTTCACGATGCCTGGAATGAATATGCAGTAGTTTTACCTGGAGAAGCAGGTAAATTCAGTTTGAGTTTGGGAGCCGGTCTACATTATTATATGGGACTTTCCAGAATGACGATGGCTTCTACGCTTAATTTCCTGACGGTTGACTCTCCTATTTTCACCTGGCCTTTAATAGATAACTCCGACCAATTCGCCAGACAAATGGGAATGTTTGCAAAAGGGAAATATGGAAAATTAGAATACCGATTTAGTTTAAACAAACCTTTCGCAACGAATATTGCGCCTGTAGATGTTACGAATCCAGCATCGAGAGTTGCAGTTGACAACAACGGAAATCCAGAATTCTCTAAAGCAGGTTATGTAGAATATCAATTTCTGGACTCGGAGTCTAATCTTTTACCTTTCAAAGTTGGTTCTTATTTGGGAACTAAAAAAGTTTTCAATTTGGGTGCTGGTTTTTATCATCAGAAGGATGGAACCAGAACTTCTGTTAATTCTCAAATCGAAAAACACGACATTGCTCTATATGCGATTGATGCCTTTGCCGACCTTCCGATTGGAAACGCCAAAAACAAAATGGGACTTTCCGCTTACGCAGGATTTTACAATTACAATTTCGGACCTAATTACTTGAGAAATCTTGGCATAATGAACGTTGGTTCCAACGACCCAAATTTTATTGGCGATAAAGCCATTGCCGGCGCAGGAAATCTGCAACCGATGATTGGAAGTGGCAATATTTATTATCTGCAAGCTGGCTTACTTTTACCAAGCAATGCCGAAAAACCTAAAATCAGAATTCAGCCTTTCGCCGCATATACAAATAAGAATTTCAAAGCTTTGGAGAATTCTTCATCACAATTTGATGTTGGAGCAAACTGGTTTATTGATGGTCATCACGCAAAATTAACAACGCAATATTCTACACGGCCAACTTACAAAAGCGCATCTGCTGAACCAAAATCTAAAGGAGAATTCATTCTTCAATTCCAAATCTATCTGTAAAAATTTTCAACCTCAAATCTTAATATAAAATGAGCGATTCACATCACGAACAGTACGAAAACCTGAGCGACAAGCAGAAAAACCGCACCATTTGGAGCGTGATTATGGCATCATCTCTCGGAACCCTTATCGAATGGTATGACTTCTATATCTTCGGAAGTTTGGCAGTTATTTTAGCAACGAAATTTTTTCCAGCTGACAATCCAACTGCGGCGTTTTTATCTACGTTGGCAACCTTTGCGGCCGGTTTTGTGGTCAGACCTTTTGGCGCATTATTTTTTGGTAGATTGGGCGACATCATCGGAAGAAAATACACTTTTCTGGTGACACTTCTGATTATGGGATTCTCAACATTTCTCATCGGATGTATCCCGAGTTACGAAACAATCGGCTTTATGGCGCCAGTTCTAGTTTTGATTCTTAGACTTTTGCAAGGCCTAGCACTCGGTGGCGAATATGGTGGCGCGGCAACCTATGTTGCGGAGTATTCGCAACCGCATAGACGTGGCTACTGGACATCGTGGATCCAGACCACCGCTACGGCCGGACTATTCATTTCATTAATTGTCATCCTCATCACAAAAACTACACTTTCAGCGGAAGAATTTGACAGTTGGGGGTGGAGAGTTCCGTTCTGGATCTCGATTCTGATGGTTGTCGTTTCCTATTTCATCAGAAAAAATATGAAAGAATCTCCACTGTTTGCAAAAGCTAAGAGCGAGGGAAAAACTTCAACCAATCCGTTAAAAGAAAGTTTCGGGAACAGATTCAATTTTAAATTTGTGCTGCTGGCACTTTTCGGAGCGGCGATGGGTCAAGGTGTGATTTGGTACACGGGACAATTCTACGCTATGAGTTTTATGCAAAAGGTAATGAGCATAGACGGAACTCAGGTGGATTCTTTGATGGCCATTGCACTTTTACTTGGAACACCGTTTTTTGTTTTCTTCGGTTGGTTGTCTGATAAAGTCGGAAGAAAAGCCGTGATGATGACGGGAATGCTGATTGCCATTTTTGCATACAGACCAATTTATGACGCGATGTTCAAATCCATTGACATTACCCAAAAAGAAGTTGCGACATGCGGAATCACGGAAAAAAGAACCGCAAAAGTTCACGACAAAGTAGCGACAGACAGCCTGATTACTTTCCATAAAGAAATTGCTTACACAGATGGAACTTTAATCAAAAAAGACAGTGTTGTCCACTGGTCTGCGAATGGTCCAGTAATGAAAGATGGGAAAGCAGAAGAAGCTAAACTTTCAAAATCCGTGGTAATCACAGATGATACGAAATGGTACTTGGTATTTCTTGTTTTCATTCAGGTGATTTTTGTAACGATGGTTTATGGTCCTATTGCGGCGTTCCTGGTAGAGATGTTCCCAGTAAGAATCCGTTACACTTCGATGTCTTTGCCATATCATATTGGAAATGGTGTTTTCGGAGGATTGTTGCCAGCGGTTGCCACATATCTGGTTACGACTGGGAAAGACGCCGGACACGCAGGCTGGTATCTGGAAGGACTGTGGTATCCGATTGGTGTTGCCTCGGTTTGTCTAGTGATCGGTTTGATTTACATCAAAAACAAAAATCAAAATATCCATGATTAGGAATAAATGATGGTTGATAAAAGATAAATCATTTTCAACGTCATCAATAAAAACAAAAATTACATCATAAATTAATTCACTTTTATTAATTTTAAAATAAAGAAAAAATGGACGGACTAAAAAAAATATTAGGTATAGTTTGGATTTTGCTGGCTTTGGTAGTGCTCTACTTTGGTCTGACAGTAATGGGAATTCCGAAACTAAGCTCGGGAAAACAGGAAGATTTGGTTTTCGGGATTATCATTGTATTTATCCTTTTGCCCATTGTCTCGGGCGGTCTGGGAATCTTTGGGTATTACGCTCTGAGCGGTGATTATTCTGAGGAAAACTCATAAAACTAAATTATAAGTGATAATTGATGAATGATAAATAGTTCGTTCATCAATTATCTTTTATCAACTATCATTTATGAAGAAAAGACACGAACAAAAACTAGTGATTCTAAGCTTTGGATTGATGATTCTTTTCAGCGCTCCGTTGATTCTTTTGTTCAACAGCGAGAAAGAATTGCTCGGTTTTCCGATGCTTTATATTTACATTTTCGCAGTTTGGCTTTTCTCTATTATCGCCTCATTTGTTATTTTCAAAAAATACGATGAATAGCCTTGCATTATTTATAGTGGTCATTCTCTATCTCGCCCTCCTTTTTTTGGTTGCCCATCGCGCGGAAAAAAAGAAGAGCAAGATTTGGGTAAATAATCCGTACATCTACGCATTGTCACTGGCAGTTTATTGCACGGCGTGGACTTACTATGGAAGTATAGGCGTTGCCGTAAATGACGGATTGGATTATCTTCCGATTTACATTGGACCGATGATTATTATCCCGGCTTGGATTCATATCAACCGTAAAATTATCCGGATTGCAAGAATCAACAAAGTCAGCAGTATTGCAGATTTTATTTCATTACGATACGGGAACAGCCGTTCTTTCGGAGCGATAATCACTTTGGTCTGTATTTTCGGGATCATTCCATACATCGGACTTCAGATTAAAGCCATTTCCGAAACGTTCCATCTGGTAACAAACACGCCAGTTTCAGAAAATATATTGAGTGATAATGCAACTTATGTCGTTGTTCTTTTGGCCTTATTTTCATCTTATTACGGAACAAGATACGTTGATGCATCTGAAAAAAGACTAGGAATCATCTCTGCCGTTGCGCTGGAAAGTTTTTTTAAATTAATTTTCCTGATTGTTCTAGGTGTTTTCCTAACATTTTTTGCATTCGACGGATTTTCTGATATTTATGAAAAGGCGAGCAAATTCTCTGACTTCAAAGCTAAAAATACATTTTCCGGTTTGGAAGGAAGTTTCAACTGGATGATACTTTGTCTGATTTCAGCTTCAGCGATTTTCCTTTTGCCAAGACAATTTCACACCGCCATTGTAGAAAACCGACAAGAGAAACATTTGAAAACGGCGATTTGGTTTTTCCCACTTTACCTTTTGATTTTCAACATTTTCGTATTTCCGATTGCTTGGGGCGGAAGGATTATTTTCGATGGACAAAACGTGAACCCTGAGTTTTATTCGATTTTGATTCCTCAACATTTCAATAACCAAATCATCACGGTTTTGGTCTTTCTTGGCGGATTGAGTTCCTCAATTTCGATGGTAATCATTTCAAGTATCACTTTATCGATTATGTTATCGAACAACCTCATTATTCCGTATGGCTGGCTGGATAAATTCAAATCTGACAATGACATTAAGAATACGAAAAGTATCACCAACATTAGAAAAATCAGCATTTTCATACTGATTGTGACTTCTTTTGCCTTTTATAAATATTTCATATTAAGGAACAGTTTATATTCGGTCGGGTTGATTTCTTTTGTGGTCATTTCTCAATTGGGTCCTTCCTTTTTTGGAGCGATTTTTTGGAGAAGAGGAAGTTACAAAGGCGCCGTAATCGGCTTGATTGCCGGATTGGTTATTTGTTATTTCGGATTGATTATTCCTCAATATTATTTTTCTTTCAATCAGGAGTTTAAAGAACTTTTGCGAGATATGTATGATTGGTTTAGCTTTTTCAACATTTCTTATTTAGATAGTATTCCGCAGGTTTTCTTTTGGTCTATTTTGGTTAATGTTTCATTATTTGCAATCATCTCGGTCAGCCAAAAAGGTAATTATCGAGAAAGAAATTTTGCCGAAATTTATATTGATGTTGACAAGTATATTCAGAATCACGAAAACGCATTTATCTGGCGCGGAAAAGCTTATGTGTCTGACATCCGAAATATCCTGGTCAAATTTCTCGGAGAAAAAAAGACAGAACAGGCGCTTAGAATCTTTAACCTAAAATATAACATCGACACAAGAACCGAAACTGCGGATGCGAGATTCATCAAGTTTTCTGAGAATCTGCTGTCGGGAAGAATCGGAACAGCCTCAGCCAAGATTTTGATAGAAGGTGTGACTCAAGAAGACAAAATCTCGCTTAAAGAAGTTCTGACCATTTTAGAAGAATCGAAGGAAAACATTAGCCTTAATAAAAAGCTGACAGAACAGAGCCGGGAATTGCGTCAACTTTCCAACGAACTGAGTTCTGCCAATGAAAACCTCATCTTCAAAGACAAACAAAAAGATGATTTCCTAGATTCCGTGGCGCACGAACTGAGAACGCCACTAACGGCCATCCGTTCCGCTGGCGAAATCTTGGCTGACGATGATGATATTCCGTTGGAAATCAAGCGGGAATTCCTCAACAACATCATCACAGAATCTGACCGGCTGAATGAAATCATCAATGATATCCTTTACCTAGACAAACTGGAACACGGCGAAATTGCTTTGAATATGAGTACAAATGACATCATTGAAACCTATCAAAAAGCTTTAAAACCTATAAGTCATCTTTTACATCAAAAAAACATTCATCTGAGTGAAGTTAATCTTTTAAACAAAACTCAATTTGAGTACGATGAAGCACGATTGATACAGGTTTTTCAAAATATTTTGGGGAATGCTTTGAAGTTTACAGATGAGCAGGGAACGATTCAGGCGAAGTTTCAGGAAAAAGATAATGAATTGATAGTTAGAATTTTCAATACAGGAAAGCAAATTCCCGAAGAAGATTTGAATCTGATATTCGACAAGTTTTATCAATCCAGAAATCAGAACATCAGAAAACCTTTGGGAAGCGGATTGGGATTGGCAATTTGCAGAAAAATAATGGAGGCGCACAAAGGAAGCATCTCCGCAAAAAATATGGAAATTGGTGTTGAATTTCAAATAACATTAAATAGAAATAATGGAGAAAAATTACAATAGAAAAACAGAATCCGAAGGATTCAATTTGAATAGCCGTAGGTGAAACCTATGGATAACGAATCAAAACAAAAACACAGAACCCGAAGGGTTCAACAACCATAACCGTAGGTTCCAACCTACGAACAAAAAAACACAAATGGGAACATACAGACAAATATTCTATCAGATTATTTTCGGTACAAAACATCGAGAATCTGCTATTAATGAAAAGAACGAATTGGAACTTTACAAATACATATGGGGAATTCTGAAAAATAAAAAATGTAAATTATTCCGAATTAATGGAATGCCAGACCACATTCATATTTTCTGTGATTTACATCCAAGTATAAGTCTCAGCAGTTTGGTTAAAGACATCAAAGTGGCTAGCAATTTATAGATAAAAGAATCGGGATTGTTTCCAGAATTTGTGGGCTGGCAGGAAGGTTATGGAGCGTTTACGTATTCGATTAGAGAAAAGGAGATGATTATGAATTATATTAAAAACCAGAAGGAACATCATAGGAAAGAAATATTTGAAGACGAGTTCAAAAGATTGCTGGGCGAGCAAGGTATTGAATTTGATCAAAGGGAATAGGAAAAAATTGAACACGTTTTCCCATAGGTTGCACCTACGGCTATGGTTGTTGAACCCTTCGGGTTCTGGGTTTTGTTTGTTGCGTGTTTCCTTAGGTTACACCTACGGCTACTGATATTGAACCCTTCGGGTTTGTAAAAATGATAAATAAATGAAAAAAATATTAATTGCGGACGATGAACATAAAATCCTGATGTCTTTGGAATACAGTTTCAGGAAACAGGGTTACGAAGTTTTTATCGCGAGAGACGGAACAGAAGTTTTGGAACTCGTGAAAACCATTACACCAGACGTTATTTTGCTGGACATTATGATGCCAAATCTCGATGGTTACAGCACACTAAACGAAATCAAAACTATGGAAAACCTGAGCCAAACCAAAGTGATTTTCCTGAGTGCGAAAACCAACCCGAAAGACATCGAAAAAGGACTGGATCTGGGAGCAGATGCTTATGTTACAAAACCCTACTCTATCAAGAAGTTGATTCAGCAGATCGAGGAGATGTTGGCGTGAGAAGAAAAAATAAAAAGAGTCCAGCAAAGAAAGAATCAAGAAGCTTTTTGGAATCTCAGCCTGACAAAATATAGATAAGTAATAAAAAATTAAAAATATTAAACAATATGAAAAACTATCACATTCAGAATTTACCGGATTATTTTAAGGAGTATAAAAAATCTATCAAGAATCCGAAGAAGTTTTGGGATAAGATTGCCGATGAGAATTTTGTATGGTACCAGCGTTGGTCAAAAGTCGTGGATTACAATATGGAGGAAGCCAACATCAAATGGTTTAAAAATGCAAAGCTCAACATTACGAAAAACTGTTTGGACAGACATCTTTCTGTGCGTGGAGAGAAAACCGCTATCATCTGGGAACCCAACGACCCGAAAGAAGAAGCGCAACACATCAGCTACAACGAGCTATACGAAAGAGTAAACAAAACAGCGAATGTTCTGAGAGACCTTGGTGTAGAAAAAGGCGACCGTGTCTGCATCTATCTTCCGATGATTCCGGAATTGGCAGTGACAATGCTGGCTTGTGCAAAGCTGGGCGCGGTTCATTCCGTCATATTTGCCGGATTTTCGGCTTCAGCAGTTTCTTCCAGAGTGAATGATTGTGGGGCGAAAGTTGTAGTTACATCGGACGGAAGTTACCGCGGGAACAAAGTTCTTGACCTGAAAAGTATCATTGATGAAGCATTAGAGAAGACACCAACTGTGGAGAAAGTTCTGGTTGTGAAAAGAACCCACAACGAGGTGAAGATGAAAGAAGGCAGAGACCATTGGATGGATGAATTTTATGAGAAAGCATCATCGGATTTTGTGACGGTCATTATGGATGCGGAAGATCCGTTGTTCATCCTTTATACTTCGGGGTCAACTGGGAAACCAAAAGGAATGTTGCACACCTGCGCCGGTTATATGGTTTACACGGCTTATACGTTCAAGAATGTTTTTAATTACATGGAGAATGACATCTATTGGTGTACGGCAGATATCGGGTGGATTACGGGACACTCTTATATACTGTATGGTCCATTATTGAATGGTGCGACAACGGTAATCTTCGAAGGAATACCAACGTATCCTGATGCGGGAAGATTCTGGGAAGTGATTGAAAAACATAAAGTGACCCAGTTTTACACCGCTCCGACAGCCATTCGTTCATTGGCGAAAGAAAGCGTGGAATGGGTTCAGAAGCACAACCTCGATTCGTTGAAAGTGATTGGCTCTGTTGGTGAACCTATTAACGACGAGGCTTGGCATTGGTACAATGATAATGTCGGCAAGAAAAGATGCCCGATTGTGGATACGTGGTGGCAAACCGAAACGGGAGGCATCCTCATCTCCCCGATTCCATTTGTGACGCCGACTAAACCAACTTATGCGACTTTGCCATTGCCGGGAATTCAGCCAGTGTTGATGGATGATAAGCGGAATGAAATTTCTGGGAATCAGGTAACGGGAAATCTCTGTATTCGTTTCCCTTGGCCGGGAATTGCTAGGACGATTTGGGGCGACCATCAGCGGTATAAGGAGACTTACTTCTCTGCGTTTCCAGGGAAATATTTTACGGGAGATGGGGCATTGAGAGACGAGGTTGGTTATTACAGAATCACGGGGCGTGTAGACGATGTCGTGATTGTCTCCGGTCACAACCTGGGAACAGCTCCTATCGAAGACAGTATCAACGAGCATCCAGCGGTGGCAGAGTCTGCGATTGTAGGTTTCCCACACGATATCAAAGGTAGTGCACTGTATGGTTTTGTTATCCTGAAAGAATCTGGGGAAGGCAGACAACGAGATAATCTTGCAAAGGAAATCAACCAATTGATCTCTGATCAGATTGGGCCGATTGCAAAGTTGGACAAAATCCAATTTGTGTCTGGATTGCCTAAGACCAGATCCGGGAAAATCATGCGTAGGATTTTAAGAAAAATTGCAGAAGGCGACTTCTCTAACTTTGGGGATACTTCTACCCTTCTGAATCCTGAGATTGTGGATGAGATTAAGGATGCGAGGGTTTGAGTTGGAGAGTTGGAGGGTTTGAGAGTTTGAGAGTTTGAGAATTAAATTGATTTTCTTTGCCCCGACCCTAAAGGGAGGAAAATCAATTTTATGTACGACAAAAGCCATCCTGTTTTGGATGGCGTTTGTCATTTTGTCTTGTTATTTTTTGAAGGTTATCTATGTACACTCTTTCATTTAGCTATTGTGTGATAATGTTGTTATTGCTTTCCGCCATTTCTGTTTTTTTAATGGGTTAATACTAATTTTTGATTTTCTAAATTATATAAATTTTTAATACAAAAACTACTTTTAATGAATTTATTTTTAAAAAAAATATTATGTTAAGTTGATTTGGTTAATATTTTTAATATTATGTTAAATCAATTGATTGTCACTTTGTGAAATAAAAACAATTTTGTAAGTTTGAAAAACTAGTAACCTATTGAAAACTAATGATTATACAAATAAATAAACTTAAGAATTTTGGTATCTATCAAAACTATTCTTGGAATACACTTGATAATTTTAAGAAGAAAAATCTAATTTATGGTTGGAATTATTCAGGTAAAACAACACTTTCCAAACTTTACCAAGTTTTAGAATTTAAAGATAAAAACAGACATTTTAGTGGTTCTGAAATTGAGATAACCATTAACGATGGCTCAACAAAAACTATTACTCAAGACAAGCTATACGAATTCCCATACATTGTTAAGGTTTTTAATAGTGAATACATAGGTAGAATTTTCACTTGGGATGAACCTAAGTCGGGTTTTAGTCCCATCTCGTTCTATTTGGGGGATACAGCGGGTGACTTAAAGGATAAAATCAAAAAGTTAGAAACAATCAATGAACGCTTAGCTCTATTAAGTGAAAACATATACAAGCCAATTATTGATACTTTTGAAAACTATAATAAAACGAATGGACTTTTTTCAAGAAAAGCAAAAGATGTAAGAGATAACTATTTGCCAGGGATATTTGACCCTACTACCTTTGACAAAGGGCATTTCAAAACAATTGTTGATGAAGTAAAAGTCAACCTTGATGACTTTATTCTAAGTGCTACGGAACGTGATTTAACAAAAAAAGAAGCGCAAGCTGAAAATAAGTTTGACCCTCAAAATGAAAGTTATAAAGTTAAGGAAAGCTTAGAGCGGCTTTTGTTATCTGCAAAATCCATCTTAGAAGATAGTGCTCCAAAAGCTATCTCATTTCCAACACTTGAAGAAGACCCAATCTTGTTTGATTGGGTTCAAAAGGGAATACCGCTTCACAAAGATTCAACGGAATGTAAGTTTTGCACAAAGCAACTCCCAGACAACCGTATTGCCGAACTTAATTCTTTTTACTCCAAAAAATTAAAGGAAATTCAGGATGCAATCGAAGATGTTATCAAAGAAATTGAAAGCGAAAGAAAATTAATTGAAGTTAAATTTCCAATCAAAAAAGACATTGCAGAACCTTTTCAATCCGAATATGAGATAGCGATAAGTGCTTATGAAATTCAAAAAGGCATTTATAAAGAAAAGCTTTCAATTCTTGAAAAAGACCTACAATCTAAAGGGTCAAGTATCTTTAATTCAATTGACGCTACAAAAATTGAGATAGTAAGTTTAGCAGGTCACTTTGAGGTAATTGAAAGTGTAATCAAAAAACACAATAAATGGCTTGATGAATTTGGTGAGAGAAAAAGTGCAGCAATTAAAAAAATCTTAAAGCACTATGTTGCGGAGTATCTGAAGGCTGATGATTACAACAAAAAGGAATCCAATAGAGATTGTGCAATTGAAATCAATGAAAAGATAGAAGCTAAAATCAACATCAATATTCCCTTAATTAAAAGCTATAACGAACAATTGAGTAGCACCGCAAAAGGACAAGGTGAGCTTAATGACATTTTGGAAATTTTGTTACACAGAGATGATATAAAAATTGAGATTAGAGACGAAAAATTTAGGCTTGAAAGGTCAGGACATCCAGCTGAACACCTAAGTGAGGGAGAGAAGTCGGCAATTGCATTTGCATATTTCTTGACAGAGTTGAAATCATTAAGAAAGGATGACCCGCCCAAACTCCCAAACACAATAATTTTTATAGATGACCCTATTTCCAGTCTAGACAGTAATCATATTTTCCAAGTAAGGTCATTATTGAAAGACTTTTTCAAAACTGAGGATTTTGCACAGCTTTTTATTTCAACACATAATTTTGAGTTCTTTTCAATGCTTATGGACAGTGAAGAGTTATTTCACCGACAAAAGAAAACTAAAGCTGATTTTTATTTCATCAAAAGAAATGATGCGGGAGAATCCAAAATTGAGCATCTGCCATCTACATTCAAGGACTACAATTCTGAATATGTCTCAATCTTCCATATATTAAACGACTTCAATAAAATAGCGGACAAATCAACTTTTCCCCACACGGTTCTTTTGCCAAATGCTATGAGGAGATTTTTAGAATTATATACTGCGATGAAATATCCATCAAGTAAATCTGTTGATGCTAGGGTAAAAGCAGTTTTCACTTCAGCTGACGGGACTTATCATAGAGTAAAACTTTTACATTGGTTCTCACATCAAAATCAATTTGAAAAAGTTCAACAACACGATGACAAACTATTGCAAATAGAAGAAGCAATAAGAGACTTAATGGAACACATTGAAACAAAAGATGAATTACATTGGAAAGGCCTTAATGGTATCTAATTATTTAAAAAATAAATATCAGAAATGAAGACAGTAAGTGATTTTTTTTCAACAAATTTCTATGAAGACACTAAATATATAAAAGACTTAATAACTTCTATAATAGCTGTGGATCAAGCTTATTGCAAATGGGATTATAATAAAACAATTCAAAAAACAGAAAGAGTATTTGCTTACGAACTATATCATCAATTTAAATTGTTAGTCAAAAGAGAAGATAATATTTTAAGATATGAAGACTTAAGATTTGATGGAGAAATAGGGAAAAAATACTTTCCAGATATTCCAAATCTAGAAACTAGATTCAATGTAGAACAAAAAGATTTTAGCCCAGATTTGGTTTTACATAAAGGTCAATTAGACAGCAATCAATTAAATCAAAAACTTATTGTAGAAATAAAAACTAAAGCAAACGGCTCGGAGGAGGTTGTTAAAGATATAATCAAACTAAATTATTCAATAATAAAATTAAATTTTCAATTTGGAGTATTTATAAGTGTAAATACATTAAAATCAACTTTAATTCAAAATTTAAAAAGCGAAATTAAACTTCTTAACGAATATGAAAATAATTTCCGGAGAATTATAATTATTCATTATGATGGCCAAAATTTAAGAATTGAGAATTTATATAACATTTTAAAGAATTAATAAAATTCATATCAAACAAAACCCGTATGCAAGAGTGCCGATTGTGTACAACTAAGATAAATACGAGACAGAGCCTAATATCAAAATCCAAAACCGCTCTCCAGAAAGCGATTTTACTTTTTCTAAAAATTAATATTAAAAACCAATCAAACTTTATCATAATCGGAAAAACGCTTAACTTAGTAGAATAAATATCGATTATGAAAAACAGTATCATAATTTCTACACTTGTGGTGAGTGGCTTGTCTGCCC
Organism: Chryseobacterium sp.; assembly: GCA_039595375.1. Classification (GTDB taxonomy): domain Bacteria; phylum Bacteroidota; class Bacteroidia; order Flavobacteriales; family Weeksellaceae; genus Epilithonimonas. The sequence goes on from JBCNLQ010000023.1 coordinate 23,065, forward strand.
TCTCCTGCAACAAGGTAGAGCAGACGCCACCTGCAAATCAAAAAATCTCTTTGCAAGACAGCGTGACCGCCCAACCAAAGCTGAGCCGCGCCAACCAGGATGCAACGGCAGAGAAAATCGCACACTATATTGCCAACGACTACCTAACGCCCGAAGACCTGAAAGTGATTGGGATGAACGAACGGAAATTCCGCTACCAAAGCATCGATCTGAACGGTGACGGGAAGATGGAAGTTTTTGTGAGTTTCTTCACCCCGTATTTCTGTGGTTCGGGAGGCTGCACGGTGCTTCTACTGGATGATGCGCTGAAACCTGTCACCCGGTTTACAGTAACCAGACCGCCTTTTTACACAGACAGCAAAACCGAGAATGGCTGGAGCGTGCTCTACCTGAAGAACGGCGACCAATGGAAGAAACTGACCTACCAAAATGGCAGTTATCCCAAGAATCCAAGCATGGTAAAAAGCACCAACCACGCGCCGGATGAAAAGGCTACCGAGATCCTGCCAGACGATATCGATACATCGTTTACTTTCTAATTAATCATCAATCTCATCTGAACTTATCTAATGAAAACATCATCTCACCTCAGCTTATTACCTAAGCGCTATGCTGTCCTGGCAATGATTGCCGGCAGTTTGCTTCTAACCAGTACAGGTTGCCGTAAAACGGAAGAAGCCATTGTAGATTGCCTCTCCGAGAATATCCTGACCTCCCTGAAACATAACATATCTGAGACCGACCCAAAGCAGCTGAACCTGGAAGCCAGCTACAACGGTGACAAAACTGTGAGCGAGATTACATGGACATTTGGCGATGGAAGCACGACCAGGACTACCACCCGAACTACGTCACACACCTATTCCACAGCCGGAACGTATGAGGTAAAGGCAGACATCAGCCTGGATAATGGCGTGTGTGTGATCTCGCCAAAGAAGAGCATTACCATTCAGTAAACTTATTACAAATTATGATCAAAAATTCCGCATCAGTTATTTCTGCAAAGACCGCATGTTGATGACGCGTTAAGATATTTGGAAATTTATTTATCTGCGGTATAAAAATCCTGAACAGATAGAATAAAATAAAAATCCACTGCTCCATTTTTTCTGAAAAGAATAGTTACATTATAATATTCGTAATATCTTTGACAAAAAACTGATTCTTATGGAAAACAAAGCACCCGTTTTTACTCTTTACATTATCATCATCATCGTAGGCTCTGCATTGTACAAACAGATTGACTTTGCCACAATGACGGTGGAGAAAAAGTGGCTGTCGGTACTTTATGCCGCAACGTTGATTTTTGCAGTAGTATCACTCGTAAGACATTACCGTAACCGGGAATAACAATAACGTACTATCACAACTAGAGCTATGTCACAAGGATCAAAATCAGGGATAATCAAAAAAGCCACTTTGATAGTTGCAGTGATTGCGATTATCATTGCCGCATTGGTCTATTATCAAAAATCTCTGCGTCATAATCTGGTTACCATCTCAGAGAACAAAGTTTATAACTCTGGCGTGGTACCTCCAAAAGAGCTTAAGGATTTTCTGAAAAATCACGGGATCAAAAGCGTGGTGGATCTGCGCGATGGCGAAGAACAAACCGAACTGAATCCTGAAACCAAGAAGCAGGTGGGCGCCGAGGAAAGTGCGATGAATAAAATTTCTGGCGTTAAATATTTCAATCTGCCCACAGATCAGATTCCGCAAGACAGCACAGTACGGAAATTTTTAAAGATTATGGATGACCCAAAGAATTATCCTGTTCTGATCCACTGTCATCACGGCGTCGGACGTTCGCGGTTATTCAGCTCCATTTACAGAATCGAGTATGAGAATTTCAGTAATGAAGATGCAAGATCACGTGCGCGCTATCTTTGGGAACTGAGCGGCAATTTTGCAAGAGGAACTGAAAAAGGCGACTATCTTCTCCATTATCAGAAAAGGAAACAATAGTCTTTTGTGCAGAATCCTTATTCAGAATATAATTTCAGCAATTGCCTGTAACCAATCAATATGGATGATTTGGAGATAAAACCAATGAACTTATTATTTTGATCTACCACGGGGAGATTCCAAAAACCAGTATCATCAAAAATCTGAAGAATCTCGTGTGCTTTGTTGTCTGGCGTGATAATCGCTGGAGGTACTTTCATCATTTTACGTAGAGAAAGTGACTCGGTTTCTGTAATAAAAAGGTATGGGCGAACATCGTCCAAATCTAAAATACCTTTCAGCTTTTCGGTATGATCTACAACGGCGAACACATTTTTGTTTCCATTTTTTATCAGCCTGAATAATTCTTCTACCGAAGCATTTTCGTCAATGGTTTGAGAATTATAATCAATATAATCTCTTGTGCTAAGGGAAAACAACAGATTCTTATCGTGCTTGTTGGTGAAGATTTTACCTTGGTCTGCCAGTGCTTTCAGTTCCGGAGAGATGGATGAGAACCGTCTTGCCATCAAATAGGAAATGACTGAAACAATCATTAGCGGAATAAACAAATCGTAGCCAAAACTGGATTCGGCAATCAGAAAAATTGCGGTGAGTGGTGCATAGAGGATGCCGCTCATTGCTCCCGCCATTCCGACCAAAACCAAATTGGTCACTGGCACTTCTTTGAAACCCAGCTGCTGACAAACGACAGCGAAAAGAAATCCTGCAGTTCCACCAGCAAAAAGAGAAGGTGCAAAATTACCACCATTACCTCCACTGAAAATCGTGAATGGTGTTGCAAATGCTTTCAGAATCAAAACCAATACAAGAAAGACGATAACGGTCAGACTCTTGATCTCGAAATAGCGAAACAGACTGTTTTCCATAATCTCGAGCGTCTCGCCATTGGTAAACGCTTTTATCGTATCATAACCTTCGCCAAACAAAGGCGGGAACAAGACACAAAGCAACGATAATACAGCGCCACCTAACATGGCTCTGCGCAAAGGCGCGAGCTTGAGTCGGTGTATAAAATGTTCGACTTTTTGAGACATCAACACAAAATATCTGGCATATAAACCTGTGACTATACCTAGAATAAGGTAGTAAGGAACATTTTTATAATTGAATGCTTCTCTGGTATAGAACCTGAACAAAACATCTTCCTGAAGTAATATCCTGGAAAGCAAACTGCCACATACAGCAGCTACAACTAACGGAATGAAATCGGTAAAAACCACACCTGTCAGCAGAATCTCGAAGGCAAACATAATCCCCGCAATCGGTGCATTGAAAGCCGAAGCGATTCCCGCACTTGCACCAGCGGCCAACAAAAGCGTCCGCTCTTTGTAAGTCAATCTGTAAGTCTGAGCATAGTTGGAACCAATGGCCGCTCCTGTCACAGCAATAGGACTTTCCAAACCAGCAGAACCGCCTAAACCGACGGTAATGGCACTCTGGATGATCTGAGAATACATCTTGACGGAAGAAACAATGCTGGAGTTCTGAGCAATCTCAAACAATATTGCACCAATTCCTTTTCTATCCTGACCTTTGAAGAGCGTCTGTACAGTAATCGTTGTCAAAACAATTCCTAAGAAAGGAAAAATGATATAAAACAAAATCTGATATTCAAAATGGACTTTGTGCGTGATGAAATAATGGATATTGTGTACCAGAGTTTTCAGAATAACGCCTGCCAAACCCGCCGTGAGACCAACCAAAATACCGGACAGAAGCAAAAACTGACTCCTGCTCATTCTGCTGCTCAGCCAGTGCAAAACGATTTCATAGCTCCTTGCCTTCTCCAACCCGTATTGTTGGAAATTTCGTTTAAATTTGAGAAAGCTGAGGTATTTTTTCTTGGTTTGGATTTTCACTGTCGTGAGTTTATATTACAAATATACCAAATGATTGACAGACCTTCGAAATCTTCGAAAGCCAAATCCATAACTATCTGAATAATTTCTGAGCAAATTCATAAAGACAACGTCTCCAGGTGAGCCACTCGTGGTAGGTTTCGGCAGATTTGTATTGGATGAATGGATATTTGTTTTTATTAAGATAGTCAGCCAATAAGTTATTATAATTAATAAAACGCTGATCTTCTTTTTCGCCAATTCCCATAAAAAACAAAGGCTTTATCTCTGACTTTATCAAATTTTCAACAGGCAATTCTTTGAAAGGCTGCGCTTCTGTTCCTTCATAAATCACAGGACTGAATGTACCGATAGCCTTGAACAATTCCGGGTGCGCAGAACCAATAAACATCGCCTGATAACTCCCTCGTGAAAGTCCTGCAATGGCCTGTTTCCTGTTGGTCTTATATGTTTTGTTAATATATGGCATCAGTTCCTGAACCACAACTTTATCGAGGTTTTTGGCGGAGAGAACCGTTCTTGGATAGTCATCTGGTAATTTTTCCTGCTCTGGAGTCAGTGCAACGCCGTAATCCATTACCACAATCATTTCTTTCGCTTTACCTTCTGCAAAAAGATTGTCCAGAATATTTCTGATGTAACCTTGCTTTTCCCAACCTGTGATATCCTCTCCAGTGCCGTGATATAGATACAGAACAGGAAAATCGTTGGTTCCGTAACTTGGTGGCAAATAAACCTTGAAATTTCGTTTTCCTTGTATTATTTTCGATTCCAGACTGTCATCAACAATTCTTCCGTGTTTAACATTTTTTTGCAAAAAGAAATCTTCGCCAGACGGAATCTCGATGCCACTGGTTGGTTGTCCATAGCCAAAATATAATTCGGTATTCGGATCATTGGTCCGTTTTCCATCGACATTGAACCAATAATAATGAAATCCTATTTCTAACGCCGAAGTGGAAAAACTCCAAAATCCATCAGTACCTTGTGCAGCGTCGTATGACAGATTGTGCATCCCGTCGCCACCTTCGATTGTAACAGATTTTGCATTCGGAAAATAGGCTTTGAACTCTGCTTTTCTATCAGCATCAATTTTGGGAAATTCTTTTCCAGATTTGGCAGTTGATGAGGTTTTGTAATTCTGAGAGAATAGGATTAACGAACTTAAAGTAAGAGCCAGCGGTATTATTTTAAATGATTTCATTGAGGTCTATTTGAATGGATGAATTTAATGATTCATTATTAGCCTAACAAAAAAACCGCCACTCAATGACGGTTTTATTTTGATGATTTAGAATATTAATAAGTTCCTTCGTCCTGAATTTCCTTAGCCTGATATTCCTGTACCAGTTCTATAGCGTTATTAATTACATCACTCAAAGCAGTAATAAAAGTGCCTTCTTCTGCCAGACTCATGGCGTGTTTCAGCGCATCAATTTCTTTAGGGATGCATTCGTAACTCACGCTTTTATCCACACTTTGGATACCTTCGATAATCAATCCGTTGATTTCGTCTTCCGCTCTTCCACGCAGGTGCTTTTCGTTTCGTATGATGATATGGTCAAACATTCTGGCCGCTATTTTACCACACTCGCGGATATCATTGTCTCGTCTGTCGCCTACTCCGGAAATGATGCCAATTTTCTTGTTGGATTCTACATTTTTCAAATAATCTTCAATCGCTTCATAACTTGCAGGATTGTGAGCAAAGTCAATCATTACCTTGAAGTTTTTGAATTTGAAGATATTCAGTCTTCCAGGGGTGAGTTGCGCACTTGGAATGAAGGTTGTCAAAGCCAGAGCGATATTTGGAATTTCGAAACCGTAAACGTATGCGGCCAAAGAAGCCGCTAAAACGTTTGCAATCATAAATTTGGCTTTCCCTTCCATTGTGATTGGAATATTCTTCACTCTTTCAATTCGGATTTTCCACTCACCTTTTTTGATGGTCACAAAACCTTCTTCGTAAACGCAGGTAATCCTTCCCTCTTTAGCAAATCTCTTTATATGTGGATTATTCTCATCCAAACTAAACAGTGCTACTTTCGAACGAAGATCGTCTGCCAATCTCATAGAATACTCATCATCTGCATTCAGGATGCACCAACCGTCTTTTTTCACGCTGTCGAGAACGACACGTTTTACCCTTGTCAAATCTTTCAGGTTATGGATATCACTGATCCCCAAATGATCTTCCTTAATATTAGTCAGAACACCAATATCGCACGTCCCGAAACCTAATCCCGAACGCAAGATACCGCCTCGAGCAGTTTCCAGAACAGCGAATTCTACCGTCGGATCTTTAAGTATAAATTCTGCGGACATAGGGCCTGTAGTATCGCCTTTCTGAAGCAATGTATTTTGGATATAGATTCCATCGGAAGTGGTAAATCCTACTCTTTTTCCATTATTTTTAACGATGTGCGCGAGAAGTCTAGTCGTAGTTGTTTTTCCATTGGTTCCCGTCACCGCTATAATCGGAATTCTGAATTCTTTTCCTTGAGGGTAAAGCATATCCACAACCGGCGCAGCTACGTTTCTAGGCAAACCTTCACTCGGCGCAAGATGCATTCTGAAACCTGGCGCAGCGTTCACTTCCAGAATAGCGCCACCGCTCTCTTTTAGTGGCTGCGTGAGATTCTCTGCCATAATATCGATACCACAAACGTCCAATCCGATGATTCTGGAAACACGTTCTGCCATCTGAATATTTTCCGGATGAATCATATCTGTGACATCGATAGAAGTACCGCCAGTTGATAAGTTTGCAGTTGATTTTAGGTACACTATTTCTCCTTTTTGAGGAATGGTTTCTAAAGTATAATTTAATTTTTCAAGAAGCTCGTTGGTGTCTTTATCAACATCAATCTCGGTCAAAACATTTTCGTGTCCGTAACCTCTTCTTGGATCCGTATTTTCTTTATCGATTAATTCCTGAAGATTCAGTTCGCCATCGCCTACAACGTGAGCTGGAACTCTTCTTGCCGCTGCAACCATTTTATGATTGATGACCAATACTCTGAAATCAAATCCCGTAATGTATTTTTCTACTATCACTTTTCTGGAATATTTCTGAGCGTATTCTAGACCAATTAAAGCAGTTTCATAATCATTGACATTGATGGAAGCGCCTTTTCCGTGATTGCCGTCCAAGGGTTTTATAACAATTGGAAAGCCTATTTTTTTGATGGCATTATCTAAGCCATCTTCATCTACAACCAGACTTCCTGACGGAACAGGAATGGCTGCATCTTCCAACATTTTTTTTGTCAATTCTTTGTTACAAGCAATATCTACTGCAATGCTGCTTGTGTTTCCTGTAATAGTCGCTTGAAAACGTTGTTGATTAATCCCGTAACCCAGCTGAACCAGAGAGTTCTTACCCAATCGGATCCAAGGAATTCTTCTAGATACTGCTTCTTCCACAATACTGCCAGTAGAGGGACCTAATCTTTCTCTCTCACGAAGTTCTTTCAAATTATGGATACATTTTTCAATATCATAATCTTCTGCGCTGATAAGACATTCTGCAATCTTCACTGCTTCTTCTGCAGCAAAAATCCCCGCCTGTTCTTCTTTGTAATTGAAAACTACATTGTACACGCCAGGTGTTTTGGTCTCACGCGTTCTTCCAAAACCAACTTCCATCCCTGCCAGAGTCTGAATCTCTAAAGCAATATGCTCTATCACGTGTCCCATCCAAGTTCCCATCTCTACACGTTTGAAGAAACCGCCAATGCAGCCTTCGGAACATCTGTGAGAAATTAATGATGGCAACAATTGTTCGATTCGCTCTCGGAAACCATCAATTTTATTGGTCGGGAAATGTTCTGTTTCTTCCAAATCCAGACGCATTTGTATTAGATTTTTTCTGGTAATACTCCAGATATTTGGACCTCTTAAAACTTGTATTTTTTCGATTTTCATATTTTAGCTAGTAGATGTTAGAAATTAGGATTTTGATATTATATTTGAAATCAATGCTTAAAAAATTTACTTTTTGATAAAAGTATGCCAATTAAAAAGTGTTTTTCAGCTTTTTAGATATATGACGTTATCAAAGATAATAGAAAAGCTTTTAATTAAAAAAAATTCATCAAAAAATATTTCTCGATAAAATAAATTCGTTATCATTTTGATATAAAAATTAATTATTTATTAATACAAATCCACTGATTTTAACAAATAAATATTTAATAATTAAAACTTTAAATGTACTCTGTTAATTTTTACCTTCAAAAAATGAGGTATATTCTATTATGATTTATTATTTTTGTTTGATATGGAATCAAAAGGAAAACTAGTCATCATTGGAGGTGCTGTAAACAAAGGAAGTTTTACGGAAACCAGTTTTGACCAAAATGTTGAAAAAAACCTCAACTTTTTTGAACGAGGAATCCTCAGAAAAATCATTGACGAATCCAAACTAAAGGAGGATTCTGTGATAGAAGTGATTACAACAGCCTCTCAAATCCCCGACATCGTGGGACCGGAATATAAGAAAGCTTTCGAATATCTTGGCATCAAAAATTGCAATATTCTTGACATTCAAAACCGCGAACAAGCTAATAGTGACGCGATTGTCGCAAGAGCCAACGCTGCGGATGTCGTAATGTTTACTGGTGGCGACCAACTTCGCCTGACTTCAATTCTTGGCGGGACAAGATTCCACGATTCGATTTTGAACAAATATCAGAACGAAGATTTTATCTATGCGGGAACTTCTGCTGGTGCAGCCGCAGCCTCGGAAAATATGATATATCAAGGTTCTAGTTCCGAAGCTTTGTTGAAAGGCGAAATCAAAACAACACAAGGACTTGGCTTTATAGAAAATGTGATTATCGATACGCATTTTGTACAGCGCGGGAGAATCGGAAGGTTATTTCAGGCAGTTGTGAATAACCCCAGAACCTTGGGAATTGGCCTGGGAGAAGATACAGGTCTCTTCATAGAAAATGGCGTGATGACAGCAATCGGCTCCGGTCTGGTGATCATCGTAGATGGTCTTCAGATCAAAGATACAAACCTGACAAATGTTGATTTGGGTCAGCCGATTTCTATTAAAAATCTGGTTGTAGATGTGCTTTCTATGAATGATACTTTCGATTTAAAATCAAGAGAAATGACAATTGTGAATTCTCAATATAATCCGATTCCGCAGGTTCTTCCGAATAGTTAGTTAACTCTTACAAGTTAGAAGCAAGACGTTAGAAGTTAGAGCTAAAATACATTGGTTTCTAGTAAGTCTTCTACAAAATATTTCTAAATCTTCTAATAATGTCAGTCTGAGGCTCTCGAAGACATATTTATAAAAAATTTCCATCTATGAAAATAATCATCCACGGCGGATTTTTCTCCGAAAGCAGCCAAAGCAATGAAGTGAAAGTAGCCAAACAGAACTCGCTAAAAGATATTGCGAAAAAGTCTTACGAGTTTCTACAAAACAATACAGCCTTTGAAACGGTAGCTTATGCTGTTTCGCTTTTGGAAGATGATGCGTTGTACAACTCAGGAATCGGTTCGCAAATACAAAGTGATGGCATTATCCGGATGAGTGCGGCGATTATGGATGGTGAAAATCAAAAAATGAGTGGGGTGATTAATATTCAGGATGTGAAAAATCCGATTTTGGTTGCCAAAGAACTGATGAAAGAAGACGACCGAGTTCTAGGCGGAAACGGTGCCAAAAAATACGCTACCAAAAATGGCTTTGAAGACTTCTCAACCGAAATCCCTCAAAGAAGAAAAGAATACGAAGAGAAACTAAAAACGGGCGGAAAAGGAACTGTTGGCGCTGTTGCCATTGACAAACACGGAAAACTGGCTGTTGCAACTTCAACAGGTGGAAAAGGTTTTGAAATCCCAGGAAGAATCTCCGATTCTGCGACGGTTGCAGGAAATTATGCCAATAAATTCTGTGCAGTGAGTTGTACGGGCGTTGGTGAAGATATTGTGAGTAATGCGACTGCCACCAAAATCGTAACCCGAGTAACTGACGGAATCTCCATCGAAAATGCCTTTGACCGAACCTTTGAAGAACTCAAGGAAATCGACGGTTTTGCAGGCGCCATCGGGATTGATTCTGAAGGAAATATTTTCCATCAAGACTCTCATCCGACGATGGTTTTTGCGAGTTACGACGGGGTTGATTTTGAGGTTTTTGGGTAAATAATAAAAATTAATGTTTTGAAAAAAGGTATTGTAATAATCTGCTTAATTTTTTCAGTTATTTTATTCGCACAAAATGAAAAGTCTGATGATACAGATCAACTTATAGAAAAAATGTGCTATGAACTTAAAAATTCTGAAAATAAAAGTGACTCAGTAAGATTTACAATATTAAAAGAAAAATATATTCTTCCATATTTGAATAAATTTCCTGCTGCTGATCGCAGAATGAAAAACGATAATTTATTTTTCAGATTTCAAAAAATGTGCGATCATTTCAGGGATTTTTTATCCAGATCTAAACCAATACAAAATAAATACTGGATTAGGGTTGATATCAAACCAGAAATAACTGTTACAAATGAGGAAATACTTGAATTAAAGAATAGTAAAAATTTATATTATTTTGAATATTCAGGCAAAAAAACGTTGGTAAAAACCGATGCAGAGTTTTGGATAGAAAACTTTACAGACGATACTTATTCAAAATTATTTTATAGATGGATTGGCTCGAACAAATTTGAACTGGAATTTATTGAAAGTAATAACAAGGCGAAGAAAAATTTCAGCAAAAAAGGAGAAAAATTTATTTATGAAGTTATAAATAAGGAAAATAATTATTATTGGGTTATTGTTGAAATCCCAGGTCAATCCCGATTGATGAAATTCAAGTTGTTTAAAGAAAAATAGGTTTCTTTATCATTTTGATTAGAAAAATAAAACCGCCTCATTCACATCAAGACGGTTTATATATCTAATAATTGATAATTACCAATTCAAAATTATTACTCCAGCCAACCCATTTCTTTCATCCACTCGTCATTGTAGATTTTTCCTACATAACGGCTTCCGTGATCGTGAAGCAAAACGACAATTACATCGTCTTTTGTGAACTGGTCTTTCATTTGAACCAAAGCAGACATTGCGCTTCCTGCAGAATAGCCACAGAAAATCCCTTCCTCTTTGGCCAGTTTTCTGGCATAGACAGCACCGTCTTTGTCAGTCACTTTTTCGAAGTGATCGATAACGCTCATATCGTAATTTTCAGGCAGAATATCTTCGCCAATTCCTTCTGTGATGTAAGTGTAGGCATTTCCCAGATTAATTTCTCCCGTCTCGTGGATTTCCTTCAAAATGGAACCATAAGTATCCACACCAATCACTTTGATATCTGGATTTTTCTCTTTGAAAAATGTTCCACAACCCGTCACCGTTCCGCCTGTTCCTGCTCCGGCTACAAAGTGCGTCAGTTGTCCATCTGTCTGTTCCCAAATTTCTGGTGCTGTACTTTCGTAGTGCGCCTGTCTGTTAGACAGATTATCATACTGATTCACATACCAGCCGTTTTCTGTTTCCTTAGCCAATCTTTTTGAAACCGAATAATATGAGCGTGGATCAGTAGGCTTTACATCCGTTGGACAAACTATCACTTCTGCACCCACGGCACGAAGGATATCACATTTTTCTTTGGATTGCTTGGAATTGGTCACGAAAATACATTTGTAACCTTTTTGGATTGCAACCAATGCCAAACCCATTCCTGTATTACCAGAAGTTCCTTCGATGATGGTTCCGCCAGGTTTCAGACGTCCGTCTTTTTCCGCATCTTCAATCATTTTCAGCGCCATTCTGTCTTTTACTGAGTTTCCAGGGTTGGTGGTTTCCACTTTAGCCAGAACCAAAGCCGGGAAATCGTCTCCAAGAACTCTATTAATTTTAACCAAAGGTGTATTACCAATCGTTTCTACTATATTATTGTAATATTTCATACCAGATATTTTATTTTTTTATAGGTAACATAAAATCGCTTTATACTCATTGGCGTTGCGATTCCAATCAGTGGATTTCTTATTCTAATATTTTAATTAAAAGATATTATCCTCTTGCTCTTTCCAAAAGAACCATCATCAGAAAACTCAAAACCACCAAAGATTCGTCTTCATCATCAATATCGATTAATCTTTCTAGCTGAAATCGTCTTCCAATCAAAGAAGGCATTTTTTTCAGTCTGAAGTATTCTTTGCCAGCATTGTCTTTTACAGTGTAAGAAGGATTCAGAAAATAGCCTGTAAACATTCCTAAAATCGGGATTTCTCCAACGAAGCTGTCGAATACCTTGACCCAACCATTATCTTCATTGATTTGATATTTTGACTGGTCGTTTTCATCAATAATATCATAGCGTGACTTCCAGATAGAACGCATTCCTTTTCTTGCCAACCTTCCAAACTTTTTGCCATTCACCAGATCTGTAATCATATAAGACGCATTGAAGTCGATCCATTGATTGGCTTTGATGTTAAATAATTCTTTCGATTTGCTTTCATCATTAAAAACAATGACATCTTCTTTTAGTTTGAACATTTTCTGACGAACATACGCAACATAATTTCCGTTTGTGTCCGTGATATTGAAGTCGCTGGACAACGTTGAAATCTTGAATTTGAAATCAAGTGGATAATTGAGGTTTTTTAAAATCATTTAATTGCTTTTTACATGTGCTTAAATCTATGAAAATTTAATTAACTGTATTTAATAGCTTTCAAAGGTGAAATTCTGCTTATCAAATAACTTGGCAGTATCATTGCGATTCCCGAAACGATGAAAATCCCAAAGGAAATCGAGATGATATATAATGGATTGAGATCCACCGGAACCGTGCTGATAAAATAATTCTCTGGGTCCAGTTTTATGATACCTGTGTATTTTTGAATCAGCAACAATCCAATTCCAATAACATTCCCTGCCAGTAATCCCGGAATCATAATCAATAGAGTGTAGTTGATGAAAATTGATCTGATTTGTGCATTGGACGCACCGAATGTCTTCAAAAGTCCAATCGAATTGGTTCTTTCTATAATCAGAATCAACAAAACCATAATGATGTTGATGACCACCACAATTAGCATTATCGCAATTATCAGAGAGATATTTTGGTTGAAGATATTGACCCAATCCAAAATCTGCGGATATTTTTCAGTGACTTTTTCAGCGTAATTTTTATAACCAATATATTGTTCTATTTCTGGAAACGCAGCATCGATTTGGCTTGTATCATTCAGGAAAATATCCATTCCGCCCACTTCCTTGTCATCCATATTCATCACCTTGCGGACGTGGTTAATATCGCCAATCATATAAATATCATCCACCAGTTTGATGTCTGTTTTGTAGATACCTTTAACCAAAAACTTTCTGTAAATCGGTTTTTGGTCTTCTTTGGAAAAAATAGCTACAATGCTGTCATTGGCTTTGAGAGCAAGATCATTGGCAATCTTTTCTGATAAAATAATCTCATTATTATAACCATCTTCCTTATAATCTGGTATAGAACCTGAGATCATAAACGGCTGAAACCTGGTTTTGTCAAAATCTTTACCAACGCCTTTCAGAATAACCCCGGCAAAGTTATTTTCGGTTCTCAGGATTCCGCTCACGGACGCATAAGACTGCAAACCTGCAACACCCGGAATGGCCTTCAAAGCTTTGGTATCTAACCCTTTGGAATCCAAAACAGAAGAATTATATGATGAGTTGGAACGCGTAGATTTTACAGAAACATCTCCACTGAAGTTGGAAATCCTGTCTTCTATGGCTTTTTTGGAGCCAAGACCTGTGGAGATTGTAATCAGCGAAACAATGATGCCCAGAGCGACAGAAAGCCTGCCGATATAGACAATCACTTTGGAGAGATTATTTTTGTTATCTTTGGAAAACGCTATCTTTTTCGAGAAATATAACGGAAAATTCAAATCAATGATTTTAAGCTTCAAAAATAAAACTTTAGTTTTTATCCTGCTAATTTATTTTAGTTCAATCCCATTTATTAAGTCTCAAAATCAATCCAAAGACTGTTTTGCAACGGCTGCAGACAGACCGGAATTGTACCTCCCCCTTCTGAAAAATAAAAATATAATTGTTGCAGCCAACCAAACCAGCCTTCTGAAAAACAAAAAACATCTGGTTGATTTTTTGGTAGAAAATAATATTAAAATCAAATCTATTTTTGCACCTGAACACGGTTTCCGAGGCACTGCTGATGCTGGCGAACACGTGAAAAGTGGCATTGACAAAAAAACAGGTTTACAAATTATATCACTTTATGGCGACAACAAAAAACCCAAAGCAGAATATTTGAAAGGTGCTGATGTCATTTTGTTCGACATTCAGGATGTTGGCGTGAGGTTTTATACTTATATCTCAACATTATCTTACATTATGGAAGCTGCTGCGGAAAATAATGTGGAAGTGATTGTCCTAGACAGACCCAATCCGCACGACGGTTACACTGATGGACCAATAATGCGAGATCAATGGAAAAGTTTTATTGGACTTCACAATGTTCCTGTTGTTTACGGTTTAACAATTGGAGAATATGGAAAAATGGTCAACGGCGAGAAATGGCTAAAAAATCAGATTCCGGCAAAATATACTCTGATTCCGATGTTGAATTATCACAAGGAACAGCGTTATGGTGTTTCTGATAAACCTTCGCCCAATCTCCCGAATGACAAATCCATCAATCTCTATCCAAGTCTCTGTTTTTTTGAAGGTACGCAGGTTTCTGTAGGAAGAGGAACTGACTTGCCGTTTCAAATTTATGGAAGTCCGTGGACAAAGAATTTCCCTTATCAATTCACACCGAAACCAACCGAAGGGGCCAAAGATCCATTCCTGAACGGAAAGTTATGTAATGGAGAAAATCTTAGCCAATATCCTATACATCTGCGAGAACTGAACCTTGAATGGCTTTTGAAATCTTACAAAACCTATAAAAACCCAGAACAGGATTTCTTTTTGAAAAATCTATTTTTTGATAAACTGGCAGGAAGCGATGAACTTAGAAAACAAATTATCGCCGGAAAATCGGAAAAAGAAATCAAAGAAAGCTGGAAAAAAGATTTGGAAAACTTTGAAAAAATTAGACAGAAGTATATTATTTATTCTAACTAAGAAAACCTCGCAATTGCGAGGTTTTTTGTTATAAAATTTGGAAAATTATTTAAAGAAAAAAGATAATCCTGCTTTTATACTAATATTATTTATCAAATCAATTAAACAGATTTCTTAAGTTTGATCAGTCACAAAGGATAAAAATCTCTGATATTAGCGACTTTCTTTTATACATTACTAATTTTAAATTGGAAATTTTGCCAGTTTAAATTATAATTAAATATTATCCTCCGCAAACCATTCTCCGTACGAGTTTTCTGTTTCGTGAAGTTTTAGATAAGCCAGTTCAATATCCTTGGGCAATTTTAATTTGATTTTCGAAGCAATGTCATATAACATATTTTCGCAAGTAGGCTGATAATCACAAAATATGACACGATGCCCCTGATTCACCAGACCTTCGCCCAAAGTTTTATGCGGAGAGGCGCCATTTACCATCACAGCGTGATCCCAAACATCCACAATTTCTTCCTTCACAATTTTTTTGATATCCCCGAAATCTACCACCATTCCGTTCTTTTGATCATCCAGATTATTAATCGGATTTCCTTTTACAGTAACGAACAATTTATAGGAATGACCGTGCATATTTTTGCATTTGCCATCATAATTATAAAGAACATGCGCTGTCTCGAAAGTGAAAATTTTTGTAATCCGTATCATTTTACAAAGATAATTAAAAATATGCTCTTATAATTTTAGTTAAAGTTTTGTGACCCAATTTTGTAATCGCTACTTTTGCCATATCAAGACACAAAAAATAATGAAAAAGTCCCTTCTCTTCCTTAGTTTATTATCATCTGTTTATTTTTATTCTCAAAATTTTTCTGCCATCAATGATATTTTGGAAAAAATTGAAAGTAAGCACAAAAAGATGAAGGACTCTTCTGGCTACATCCTCAATAACAAAAAATTTGTCTTGGTAGAAGATTTTCCAGATCATTCTGAGCGCCATATTCTTGAATTCAGAGATGATAACAGCGTAACATTGATTGAACTGATTGATGACAAAGCGACTGAAAAGACCTATTCTAATATTTTCAGCGGCGATTTTATCAGAAAAAGAAATGCAATTTCCATCAGAGCCAATTTTCTGGAAGGCAAGCAGATTGCCACACCACTTGTTTACAGTCTTTACCTGATGAATGCTAATGATGTTTGGTACTTGAAGGATATCAATACCAACAAACGTTGGATTGAGAATAATAACTTGACCAAGAAGAAAAAGTAAATTCTACTTCCTTATAAGAAAGTCAATACAAATTTCTACAGCTTCGTCTAAATTTTTGGGAAGAGAATCATTTTCCCAAGGTTCTTTTGCACCAAAAGTGTGACCAGCATTTTCTATTATTTTTAATTGAGAATCCTTCGTCCAATGATGAAGATTTTCGGAATGTTTTAGTTCAACAGCTTCATCGTGAGAACCGTGAATAAATAAACTTGGAATCGTCAAATCCATACAAGCTTTTTCTACATCCAGTCTTTCTTTATGATTTTCAAAATCTTCAAAAAACTGAAAATAATGAGGCATTTTCTGTTTCGTTCTGGCATTTTCTATATGGTAAACACCCTCTTTTTTCCAATTTTCCAAAGCTTCATTTTTTGGAAATCTGTCTAAAGTAGAAACACTGGCCAGCGTAATCAATTTTGTAACGGATTTATTTTCTGATGCTTTGATGACAGAAATGCCTCCGCCTCTACTGTGTCCAAGTAAAATTATATTTTGAGAATCAACTTCTTTTTGATTTTTGAAATGATTGATTACGGTTTCCAAATCTTCTAATTCTTTGGAATAATTATTTTTTCCGAACGCTTCCAAATCGTGAAAGTCATTAGGATTTTCAATCGTTGTTCCGTTATGAGAAAAATTGAATTTGACGAAATAAAAACCTGCTTTTGCAAACTTTTCTCCCATTAACTCCCAAGTTCCCCAATCTTTGTAGCCTTTGTAGCCGTGAACGAAAATAATCAAAGGAAGCTTCTCTTCAGAATTTGGAAAAATTGCATCAGCCCCAAATTCTTTTTCTGATTTTAGAATAATATTTTTTTGTTTGATTAAATTCATAATTGAAGAATCGTGTAATTGGAGAATCGTGAAATCGTAAATTTGTCCTTCTTAATAAATAGTAATGCTGAATCTTTCAGAAATCGAATATCCGACGAACCCAATAACAAATTGAATGATTTTTAGCAAAATTTTGAATAAGTCTTTTATCTTTACTCTATTATCTAAAAGTCTAAAAAACTATATCGTCATCGAGAAAATCCGGGTTTCAGGTTTATTTCTCATCATTCTGAGGTCAAAAACCATGGCAACATTTCGGGTAAAAGCTCTACCTTTTTCTGTGATTTTAATTCTATTATCGAAGATTTCTACCAAACCGTCAGACTCCATTTCTTTCAGTTTTTCGATGGCATTTTCGATTTCAGGAAATGAAGTTTGCAAATCCCAGCTCGTTTCCAATTGACACATCAGGTTCAAAATATGTTTTCTGATTGTCAAATCTTCATCATCCAAAATATGACCTCGGAAAACAGGGATCTCGCCTTTTTCCACGATTTTCTGATACTCTTCCACCGTTTTCACATTCTGCGCAAAAGCATACCAGGAATCGGAAATTGCCGACATTCCGAGACCTACCATCAGCTGGGTTTTGCTTGATGTGTAGCCCATAAAATTTCGGTGCAATTTGTTCTTAATCAAAGATTGATAAAGGTCATCGTGTTCCAAAGCAAAGTGATCCATCCCAATCTCGATGTAGCCTAGTTCTTCCAACAATTTTTTCCCATCTTCATACAATCTTCTTTTCTCGTCACCGCTTGGCAGATCATTTTCATCGAAACCTCTCTGCCCAACTCCTTTTACCCAAGGAACGTGTGCGTAGGAATAAAATGCCAACCGGTCTGGTTTCAGCTCCATTGTTTTTCTGATAGTGTGTTCCACAGCTTCCCAAGTCTGGTGTGGAAGTCCAAAAATCAAATCGTGGCTGATGCCTTTGTAACCAATTTCTCTCGCCCAGTCGGTTACGTTTTTAACGTTTTCAAAGGGTTGAATTCGGTTAATAGCTTTCTGAACTTTCAGATCATAATCCTGCACACCAAAACTCACTCTGTTAAAACCTAAGTCAAACAAAGTCTGAAGATGTTCTTTCGTCGTATTATTCGGATGACCTTCAAAACTGAATTCCGGCTCGTCCGCCATTTCAACAGTTTCAAAAATGCCCGTCAACATTGTTTTCAGATTTTCGGGAGAAAAGAAAGTCGGCGTTCCTCCACCCAAGTGTAATTCCTTAAGTTTTGGTTTTTCCTTAAATAATTGCAGATACAATCTCCATTCTTTCAAGACACTTTCCAGATACGGAATTTCTACAGAATGTTGTTTTGTAATCCTTTTGTGACAAGCGCAAAATGTACAAAGCGCTTCGCAAAACGGCAAGTGAATATAGATGGAAATTCCTTCTTCGGCGTTGCTTTCTGAAAAGGATTTTATAACAGATTTTTTCCAGAGTTCGCTCGTAAAACCAGCTTCATTCCAATATGGAACGGTTGGATAAGACGTGTATCTTGGACCCGGAATATTGTATTTGTCAACTAGTGAATTCATTGGTGCAAAGTTACGAAAACTATGTTTGAAATGATTTTGAATTATGGATGATTTTTGCTTTGGTCAATTGAAATGCAATGCCACTCCGATAGAGCTTTTATGGTGGGTTTTTGTTTTATTTCTACAAACATCTCGCTCCTATGGAGCTTTTTTATAGGGAAAATTATTCTCATCTATTCTTTTCCGTCGGACTGAGGATAAACTTCGCCTCAGACTGACAAATAAAAAACCCCTCAGAGTTTTAGACTCTGAAGGGTTTGAATTTTGTTTGAACTTTAATAAAATTATCTCAATTCTGCATTCAACTCTTTTGTGAATGATTTAATGAGCGAGTTCATAACTTCCGTAATGTCTTTGTCTTCCAAGGTTTTTTCTTCGTTCAGAAGTTCGAAGCTCATTGCGTAGGACTTTTTGCCTTCCGGAAGATTTTTGCCTTCGTAAACATCGAAAAGGTTGATGTTTCTAAGGAAAGGTGATTTATTTTTCTTCGCCAATTCATACAATTCTGAATAGTTGATGGTTTTATCTACCAACAACGCCAAATCTCTTCTGATTTTGTTGAATTTCGGAATATCGATGAATTTCAAGTTTTCTTTTGTTCTCAAAGCCTGGCAATTTTCCAACTCGATTTCTGCATAAAATACTTCCTGACTGATATCGAACTCTTTCAACATTTGTGGAGAAACTTTTCCTAATCTAGCCAAGGTTTTGTCGCCTGACTTGATTTCCAAAGCATCAGAAAAACGCTCGTCTTCCAAGGCAGATTCTTGGAAATCGACATTCAATTTTTCAAGAAGAACTTTCACGTAAGCTTTCAAATAGTAGAAATCTGTTGCGCTTTTTGGCTGAAGCCAGTTTTCCGCCACTTCTCTTCCCGAAGTCAGAATCGCTAATTGTTTTCGTTCTTCGTATTTTTTTGTCCTTTGGTCAAGATACGCGTCGCTTGATTCCTTCTTATGATAAATTTTCCCTAATTCGAAAAACTTGATATCGGAAGATTTTCTGTTGATATTATACTTAGCATTTTCCAAAAGTCCTTCCAACAAAGACTTTCTCATAAAAGCCAAATCTCCACTCAATGGATTTAGCAATTTTACAGCATCGGTCTCATCTTTTACAGCACGAAGCGAGTTGTTCATCACCTCATTGAATCCGTTGGATTGCAAAGTTCTAGCCCAAGAATTTTCCAATGCATCCTGGTCATCAAAACTCAATTTTACAGGTGTAAAAGAGATTTTTTTCGGCGCATCGATTTTGTTGTAACCATAGATTCTCAATACTTCTTCGATAACGTCGATTTCTCTGGTCACATCGGCTCTATAAACTGGAATTGATAATTCTAAACCATTTTGAATTTCGTTAAGAATCACGATTTCAAGAGATTTAAGAATTTCTTTAATTTTTTCTCTGTGGATTTTAGTCCCCAAAATTTGGTCTAACTGAGAATATCTGAAAACTACATAATGGTCTTTGATTTTTTCAGGATAATGTTCCAAAATCTCTCCAACTAACTTTCCGCCAGCTAATTCCTGAATCAAATTAATTGCGTGAGTCAAAGCTGTTCTTGCATTATTCGGGTCCACTCCTCTTTCAAAACGGAAAGACGCATCGGTGTTTAATCCGTGAAGTTTAGAAGCTTTTCTGATTGCAACCGGGTTGAAATACGCACTTTCCAAAAAGATAGTTTTAGTTTCAGAAGAAACGCCACTTTCGCTTCCACCGAAAACGCCGGCGATACAAAGTGGATTATTTTTTCCGTCTTTGATGATGATTTCGGAACCGTTCAACGTTCTCTCAATATTGTCGAGAGTTTTGAATTTGGTTCCAGCTTCTACGATTCCAACTTTCACAGTTTTGTCTGCAATTTTGTCTGCATCAAAAGCGTGAAGCGGTTGTCCAAGGCCGTGAAGAATATAATTGGTAATGTCTACAACATTGTTAATGGGCGAAAGTCCGATGGCTTTCAATCTGTTTTTCAACCAATCCGGAGAATCTTTAACCTTAACATTTTCGATTACTGCACCCAGATATCTTGGTGTCAATTCAGAATCTTCTACTTCTAATTTGAAATCGTGCGAACCTTCGATATTTAAAAATTTAGATTCTAATTTCGTGAATTCTGACTTTAAATTATTTGAAGAAACGAAAGCCTGCAAATCTCTCGCAACACCATAATGGGACATTGCATCGGTTCTGTTCGGCGTTAAACCAATTTCGTAAACTTCATCATTCGTCAATTCAAAATAATCGGCGAAAGGTTTTCCTACTTCATATTTTGTTTCGTCCAAAACCATAATTCCGGCGTGATCATCACTTAAACCTAATTCGTCTTCGGCGCAAATCATTCCTTCGGAAACTTCGCCACGGATTTTAGCTTTTTTGATTTCGAAAGAACTTCCGTCTTTGGCGTAGATTTTTGTTCCAACCACAGCAACAGGAACAGTTTGTCCAACAGCCACATTTGGTGCGCCACAAACGATTTCCAGAATTTTTCCGTTGCCGACGTCAACCGTTGTTTTGCTCAGTTTATCTGCATTCGGATGTTTTTCGCAAGTCAAAACTTTACCTACGATGATACCTTCCAGACTTCCTTTGACGCTCTCGAATTGATCTACACCTTCTACTTCCAAACCGATATCGGTAAGATAAGCGCTGATTTTTTCAGAGTTAAGGTCTGTTTTGATATAATCTTTAAGCCAATTATTAGAAATTTTCATTCTTTTTTATATTTGAATTTTTTGAACACAAAGTGCACAAAGATTTTTTGTTATTAATTATATTTTAAATTCTGATTGCGTAAAACTCAAAAAATAATTCTATTTATCCTCATAATGTCCCCAAGCTGAAAGCATAACAACATTTTCCGATTCTATTTCGTAAACCAAACGGTGTTGTTTGTTGATTTCTCTAGACCAAGTTTCTATTTTTCGATGTTTGAGTAGCTCTGGTTTTCCAATTCCAATTCTCGGATTTTCTAAGCATTCCGTAATAAAACGTTCTAGTTTTGACAGTAATTGTTTTTGCCCAGATTTTTTATGTTTTCTCAAATCATCCAGAAATTTCTCCGTGTAACCAACAGAAAAACTCATAAAGAATCTAAGAGATTTTTGACATCATCTTTTGAGTTCAGCACTCTTTCACTTTTGCTTTTCTTTGATTCATCCAGCATTTCGTCAAATTCTTTGTGAGAATACTTTATTTTTTCAGATGAATCAGAAGCATCTTCTTTTACCTTGAGCTTTTTGACGCCCAGTGCTTTTAAAATTGTGCGGATTTTCTCAACTTCGGATTTATCCGCTTCAAATGTGAAAGTTGTCATATTCCGTTGTATTTATAGTTAAGAAATTCTTTTATTTAAACTAAAATTTGAGACTTGAATTTCAAATCTCAAACTTTAAATATGATTAATTTTAAAATTATAATCCTATCACAGGCATTGACAGCATCAGGATACTCTCGTTGTCTTCTAATCCGTCAACTGGTTCTACAATTCCTGGTCTGTTTGGTTGAGACATCTTCATTGTGATATCGTCCGAAGCTAAAACGGATAACATCTCTGTCAGGAATTTTGAACTGAAACCGATGTTGATATCATCGCCGTTGTAGTCACAAGGAATCTGCATATCCGCCTTGTTCGCATATTCTGTATCTTCTGCGTGAAGGTGAAGAACGTTGCCTGATAATTTGAATCTTACTTGGTTCGTAGATTTGTTGGACATAATTGACGCTCTTCTGATAGAGCCCAAAAGCAAACTTCTGTTGATGGTCAAAACATTTGGATTTTCTTTCGGGATTACAGCGTTGTAATTTGGATATTTTCCGTCAATCAAACGACAAATCCAGATGTTGTTTCCGAATGTGAATTTTGCCATATTATCACTGAATTCAATCACAACATCTTCGTTGGAATTGTTCAGGATATTTTTGAAAATCGATAATGGTTTCTTTGGCATAATGAACTCCAAAGTCTCCGGATGCACGATATCTGTTCTTTTGTAAACCACCAATCTGTGAGAATCTGTGGATACAAAATTAGTTTCATCTTCTTTGAATTGAAATAAAACACCAGTCATCACAGGACGTAGAGAATCATTACTTGTTGCAAACAAAGTGTTCGCCAATGCTTCTGCCAAAATCCCGCCTCCAATGGTTACTTTTTGAGATGCGTCAAATTCCGGCAATTCCGGATAATCATCTGCATTGTCCAATGCCACAGCAAAGTTATCTTTCTCATCCAAGATTTCCAAAACGCTTCCGTTTCCGTCTTCTGAATCTTTAACCGCTAAAGTCAAAGGTTGTTCGCCATAAGTTTTCAGGAAGTCCTGAAAAATCTTACCTGGAACTGCTAATTTTCCTTTGTCCTCCGACTTCACTTCAATAGAAGTAATCAAAGTCGTTTCTCCGTCAGAAGCCGTCACTGTCAACAAGTTCTGGTCTAACTCGAAAAGAAAATTCTCCAAAATTGGTCTGGATTGTGAGCCTGAAATCACGCCACTCACCGTCTGTAAAGCTTTTTGCAAATCGCCACTGGCAACAATAAATCTCATAAACTGTATTTATTTCAATTCCACAAATATAATGATTTCGGTTCGATTGTAAAAGTTGATTTTATTTAGTTATTAACAATTTTTGAATTGGAGTGAAATAAGTTTGAATAACTTTGTGGAAATTTGATGATTGATGAATTTTTAAAACGCAAGGTTCGCGAAGAGTTTTTCTAAACTTATTGAAAATATTTTTTAAAGCTTGCAAAGGCACTTCGACAAGCTCAGTATAAACTTCAAACTCAGCAAAGATTTCAAAGAATAGAATCAGAAATTTAATTTTATTAAATCAAGAATGAAAAAACCTCCATTTTATAAAAGTGTGCAATTTACCATCAAAGGATTAATATGGATTTTGCGAAACGAACGCAATTTTCAAATCGAAGTTTTTGGTCTGATTATTAATCTGTTTCTGATTGTTTTTCTCGGACTTTCTAATATCGAAACAGCTTTGATTCTTCTTTGTTGCTTTTTTGTTTTGGTCACAGAAGCTTTGAATACTTGTATTGAGAAAATCTGCGATTACATTCAGCCTGAGTTTGATTCCAGAATTGGCATTATTAAAGATCTGGCTGGTGGCGCGGTGATGCTGGCAACGATTTCTTCGGTTTGCGTTGGCATTTTAATTTATTGGTCTTATTTGAAATTGTTTTTTTCTTAAATTAAATAATTGTAAAATTTAATCATCAAACTTTTTCATAAAATCTCTACATTTGTTTTCAATATAATTCAAAAATGGACAAAAAAAACATAGCCGTTGTAATGGGCGGTTATTCCGATGAATACAAAGTTTCTTTGAAAAGTGGACAACTGATTTTCGATTCTTTGGACCGTGAACTTTATGACGTTTACAAAGTCGTTATTTTGAGAGACGAATGGTATTTGCTGGACGAAAAAGATAAGAAAAAATTCATCAATAAGGCAGATTTCTCTGTCAACCTAGGCGATGGAGACATCCTCAACTTTGATGTTTGTTTCAATACCATCCACGGCACACCTGGCGAAAATGGAATGATGCAGGCTTATTGGGACGCGATTGGTCAAAAATATACGGGTTGTGATTTCTACCAAAGCGCATTAACATTTAACAAAAAAGATACTTTAGCAGTTTTGTCAAAATACGGAATTCCTTCTGCAAAAAGTATCTATTTAAGAAATGGCGAGGAAATTTCCGATGACGAAATTATTGAAAAGTTAGGACTTCCGGTTTTTGTAAAACCCAATCAAAGTGGTTCTTCTCTCGGAATTTCTAAAGTTAAGGACAAAAGCGAACTAATTTCTGCGATTGAATTTGCTTACAAAGAAGATGACGAGATTCTTATCGAAAGCGCACTGAACGGAATGGAAGTTTCTGTTGGTGTTTTAGATTATCAAGGCGAAGTGATTGTTTTGGGAATTACGGAAATTGTTCCAGATAAAGAATTCTTTGATTACGAAGCTAAATATGAAGGTGCTTCTCAGGAAATCACACCAGCAAGAATTGACGAAGAAACCAGAAAAAAAGTTGAAGAAATTTCCATCAAAGCATACAAATCACTTGGCATGAGCGGATTTTCCCGTTCAGAATTTATTATCGTCGATGGAGTTCCTCACTTGCTGGAAATGAATACCAATCCTGGATTTTCGCCGGCAAGTATCCTTCCTCAACAAGCCAAAATCTACGGCATTTCTATCAAAGACCTTTGCGGAAATGAAGTTGAAAAAGCACTTAAAAAATAATAGTTAGCTATTGGCAAACGGCTTTTTGTTGATAGCTTTAAAAAATAATTACAATTTCTAAGACCTTAATTAATGATAAATTTTAGATTATTAAGCAATCTAAAATTAATAATCTAAAATTTAAAATTTCTATGAAGATTGCTGTATTTCCTGGGTCGTTTGACCCAATTACACTTGGACATTATGATATTGTAGAGCGTGCTGTTCCGCTGTTTGACAAAATCATCATCGCCATTGGAAAGAATTCTCAGAAAAAATATATGTTTTCATTAGAACAACGTAAAGAATTCATAAGAAAAACCTTTGAAAAGTTTCCGAATGTTGAAGTAGACGATTTTGAAGGATTGACGATTGATTACTGCAAAAGCAGAGATGTGAATTTCATCTTGAGAGGACTCAGAAATCCTGCAGATTTTGAATTTGAAAAGTCGATCGCACAGACCAATCGAGCTTTAACCAGAGAAAAAACAGTTGAAACTATCTTCCTTCTGACTTCGTCGGGAAAATCTTACATAAGCAGCAGCATTGTGAGAGAGATTATTTCTTATGGCGGGAATTATGAAATAATGGTACCTGATGCAGTGAGAGTCGAAAAATAAATAAAAAAAATTCTAGGGTTTCAATTCATTTTGATGGATTGGTTAGTTCTGAAAGGATAATCCTTTTATGACTTCAATTGTTCTAAATGAGCCATTTTCTGTAGTAACTCCTTTTTGATCAAAAAGAATTGTCTGCCAAGATAAAAATGGTAACTATTCACGGCAAAAAATAGTTGTTGCAGATTCGATTCAAAGTATTCTTTTTGATTGAAGTAGATCAAATCATTATTGATATAATATTCCAAATCTTTTCTGTTCTGCTCGGATATTTCCTCGTTCAGCAACGGGTTGGTAATGATTTCTTTCAATTCCTGCTTTAGTTTTGTTTCCAATGGTTTTAGCTTGATAAAATTCTTAGTAATCCGCTCAAAAGGCGTTGTTGTACTTACAAAATCCAGAGATTTGCTAAGTTCTGCAAATAATGCGAATTTCTCGTCGAAGTTCTTATCATAAGTATAAAAGCTGGAAAACAAACTGGTCAATTCAAATTCCTGATTTTTGTTTTTCGCCAGATTAACGAAATAATGATAGATATTCGTATCATTTTGAGTGATTTCTTTCTTTAGATTTTTGATTTGCTCATCCAATTTTGGAATCAGATTTTTAGCTTCTTTAGCTTTGAATTTTCTACCGTCATAATCAAAGGTTTTGATAGCGAAACTTCCATCAGCAATAGAAGAAATTGTGTTTTTGTCATTTTCCAAAGCAATCAGCGTGTAAACTGATTCTACTTTATCCTTTGAAAATAATTCTTCAAAACTGATGAAGGTTTGTGAAGGAACTTCGGCGTTCAGATCTGACGGATACGGATTTTTGTTGTCATAGTAGTTATTAAAAATTTTATCGAACGTATCCTTATTATAATTTTTCTCAAATTCATTCTGAAAAGTATAGAGATCTAATTCCGATTTAAGCTGTTTATATTCAACATTAGAAAATATTTTTGATGTCAGTTTTTCTTCTGTAGCATCTATGTTGCTGAACAGATTTCTCGCCGAACTGTTGTCAGAATCTTTGATGATGTTAAGCTGTCGAAGTTTCGCAACTCTATCTTCCGTGGAAGGATGCGACGCCCATTGATTTTCTACCACCAATTTAGATTTGTTGAAAAGTCCCGCTTCCGATATTTTTACAACAGGTAAATCATATGTCACTTCGAGTTCGCTTTCTTTTGCTAAAAAATCCATTACAAAATTTTGCTCTTTGTAGATGTTTTTACTGATTTTGCTTTCCTCAAATTTACTGTTGTAGAAATCAATCACGGAGCTGTAAGAACTTTCTGCGAGATCCAATCTTAGAAGCGATTCTTCCAATGCGACAGAACCCGCAATGTTGGCAGAGACTTCATCCGCGTGAAACTCCATTTCCCTGGAAAGTGCCATATGACGGATATTGACAAAGGAATACATTCTCCGAAGAATCCATTGAATAGCTTGAGTAATTTTGATGGCCAACTCTGCAAATAATGCAAAAAAACCACTGGCATTGGCCCAACCTTGAACCGTATTTTGATAAGTTTCATCTTCATCCACCAAATTGAAAATGATTTGATTCACATTATAAACATAGCTTCCAACTTTCATAGAGCGCTGAGAAAAATGCCCGAATTCGTGCGCCAGAATGGCTTTCAGCTCTTGTTTTGTACAAGCGTTGACCAATCCGATCCCGATAATCAAGTTTTTCTTAATGGGCAAAAACATACTCCAAAAACTTGAATCGTAGAAAACGCTGGCATTGACATCATAAGCCAAATAAACTTTTTTGGGGAAATCTGTTCCAGCTTCTCTTACGATTTCATCTATCATTTGGAAAAGCTGTGGCTCATCTTTTCTGGTGATTTCGGTAAGGTCGCTTCTGTCTGTTATGTGTTTTTTGAAAAGAAATTTAATCAAAAAATAAGAAATCAAAACCCCTAAACTGGCGAGTCCTATGCCAATCATCACGGTAAAAAACATTGGTTTTATGCTGATGATCCAAAGTCCGGCAGCGATGCAAGCCATCGTTAAAGCAATGGCGGAAAGGAACAGCAAGATATAAACAATGATGAATAAAGCAATCGCGATGATTGCAGAGGTGGTTTTTCGTCTGAAATCGGCAGAAACTTGTACAAACATAAATGATATGGTAATTAATTTTTCATAAAAATAAAGAAATGGAAGCTATTTCCAGAATATATTGAATTAATAATTGCAGAAAATTCAAAAAAAAAAAAAAAAAAACCGCTCAGAAAAATCTAAACGGTTTTTTATACTATTAGCAATAAGCCAATTGCGATTCTACATCATTCCTGGCATTCCGCCACCCATTGGCATTGCAGGTTCGTCTTTTTTCACTTCAGTGATTACGCACTCTGTAGTCAACAGCATACCGGAAACAGAAGCTGCATTTTCTAGAGCAACTCTAGTTACTTTAGTTGGATCGATGATTCCAGCTTCCAGCATATTCACATACTCGTCAGTTTTAGCATTGTAACCAAAATCTCCAGTTCCTTCTGCAACTTTTGCAACAATCACAGAACCTTCGCCACCGGCATTAGCAACGATTTGTCTCAAAGGTTCTTCGATAGCTCTTTTTACGATTTTGATACCAGTTGTTTCGTCAGCATTCGCACCTTGGAAGTCCAGAGCAGCAACTGCTCTTACCAAAGCTACACCACCACCGGCAACGATACCTTCTTCTACAGCTGCTCTTGTTGCGTGAAGGGCATCATCAACTCTATCTTTTTTCTCCTTCATTTCTACTTCAGACGCGGCACCAACGTAAAGAACGGCAACACCACCAGCTAGTTTAGCCAATCTCTCCTGAAGTTTTTCTTTGTCATATTCAGAAGTAGTCGTTTCCATCTGAGCTTTGATTTGAGAAACTCTCCCTTTGATTTGAGCCTCGTCGCCACCACCATTTACGATCGTTGTATTGTCTTTATCGATGGAAACCTTTTCAGCAGTTCCCAACATTTCTATAGTTACATTTTCCATTGTGAAACCTCTTTCTTCTGAGATTACTGTTCCACCTGTCAGAATTGCAATATCTTCTAACATTGCTTTTCTTCTGTCACCAAAACCTGGCGCTTTAACTGCTGCGATTTTTAGTGAACCTCTCAATTTATTGACCACCAAAGTAGCCAAGGCTTCACCTTCAACTTCTTCGGAAATAATTAATAGAGATTTTCCACCTTGTGCAACTGGCTCAAGAACTGGCAACAATTCTTTCATAGATGAGATTTTTTTCTCAACCAAAAGAATATATGGATTGTCTAATTCTGCAACCATCTTCTCCGGATTAGTCACAAAATATGGAGATTGGAAACCTCTGTCAAACTGCATACCTTCTACAACATCTACTGTTGTGTCAATACCTTTTGCTTCCTCTACAGTGATTACGCCTTCTTTTCCAACTTTTCCAAAAGCTTCAGCGATTAAAGAACCGATAGTTTCGTCATTGTTGGCAGAAACAGAAGCCACTTGTTTTACTTTTTCTGTAGAATCACCTACTGTTTGAGACTGCGTTTTCAAGTTTTCAACCACTGCAGAAACTGCTTTGTCGATTCCTCTTTTTAAGTCCATTGGGTTTGCACCAGCTGCTACGTTTTTAAGACCTTCTCTCACGATCGCCTGTGCCAAAACAGTTGCAGTCGTAGTTCCGTCTCCAGCGATGTCATTGGTTTTAGAAGCCACTTCTTTTACCATTTGAGCACCCATATTTTCTACTCTGTCTTCGAGCTCAATTTCTTTTGCAACAGACACACCATCTTTAGTCACGTGAGGAGCACCGAAAGATTTTTCGATAACCACGTTTCTACCTTTTGGTCCCAAAGTTACTTTTACTGCATTAGCCAATGCATCAACTCCTCTTTTAAGAGCATCTCTTGATTCGATATCGAATTTTATTTCTTTTGCCATTACTTAATGTATTATTGTATGATGTACATTGTAAAATGTACTTTAAATTTGATTTTTTAAAATTACTTTGTACTTAGTACAATTTACTTTTTACAAATTATTATCCGATAATTCCTAAAAGATCACCTTCTTTTACAATCAAGTAATCCTTACCTTCGAATTTCAGCTCGGTTCCAGAATATTTTCCATAAAGAACTTTATCACCCACTTGTACGGTTGTTGGCTCATCTTTTTTACCAGGACCAACTGCTACTACAGTTCCTTCTTGTGGTTTTTCTTTCGCAGTGTCTGGGATGATCAATCCAGATGCAGTTTTAGTTTCAGCTGGCGTTGGTTCTACCAGCACTCTGTCTGCTAATGGTTTAAAATTTACTGACATAATAAGTATATAATTTTAATGTTATTCTGCTTCCTACATCTCCAACAATGTGCCAAGCTTGCTGATGGTTGATAGTTGATGGTTGATAGTTAGAATTGGCAGATTTTTATTTGTAATGCAGAAATTTTGGCAGAAAAAAAGTCATTCAAATATGAATAACTTTTGATAATCTTTTTATTTATTCGATTGTATAGAAATCAAGAACAACTTCGTGTAAGTCTAAAATGTTTTAAAAATATTAGAACTAAGCTTATCGCACATCACCGAGATGAAAAACTTACAACCTGAATTCCTCAAACCAAAGATTTTCACCTTTCAAAACCAAAGGCGTTTCAAAGTTATTGGTAAATAATCCGCCTGTTCCTAAACCTTGAGGCATTGGATTTTTTTTGAGATAAGTGTATTGAGCAATGGCGTTAAGTCCAATGTTACTTTCCAAAGCAGAAGTGATCCACCATCCGATATTATTGCTTTCTGCCAAAGCAATCCACTCATCCGAACCGTAAAATCCGCCAACCAAACTAGGTTTCAAAATGATATATTGAGGTTGGACTTCTTTGAGAAGTTCTCTTTTCGACTCCATATTCAATACACCTATAAGTTCCTCGTCTAAAGCAATTGGCGTCGGTGTGTTTTTGCAAAGTTCTGCCATCGCTTTCCAGTTTCCGGCTTCGATCGGCTGCTCGATGGAATGGATATCCAGATCTGCCAATTCCTGCAAAACAATTTTGGCTTGTTCTGGCGAAAATGCGCCATTTGCATCCACACGAAGCTCAATTTTATCTTTCGGAAACTTCTGTCTTAAAGATTTGATGACCTCTTTTTCAGAATGCCAATCAACACCGATTTTGAGTTTGATGCAAGTGAAATTGTTTTCCAATTTTTCCTCGATTTGAGTCTGCATATAGTCTGCATCTCCCATCCAAATCAATCCATTGATTTTAATCGAATCTTTTCCACTCGTAAAATCACTTGGAAAATATAAATTACCTTGATATTCCAGATTTAGCAAAGCTTGTTCAATGCCGAAAATAATGGAGGGATGATTGATTAATTCTTCCTGCAACTCTTCCAATTTCAAGTT
>JBCNLQ010000024.1:0-51039 GCA_039595375.1 Chryseobacterium sp.
AAATATTGGTATCTTTGCACGCAATGAATCTGATACAGAATTTAGCGACTGATATAATTGGCAAATTTGCCGACAACAACAATATTTTTTATATTTAACGAAGTCTTTTTAGGCTTCGTTTTTTTTTATTTAAAAATTTGAGATATGATTAAGCTTTCCCGCACATCTACAGAGAGTATAGAGAAAATTTTACAAGAAGCGCAGCAGTTTGCAGATGGAAAAATCAGCAAAATTGATGGCGATGTTTTCGCAGCGAACCTCTTTTTTGAAAATAGCACAAGAACCAAAACGAGTTTTGAGGTCGCTCAGAAAAAACTGGGACTTCACGTTATCGATTTCGAAGTTGATAAAAGTTCGATTGCTAAAGGCGAAACAATGTTGGATACGATTAAAACTCTGGAGGCAATTGGTGTAGAAGTCGCAGTTATTAGACATTCGGAGAAGCGTTATTATGACGCTTTGCAAGATGCAAAACTAAGTATCGTGAATGCTGGCGACGGCGTAGGAAGTCATCCTTCGCAAGCGATTCTGGATGCGCTGACAATCATTCAGGAATTTGGAAAGATTGAAGGTCTTAAAATAGGAATCGTAGGCGATGTAAAACACAGCCGAGTTGCGAATTCGGATGCAGGATTGTTCAGAAGATTGGGCGCAAAAGTATATTTCTCTGGGCCGGAATTCTGGTTTGATGAAGGAATGCTGGTGAACGGAACTTATATGCAGTTCGATGATTTGGTGAAAGAAGTTGATGTTTTGATTTTATTAAGAATCCAGCACGAGCGTCACGAGAAAAGCTTCAATTTTAAATCTGAGGATTATCTCAAGAAATTCGGATTGACAAAAGAAAGAGAAGCAAAGATGAAACCGACTGCAATCGTTATGCATCCTGCGCCTATCAATAGAGGTGTGGAAATTGATTCGGAACTGGTAGAATGTGAAAGGTCGAGAATTTTCAAACAAATGCAAAACGGGGTTTTTGCTAGAATGGCAATCCTTAAATATGATTTAGAAAACAAAGGATACCAATTCATCGACTCCAAAAAATAAAAAATTGATTCACGCTTTTAGGGCGTGTTTTTTTTGAGATAAAAGTCAGATGTCAGATGTCAGATGACCGGTGATAAAAGAAAAGATAAGTAAAAATAAAACTTCGGACAACGGACTTCCGTCTTCCGACTTAAAAGTAAAAATGAAAAAGAAATTAATATTAGAATCCGGCGAAGTTTTTCACGGAACAGGATTCGGAGCAGAGAAGGACACTTCTGGAGAAGTAGTGTTTAACACGGGAATGACGGGTTATCAAGAACTGATTTCTGATCCGAGTTACTGCGGACAAATCGTTTGTATGACTTATCCATTGATTGGCAATTACGGCATCAATCGAGATGATTATGAAAGCATCGAACCTGCAATCAAAGGTTTAATTGTGAAAGAATTGTGCGATTTACCTTCCAATTTCAGAACCCAAATAAAGCTGGACGAATTGTTCGAAAAAAAGAACTTGTCCGGAATTTCAGGAATCGACACCAGAAGATTGACAAGAATCCTCAGAAGCAAAGGCGTTACGAAAGGAAAAATAGTAAATGTGGACACAGATGAACAAGCTGTGATTGCAGAATTACAATCCACAACCTTCCCAACCAATCAGGTAGAACAAGTTTCCACAAAAACGTCTTACGCAAGTCCGGGAAGAGGTTTCAAAGTAGTGTTGGTAGATTTTGGGTCCAAGCTAGGCATCATCCGCGAATTGTCTCAAAGAAACTGCGACATCATAGTAGTTTCTCACGACACAACGGCTGAGGAAATTTTACTGATGAATCCGGATGGCATAATGCTTTCCAACGGTCCCGGCGATCCGGAAGATAATCCGCAGGCTTTGGTAATGATTCAGAAATTGCTAGGAAAAATTCCGATTTTCGGGATTTGTCTCGGCCACCAATTGATTGGTCTGGCTTGTGGTGCAAAAACTTACAAATTGAAATTCGGGCACAGAGGTGGGAATCATCCTGTTTTGGATTTGGAAAAAAATAAAGTAGCAATTACTTCTCAAAATCACGGTTATGCGATTGACCAGGAATCTTTGAATAATACAGATTTAGTAGAAACTCACATCGCTCTGAATGACAGAACCAACGAAGGTGTAAAACACAAAATCCATCCTTGTTTCTCCGTACAGTACCATCCGGAAGCCAGTCCAGGTCCGGAGGATGCGAATTATCTTTTTGATGATTTCATCACTTTGATGGAGGATTTCAAAAAGTAAAATATTACAGAATCCGAAGGATTCAATGTCAGTATCCGTAGGTGAAACCTATGGAAAAAATAAATAAAATCGGTTTTCCGACATCTAATAAAAAAAATGAAAAGAACAGACATAAAAACAATTTTAGTAATCGGCTCAGGTCCCATCATCATTGGTCAGGCTGCGGAATTTGATTATTCGGGAACACAGGCTTGCCTTTCTTTAAAGGAAGAAGGCTACAAAGTGATTTTGATTAATTCCAATCCTGCGACGATAATGACGGATGTGGAGATTGCCGACAAAGTTTATATTGAACCGATTTCTCTGGAATTTGTTTCCAGAATCATCAGAAAAGAACGTCCGGATGCCTTGTTGCCAACTTTAGGTGGACAAACCGGACTGAATATGGCCGTGGAATTACAGAAATCCGGAATTCTTGAAGAATGTAAAGTGGAAGTTCTCGGAACCAAACTTTCTGCCATCAATCAGGCGGAAGACAGAGATCTTTTCCGTGAACTGATGCGAGAACTGAACGAGCCGGTTCCGGAATCTGACATCGTAACCACTGTTCAAGGCGCTTTGGATTTTGCTGAAAAAATCGGTTATCCCGTGATTGTTCGCCCTGCTTTTACAATGGGAGGAACCGGTGGCGGAATTGCTTCCAACGAAACTGAACTTCGTGAGATTGCTGAATTAGGATTGAAATATTCACCAGTGACTCAGTGTCTGATTGAGAAATCTATCGCAGGTTTCAAAGAAATAGAATACGAAGTGATGCGTGACAAAAACGACAACGCCATCGTGGTTTGTAATATGGAAAACATCGATCCGGTTGGTGTTCACACAGGAGATTCAATCGTGGTTGCACCTTCACAAACACTTTCTGACAGAGAATATCAGATGCTGAGAAATGCATCACTCAAAATCATCCGGGCTTTAGGAATCGAAGGTGGCTGTAACGTTCAGCTCGCTCTTGACCCAAATTCTTTCGATTATTATATTATTGAAGTGAATCCAAGAGTTTCGCGTTCATCGGCTTTGGCGAGTAAAGCAACTGGTTATCCGATTGCGAAGATTGCAGCGAAAATTGCCGTTGGATTGACACTTGACGAAATCAAAAATCCTGTCACCGGAACTTCTTACGCTTGCTTTGAGCCGACTTTGGATTATGTCGTGACAAAGTTCCCAAGATTTCCTTTCGATAAGTTTGAAACGGCTGACAGAAGATTGTCAACACAAATGAAAGCAACGGGTGAAGTAATGGCCATCGGAAGAAACTTCGAAGAGTCTTTGCAGAAAGCCATCCGTTCTCTGGAAACAGGATTGAGACATCTTGGGCTAAAGAAAAAACAGGCGGATGCTTTGACAGCGGATGAAATAGAAAGAAGAATCCGGGTTTGTGATGACGAAAGATTATTCATCATCGGCGATGCTTTGCGAAGAGGTTATGATTGGGAACAAATTGTAGAATGGAGCAAAATAGATAAATTCTTCATTTGGAAAATCAAAAAGTTAATTGATTTCGAGAAAACAATTGCTGATAACAAATTCGATAAAGAAACGCTTATTGAAGCTAAAAAATTAGGTTTCGCTGACCTTAATATCGCTCATCTTTGGGAAACCACTCAAAATGAAGTGTTCCAGTTCAGAAAAGACAACGGAATAATGCCGGTTTACAAAATGGTGGACACTTGCGCTGCCGAATTTGAATCGGAAACACCTTATTTCTACGGAACTTATGAAGAAGAAAATGAAAGTGTAGTTTCGGACAAAGAGAAAATCATCGTTCTAGGTTCAGGACCGATCAGAATTGGGCAAGGTGTCGAGTTTGATTATGCAACAGTTCACTCGGTTTGGGCAATTCAGCAGATGGGTTACGAGGCGATTATCATCAACTCTAATCCTGAAACCGTTTCCACAGACTTCTCGATTGCGGACAAATTATACTTCGAACCTTTGGCAGAAGAAGACGTGATGAACATCATCGAACTCGAAAAACCGAAAGGCGTTGTGGTTCAGTTCGGTGGTCAGACAGCAATTAATTTGGCAGATAAATTAGCAGCTCACGGCGTTCAGATTTTGGGAACTTCTCTGGAAGATCTGGACAGAGCGGAGAACAGAGATAAATTCGAAAAAGCACTTCAGGATTTAGGAATTCCACAACCATTGGGGAAAACTTCGACATCGAAAGAAGAAGCGATTGTGATTGCCAATGAAATTGGTTATCCGGTTTTGGTTCGTCCAAGCTATGTTTTGGGAGGAAGAGCAATGGAAATTGTTTACTCTGAAAAAGAACTCGCTCACTATATGGAAAATGCTGTGGATGCAAGTCCGGAACATCCGGTTCTGATTGACCGTTATCTGACAGGAAAAGAAGTGGAAGTAGATGCGATTTGCGACGGTGAAACAACGATAATTCCAGGAATTATGGAACATATCGAGAGAGCTGGCGTTCACTCCGGAGATTCCATTGCAGTTTATCCGCCTCAGACTTTGACGGAAACTCAAATCAAAACGCTTGAAGATTACACGATAAGATTGGCGAAAGGTCTGAATGTTATTGGATTAATGAATATTCAGTACGTGATTTCGAACGGCGAAGTTTTCGTCATCGAAGTGAATCCACGTTCATCCAGAACTGTTCCTTTCTTATCAAAAATCACAGATGTTCCAATGGCGAATCTGGCAACCAAAGCTATTCTCGGAAAGGCATTGAAAGATTTAGGCTATCAATCCGGTTTGATTTCGAACAAAGAAGGTGTTTATGTGAAAGTTCCGGTTTTCTCTTTTAGCAAATTGACGAAAGTGGACATATCCCTCGGACCAGAAATGAAATCGACGGGAGAAGTGATGGGGAAAGATTTGACTTTGGAAAAAGCTTTGTACAAAGGATTAATTGGTGCCGGAAGAAAAGTGCCAACTTTCGGAGCGATTCTCTTCACAGTGGCAGATGGGGACAAAGAAGAAGCTTCTGAATTGGCAAAACGTTTCAGTAACGCGGGTTTCCGAATCTGGGCTACGGAAGGAACGGCTAAATACTTCGAAGAGAAAGGAATCCAAACAAAAATTGGCTATAAAATCGGAGAAGAAGATGTGAACCTAATCGATCTGATCCAGAAAGGAAAAGTGCAATACGTGGTCAATACAATGACGAAAGGCAAACAATCCGAAAGAGATGGTTTCCAGATCCGAAGAATGTCCGTAGAGAATGGTGTTCCTTGTCTGACCTCAATGGACACCGTGGAAGCGATTCTCAAAGTGATTGAGAGTATGACGTTTAAGATGGAGGCGATGTAAATTCAAATTCAGATAAATGAAAACGCATCTTAATTTTAAGGTGCGTTTTTTTATTAAAAGTATTTTTAATTGTATTAATTTTAATATTTTATAATGGTAATCAATCCTACTGAGCAAATAAAATAATATTTTATTTATACCTTTAATCCAAATAAAAATCTATGAAAAAAGTATCACCCATTTTATCACTAGGAATTTTCTCAATGTTATTTTCCTGCGCTACAGTTCACGACAGATTGCAAACAGGAACTATAGTTAGAGATTGTACCGGAACTTACCTCCGAGTCGCAGAAAACGAAGATTATCTGGTTTGTAATTCCGATATTCTGGCATCCAAAAAAGACGGTGACAAGGTTTCTTTGGTTTATGATTATACAAAAGAATGCAAAGAAAGAGACGGTAAAATTATGTGTATGATGTACCACGAAAGCAAAGGAATGATACAAGTTAAAAGTGTAAAATAAAAGCTATAATTTAGTATCTGACCTCAATTTTTGAGGTCTTTTTTTCTTGCGAAGATGATTCAGATTTTACTTGAAAATTTACATTGGGAAACCAAATTACTAAAACGAAATGAGTTCCTCAAAACCTCGGGAACTATTGATACCAATGTCTATTTTATAGAAGATGGAAGTGTACGTATTTTTATAGAAGATGAAAGTGAAGAGCGTATTATACGATTTGGTTATAAGAATAATATCATTGTTTCATTAGATTCATTTTTATCAGGAAAACCTTCGGAATTTTTTATTCAAGCCATCAAAGCTTCAAGTATAAAAGTGGCATCTAAAGAAGATTTTTATGCGTTTATAAACTCAAAACAGGAAAATCTTAAATTATGGAATACGATTCTGGAAGATTTGGTTTTGCAACAGATTGAACGTGAGAAAGATTTGTTGTTTAGTTCTCCGAAAATCCGCTACGAGCGTGTTCTGAAACGCAGTCCAAAACTATTCCAGGAAATACCGAATAAATATATTGCCAATTATCTCAGAATGTCGCCAGAAACCTTGTCCAGACTTAAAAAATCTTGACTTCAATCAATATTTTTATAAATGAACTTTCAGACTTTTGTAAAAATTTTTAACAATGAAAATTCAAATTAACGAATTGCTGAACGAACTAAAGAATATTACTAATAACAATCTTAATTTTGCTCAATCTTTTCAAAATCTTAGTATTGAAAACCTCAATTTCCGAGCATCCAAAAGCAGCTGGAGCATTTTAGAATGTCTGGAACATCTTAATTTTTATGGTCAATTTTATCTGCCAGAAATCGAAAACCGGATCAATGAGAGTTCATTTGCCGCAACAAAATCTGATTTTAAAAGCGGACTTTTGGGAAATTATTTTGCCAATATGATGCTTCCAAAGGAGAAGCTCAACAAGATGAAAACGCTTAAAGTTTCAAATCCAATTCATAAAAAACTTGATAAATCGGTCATTGAGGAATTCATCAATCAACAAAACAAAATGCTGGAATTACTGGAAAGAGCGAAAACTGTTGATTTAGAAAAAACTAAAACTTCAATCAGCATCTCAAAATTAATCAAGCTAAAATTGGGCGATACTTTTCGCTTTGTGATTTATCATAATTTAAGGCATATCAAACAAGCTGAAAATATTCTGAAAAATATTTAGATTACTTCTTCAAAAGATTGATACTCACCGTCGCTAATTCCGAATCAGGAAATTTTTTGAAGAGATTCGTGTCCGGTTCCAAGCCAGATTCTTTGCAAATCCTGTGAAAAACATCCACTTCCACAATGTATTGGTCAGAAAATCCGTGTGTAGCGTCATAAGCTGTCGCCGCTGTTAAACCTAAGTTTTTCGAAGTACTTTCAGGCGAAAGTGTATGTAATTCAATCAACAGTAATCCGAATTTTTCTACATAAGGTGTCCATTTTTTGAGGTGATTCAGAAGGTTTTCTTCCACATCTTTGTTAGACAAACGCTTTCCTCGGAACGCAAATGCGCCGGTTGATGTGCTGATTCTATCAGAGTTAATGTCTAAAACATCTTCCCAAATCCTGTTGTGGTCAAGGAAAGTTCGGATGTTGAGCAAGTCTCCAAGCTCGATATTATAATCAGACTGTAGATCTTCTGCCAATTGTTTCGGATTGCCGATGTCGCCCCAAATCACTTTTGCCCAAATATCATTCTTGATGAGATTGGCTCTCGTCACTTTCAGCGCGGCTTGGTTATAATCTGCACCTACCAAAAACAAAGGATGTTCTTCCAGATGTTTTCCTCGCAAGGTCTGTCTTTCTATGATTTCGTAAAGATGCTGCAAAAGCGCACCGTTTCCGCAACCCATATCCAAAATACCTTTTGGTTGTTCAGCTAAAGGACGGTTGAAAATATCGATAATAAATTCGTCAATGACTTTAAAATAAGTCAAATGCGCACCGCCGCTTCCCCAGACATTCATTTCCCGGTTCACGTGGATTTCGTCTTCGCCATCTTCAATGTCTCGTATTTCTGAAGCTTTCCCAAAAATCAGATTGTCGAGTTTTGAAAACATCGGTAGATAAGAAACCGTGACACCATAAGCGGTTGCACGTCTTGCAAAAAACAAACCTGTTTCTGTGAACTGGAAATTATTGGCTTTCTTGGAAAACCATCCGAGCTCAGCCAGATAATTCAAGATTTTTCCAAAATATTCCGGATTTTTATGGAATTCTTCTGCGCTGAAACTCGCTTCCATAAAGTATTTATGAAACATTCCGCTCATCCCGAGTTTGATGATGATTGGGCCAACCAAAGCACCTTCTATATGTTTTTGAATTTGATAATTTAACGAAGATTCGTCTGTATTTTCATTCAGAAAAGATTTGTATTTCTCAAAAATAGCAATCCAATTTTTGCAGAGATTTTCCGTCAGTTCCTTAGAGTTAATGACATCATTATCAGTTAAAAACTCAGCCAAATCAATATAGATGTTTTGATAAGAAAATGCTTCATTAGATTTGTGATTTTTGGAAATGCTGACAATATTTGATTCGTTATTCAAATCATAATTTACAAAACCTTGTGATGCCAAAACTCTTAATCCGACATTCAGATAACCTTCATTAGCTTCAAATTTTTCGTTGATTTCGGAAAGCTCCAAATGGTCATTAGCCAAGATAAAATCCAAAATATTTTTTTTAGATAAAGCCAAAATTACAGGTGCTGTAACGATGCCATCCAAATGCCTGAAAATAGATTCACGAAGTTTTCTCTTATCCATAAAACTGTTGATTTTGTGTTTTGGAAGATAGAAATTTTTCTGAATATCATTTGAAAATAAATTCATCTCGCAGATTTGCAAGATTTGCCAGATTTGTTTCTTTTTTACAACCTGATTAATTTGTGAAATCTACGAGCTGTGAAAAAACTAATTAAAAGTTAAATTGAAATAATAAACCGACACTTATTTTAGTTATCTTTAAAAACGTTCAAAACAAAATAACTATGACAAAACATCAGCAAAGAGTGAAGGCTGTTTTTCACTTTTTTGATAATAAAGATATTGTTCTTGGTTTCAGGAAATTGTTGGATTGTGTGATGGATACTCAGAATATGACTATCTACAAGAATGCCATCGAATTGACGGACTGGAAAGAAAAATATCCCGAAAAGACTGAAGAGTTTATCGCAAAATGCAAAGCTTTCCTGACTGAAATAAAGAATATAGAAGTCAAAGAATATCCAACTGAAATATCAGTTCTAACAGCTAAAAATATCCAAAAATCTTACGGAAGCAATCGTTTTTCTCTCGGTCCTGTTTCTTTGGAAATCAAAAAAGGTCAGGTTTACGGCTTGGTAGGAGAGAATGGAAACGGGAAAACGACCTTGCTGAGGATTTTGGCGAAGGAGATTTCTCATCATAAAGGCGAGTTGAAATATCAGTTTGATGAAACGCCGAAAGATGAATTTGAGTTGCGAACCAAGTTGGTTTATATCCCACAACGTACCGAAAAATGGTACGGAAGTCTGAAAGATAATTTGAAATTTGTCTTGTCAAGTTATGGCGTAAAACCTGAAGAGAACGAAACGCGAACGCTGATGATGATTGCACGTCTCGGACTTTGGAATTACAAACATTTGAAGTGGAACGAATTGTCTTCTGGCTACAAAATGCGTTTCGAATTGGCAAGAACACTGCTTCGTCAGCCCGAAATTCTTTTGCTGGATGAGCCTTTGGCAAACCTTGATGTCTTGGCTCAGCAAGTGATTTTGGAAGACCTAAAAGCGATTGCCAATTCAGTCAATCATCCAATTGCTTTGATTCTGAGTTCTCAGCAATTATATGAAGTAGAGAAGATTTCTGATAAAGTGATTTTTCTCAAAAACGGAAAATATCAGGACAACGAAACGAAGTCTGAAACAGAAAATGCAAACCTGATTGTCGAAATTGATACAGACAATTCCAGAGAAGAGTTGTTGCAGATCTTCAAACCTTTTGCTCTTGAGAAACTGAATTTCAATGGCGGGATTTTCGTGGCGTATTTCAGTCCCGAATCCGATTTTTCGGATGTTTTGTCAGCACTCGGAAATTCGAGAATCCAAGTGACTTACATCCGTAATATTTCAACTTCTACACGTCGTTTCTTCGTGGAATAAAAACTTCTGACCAATGCAAAAAATCAATACAATCAATCAATATTTACTGGAAAGATTTCCTAACATCTGGAACACGAGAATTGTGTGGATGTTGCTTTTGGGAATCATAGTTCATCTCATTTTCTTTTTTATAGGCTTCGTTTCGCACGCCAGTCCTGGCACATTGCAACATACCAGAGCCATCGATGATTATTTTTCCACAGGACTTGTGTTTGTGCACGTCATCATTTCGGTGCTTCTGATTGTCGGCTGGCTGATTTATATGTTGAAGAACAACGCTTTCAAGAATTTTTACCCAAATTCCGGCAAAAAATTGTTCTTTGAATTTGTCCAGTATTTCATCATCATCTTCGTGTCGGTTACGTTTTATTTTTCTTATATGACTGGTTTTCGGCTTTTCATCAATTATAAATATGACGATGAGACAATGGCGAAAAACATAGAAATTATTAATCATTCTGTTCCTTTCCTGTCGCAGAATCTGGAGGATTACACGCTTGAAAATCGACTTTCTCCAAAACCTTTTGCAGATTTCTATTGTGAGACAGACATCAATAAGATTGACAAGGCTCGCCCATACTTTGTGTATCACGACAGGGTTTATCAGTATTTCAGACTTTATAAAAAAACGGTAAATCAAACCGATGAAAGTGGTCAGTTTATCTATCCAGAAGAGGAAAAAAAGAACAATGTGCCGTTGGCTTACTTTGAAACCAGCGCCGATAACAAGTCCAAAACTTATTTTTTTAAAAAACAGGTGGAGGATTTGTCGCCGTATATCAAAACAGTTGCGCCAAGCTATTATAATTATTCTTCGGTTTTTTATGATAATGTCAACTCATTTGTCGGACGCAGAAATGCAAATGATGAAGACAATCTTCCAACAAAAGAAGTTCTGAAACAAAAGCAAATTGAAGTCAACAATAATACCATTAGACTTATAACTTCAAAGGATTCCAAAGCATTAGAACAATTATTGCAGGATTTCTTACGCATTTCAAAAGAATTTGATGTTGTCAATAATCTGAATGTGAAAGATTGGTCAGCAATGGTCTATCATCCGGAAAAATTTGAGGTCAAGCGTTTTATAATGTTATATAAACCGGATGCTGGAACGGATTATGACCCTAATAAAGCACCGGCAGAGCGTTATAACGGTTATGAAGAAGCCGTCACTGTTGATTCTGTTGCGGCTTATGATGATAATTATCTGGCTGCGAATGGTGAAATCCGCAAAGACACTATCACCATCAGGGATTTTAATCCTAATGTGGATCGGGAGATTGCGCCTAAAGATTATTTTAAGAGGAATATGACCGGGTTTTACTATTACACAGCACATTTGAATAATTTGTTGGAAAATGTGGACACCATCAAGACCGATGATTTCTTTTCGGATTCGGTTCATCTTTTTATTTGGATTTCTTTTGCACTGGCTATTTTGATTTTCAGTTTCAGAGTTACAGATTTGCGCTCATTATTATTCAGTATTATTTCTGCCGGAGTTATCATTTTGCTGGTAACACTTTTCTGTGTATTTTTCACATTTGTCGGAGGATTCAAGGATGTATTTTTTGTTCTCTATACGATACTTACGGTTGGAATTATCATTCTTTTGATACCATTTATTACTATTGGAAAGGCTAGGAAAATTGTAACGTCGATTTTTATGATTATATCAATGGTTGGTTTTCCATTATTTATTTGGTTGATTTTCGGAATTGTCAATGAACATCAGGTGTCAGATTGCAGAGCCAAGGTTTATGTTGGAGATGATTATTTGAACTGCAAAGGTGTTTTGGATGATTTGGGACTGACAACCAGTTATATTATGCTGGTTGCTGCTTTTGTTTTTCTATATTTCTATACTGGATTTATCAAAAAATGGAAAGCGATGCCGGAGTAAAAAATACCTGTCCATTTTTCGGTTGTTAACTGATTCTGAAAACACCTAAATTTGTATCATTCAAGACAATCAGTTATGGAATTGAGTAACGAAATAATGTATCAGGCTTCAGTTGATAAAAATCACGACTTCGAAGGTGTTTTTTGGATGGCTGTGAAAACGACCGGGATTTTTTGCCGTCCAACTTGCACTGCCAGAAAACCAAAATCTGAAAATGTTGAGTTCTTTGACAATACAAAAGATGCGATTCTGAAAGGTTACAGACCTTGCAAAGTCTGCAAGCCATTAGAAAAACCGGATGAAACTCCGGAAGAAATTCAGAAACTGATGGATGAATTGTCACTCAATCCTGAGATTAAATTTAAAGATATTGATTTGGTTGAAAGAGGACTACAGCCTGTGACGGTAAAACGCTGGTTTCTGAAACACCACGGAATGACGTTCCACGCTTTTCAGAGAACGTTCAAAATCAATTCGGCTTTCAAGAAATTGCTACAAGGAGAGAACGTTTTGGATGTGGCTTTGGATAATGGTTATGCAAGTTTGAGTGGTTTCAATGAAAGCTTCAAATCTATCATTGGAACTTCGCCAAAAAACTCGAAAATGGAAAAAATTATTGACCTGAAAAGAATCGAGACACCGCTCGGAACAATGATCGCCTGTGCTGATGAGAACGGAATCTGTATGCTGGAATTCTCCGATAGAAAATCAATGACTAAAGAATTGGAAGAAATATCAAAATACTTCCAAGCGAATATTATTCAGGGAGATAATCCTCATTTCAAA
This sequence comes from Chryseobacterium sp., assembly GCA_039595375.1. Taxonomy (GTDB): domain Bacteria; phylum Bacteroidota; class Bacteroidia; order Flavobacteriales; family Weeksellaceae; genus Epilithonimonas. Next base: position 12,840 of record JBCNLQ010000024.1, read on the forward strand.
ACATTAGAAACAGAATTGGCTGAATATTTCGAAGGCAAACGATTGGACTTTACAGTTCCATTATCAACAGTTGGAACAGATTTTCAGAAAAAAGTGTGGGAAATCCTCAGAACCATTCCTTACGGAACTACTAGAAGTTACCAGCAGCAAGCCGATATTCTAGGAAATACAAAAGCGGTGAGAGCTGTTGCCAATGCGAATGGACTTAATAAAATATCAATCATTATTCCCTGTCACCGAGTCATTGGTAGCAACGGAACTTTGACTGGCTATGGAGGCGGAATATGGCGAAAACAGAAGCTATTAGAACTGGAGAAAGCGATTCTTTTTTAATTCAAGGTTTAAGATTCGAAATTCTAGGTTCGAGATTTAAGTCTTAATTTCAATCCAACACCCAACATCCATCCTATAAATGAACATTCAGCCAATTATAGAAAACGACTTTGTGAGATTAGTTCCTTTGGAAGAAAACGATTTTGAATCCTTATTTTCAGTCGCTTCAGATCCTGAGATTTGGGAACAACATCCTAATAAAGACCGTTATAAAAGAGAAGTTTTTCAAAATTTTTTCCAAGGCGCAATGGAAAGTAAAGGCGCTTTCAAAATCATAGAAAAAAATACTGGCGAAATTGCTGGTAGCACTAGATTTTATGATTATAATCCGCAAGACAGTTCGATATTCATTGGTTATACATTTTATGCAACTAGATTTTGGGGTTCTAAACTGAATCCTCAAGTCAAAAAACTAATGCTGGATTATATCTTTCAATTGGTAGATAAGGTATATTTTCACGTTGGAAAAAATAATATCCGTTCCCAAAAGGCAATGGAAAAATTAGGCGCGCAAAAGATAGATGAATTAAATGTGGCTTATTTCGGTGAGCCGGAAAAACTGAATGTAGTTTACGAAATTCGGAAATAGATGATTACTTTTGATCCAGATAAATTTTAAAAATGAAAAAATACAGAATACAAGCCAGCCCATTTGTAGTTCCAACCACAGATGGAAAACTGATAGAAGAGCATTGGGGCAATTCTACCAGAAACTCAGAAATTTCTATTGCACATATGGTTGCGCCACCCAACTGGAGCGAACCGCATCAGACGCCTGAGTTTGACGAATTTACATTAATCATTTCCGGCAAAAAACATTTTGAGATAGACGGGGATTCTGTTATCTTAGAAAAAGGTCAAAGCATTCTCATCGAAAAAGGCGCAAGAGTGCAATATTCCAATCCCTTCAATGAACCTTGTGAATATATGGCTATTTGTCTGCCGGCTTTTTCAATGGATTTGGTTCACAGAGAATAAATTAGTTCTTCGCCAAAAACTTTGGAATTGAATTTCAAAATATTTTTTGTTTTCTTAAAATTTATGTTCTTTCGTCTTGGAAAAAAGAACCAAAAGTTCAAGATTTGTAAACTCCAGAAAGAATTAAAAAACAACTTCATAAAATCTCCTAGATTCACTCCCTTTAGTTGTCGAAATTGAAAATTGTTTTTTAGCATAGAAACGGTAAAAACAAAATGATAATCACAAAAGAATCATCAATGCTCCTTTAGGAAGCAGAATCTGTGTAGAGATCACAACAGTTAAGCCAAGCGCAATCCATAGGATTGCTATAAAAAATATCTATTTTGAATTTTGCAGATAGCGTTCCTACGGAATGCAGATTGGTTTTGGGCATTATTTCTACACAGATAAAACTCCAAAGGAGTTTGCAAAAAAGTAATTTTAAGGTGTAATTTACTTTTAACAACTTCCATAGAATAAATATTTTTACCGTTACTAAAACACTTTAAATTGTTTATAAAATACTTTAAATATTTGCTTGATATTTTATCTTTATTCTTTCATCTACTCACATCACCAACTCTTCAAACAATCGGTCAAACGTTTTGTTCAGATCTTTGCTTGCGCCAGGATGTGGTCTGGATGTTTGGATGATTGAACTTTTTACAGCTGTCAGCCAGCGGAAACGTTCCGGAATTTCCAGCAGAGCAATAGAACCTGCAGATTTTTCGCCTTTGGCAATATTTTCGAAAGATAAAAGGTGTTTTCGCACCTCTTCATATTCTGTTTTGCAAGTCATCATTCTGAATTTATCTTCACAAAGATGTGTTTTCACGCGGATAAATTTTTCCTTTTTAGAAAACATAATTAATCCTACGTTGAAGAACTCTTCTCGCTCAGGTTTCGGAACCAGGCGGATCACCGCGTATTCATATAACTTTGGATCTTGCATTTTTCGCTTCATTTATAAAGTTATCAGAATGTTCCAATCTTATCGTCAGAAATTGAAAATACACCTCCTTTATTTCTTCGGGAGACAGCTCAGTATCGTTCCAATTCAGCCAGTCAGTCGGAATCAGATCTACAATTTCTCGCAGTATTTCTGGCGTAAGAATAGCTTTGAATCTCACATTCACATCGTCCAATTCATTAGCTTGTGGCAGCAAAACGTGGTCTTTTATCATCACAAAAGGACTCATAGCATTCTTTTCCCAGTTGTCCCAGGAGTGGTGGAAATACAATGATGCGCCATTATCTATCAGCCAAAGTTCCTTGTGCCACATTAGCATATTCGTATTGCGGAAAGTCCGGTCTATATTTGTGAGAAAAGCATCCAGCCAAACAATTTCAGAAGACAGTTTGAAATCTATTTTCACCGCGCCGGGATCATAAGTTATGGCTCCGGAAAGATAATGCAGCGCAAGATTCAGTCCGCAACTGTTTTTTAGTAAATCCTGAATTTCTTCATCAGCCTCGCTTCTTCCAAAATCTTCGGAAAGATTCGCAAAAACCAGTTCAGGAATCCGGAAACCCAAAACCTGTGCTATTTTTCCGCCAATTAGTTCAGAAATCAATGCCTTTACGCCGTGACCAGCACCACGAAATTTCAGCACATACTTGAAGTCGTCATCCGCTTCTGCAAGCGCCGGCAAAGATCCGCCTTCCCGCAACGGCAAAATATATCTTGTAACCGTCACGGTTCTCAATGATAGATCCAATTCGAAATTTTTTGTAAAAGTAAACATTAAAATCATTTGGGCGCCTATTTCCGCCTTCCACTCCCGCTTTTTTCTGACATTGCGATCGAAGTTTGGCTATCAATAGAACTTTTGTAAATCGCAATGTCAGAAAAAGAGCTACGTTCAAGTCGGGGCGCGCTGCGCAAAGCAGAAACATTTGTCATAATACAAAACTTTCAGTATCGTCCAACTTTTGTTACTTTTGAAAAAAATAAAAAATGTCAAGCTTTATAGATTTTGGATTGGCTCAGAAACAATATAATAGAATGAATAAAATCACTCAGCTTTTCAATATAAAATACCCGATTGTCCAGGGCGGAATGATCTGGCATTCTGGTTGGCGATTGGCTTCCGCAGTTTCCAATAACGGCGGATTGGGATTGATTGGTTCGGCCAGTATGTATCCGGATGTTTTGAAAGAAAATATCCAAAAATGCAAAGCTGCGACAGACAAACCTTTCGGGGTCAATGTCGCTTTGCTATATCCAAATCTTGAAGAGATTATCAATATTATTCTCGAAGAAGGTGTAAAAATCGTATTTACATCGGCAGGAAATCCAAAAGCCTACACTGAAATCCTTAAAAAAGAAGGCATCAAAGTTGCTCACGTGGTTTCCAGCGTGAAGTTTGCGGTAAAATGTCAGGAAGCAGGCGTAGATGCTGTTGTAGCAGAAGGTTTTGAAGCTGGCGGACACAACGGAAGAGATGAAACCACCACACTTTGCCTTATTCCAAATGTCAGAAAGCATATAGACATTCCTTTGATTGCCGCAGGTGGAATAGGCTTGGGAAGCCAGATGAAAGCCGCAATGATTTTGGGTGCAGATGGCGTTCAGATTGGTTCCCGTTTTGCAGCAACAGTGGAGGCGAGCTCTCACGATAATTTCAAAAATAAAATTGTTCAACTGAAAGAAGGCGACACACAGCTGACTCTGAAAGAATTGGCGCCGGTTCGTTTGGTCAAAAATAAATTTTTTCACGATCTGGAAAATCTTTATGAAACAGGCAGGAATGTGGAAGCATTAAAGGAAACCTTAGGAAGAGCACGCGCAAAACGAGGAATGTTTGAAGGTGATCTGGAAGAAGGCGAATTGGAAATAGGACAAGTTTCTGCTTTGATAGACGAAATTCTTCCGGTAGAAAAAGTCTTTAAAAATTTAATAAAAGAATTCAACGAAGCTAAAGTAGATTTGAGTTTTTAAGAAACAAGAAACAAGTACAGTAAGAGGCGGCAAGTTTGATGGGCATCGAAAAATTCAGCCTGACCAAGAACCTTCAACTATCAACCAACAACTATCAACCAAAAAAATGTTCTCTAAACAAGAAGCTCAAAAACTAAAAACAGAATTCTGGACGGCATTTGGAAAAGCTTTCCCTAGAAAATGGCTGTTGTATGATACCAAAATTAAGGATTTCTCATTCAAGTTTTACGCAGATAATAAAAAAGCTGAGGTTTCGATGGATATTGAAATGAAAGATGAATTATTCCGAAATGCCTATTACGAAAAAATCTGGTCTTTGGAGTCGATTCTGGAAGATTATGTAGGAAGTTTCACCAAAGATGAGTTTTATGCCTTGGAAAACGGAAAAGTGATAAGCAGGATTTGGGTAGAGAAATCAGGTGTAAGTATTTTCAATAAGCAAACCTGGCCAGATATTTTCGAGTTTTTTGTCGAGAAAATGAATGGATTCGAACTTCTGTTTTATGAATATGAGGATTTTATTAAGGATGTTTGATGGAAAGTGAGAGTTATAAAGTGAGAAATACTTTTAGTATTAATTTTAGCACTGATAATATCTCAAATCTCCAATTATCAATCTGAACAGTATTTAACTTATTATATTATACATTTTACAACAAAACAATGAAAAATATAACCATAAAAGCCCACGATTTCTTCGAATTACTGAAACTAAAAGATCAATCGATGTGGGATATTTTCGCACAAATGATAGACGGCGAGGAAAAGGAAATAGGTTTTACAGATGAACACGATCAATATATTTTCCATTATATTTTACCGAAAACATTGGAAAAATTGCAGGAAGACAAAGAACTTTTTGCCAAAGAGTATGCTGAGAAATTGTCTGGATTAAATTAGTCTTTACCCAAACTTTTCTTCCACTCGATATACCCGATAATCGCCATTGCTGTAAACACAAAATATTGTAAACCAGTTAAGGCTAGTCCTTTTTCGAACATCATCGGAACACAAATGATATCGGCAACAATCCAAAATATCCAATTCTCAATATTTCGTTTGGCCATAAAATACATCCCAACAAGAAATAGGGAAGTAGTAACAATGTCTGTATAGTTCGCCCAATCAAGATGATATAGCCCGAGTTTGACATTCGACATAGAAAATTCATTGTCAATCAATGGTTTGTAATAATAGATCAAACCTACAAAAAGTAAACTGGCAACAAACAAAAGGCTTCCAATCTTCCAATCTTTTGTGCTTGCTTTTTTAACTTCAACATGGATGTAGTCGTCCGAGTTTTTTGACCAGAGGATCCAGCCATAGATGCTCATCCCAGTGTAATAGACATTGATCATCATATCGCCCAAAAGCCCGAAAACGAACATAATATAAATGAAAATTACTGTAGAAATAATTCCGGTTGGATAGACCCAGATATTCTTTTTGATAGAAAAGTAGACACTCAACAAACCGAAAATAACAGCAATGGATTCTAAATATATGAGATAAGTTTCGTATGAGTTGTATTGTGCAGTAAGTTTTTGTAAAAAATCCATTGTCAAAGATAATTATTAAGACACAAATTCTTACACAAAGTTTTGAAATTGGAATTAAGTTCAAAATAAATTAGTTAAAAAATGTTAAGCTTAATATTTTTTTAATATTTTCGTAATTCAAAATAATTAAAGAAGAAAAGCCCCCTCAAATTTTGGGGATAAAAAATTGAATTATGGCAAATATTTGGATTAAGAAGCCAATGGAAGCGTATGAAGCAGACATCAAAAAAAGTCAGCTGAAACGAGTATTGGGTAAGTGGAGTTTAACGGCTATTGGAATTGGTGCTATCATTGGAGGTGGCATTTTTGTTTTGACAGGTACAGGCGCCTATTACAATGCAGGTCCTGCTCTGGCACTTTCTTTTGTGGTTGCTGGTATAGCATGTGTATTTGCAGCACTTTGCTATGCAGAATTTGCATCCATACTTCCTGTAGAAGGTTCGGCTTACGCTTATGCTTACGGAACTGTTGGAGAGATCTTCGCCTGGATTATAGGTTGGGGACTGATTTTGGAATACGCAATGGGTTCTATGACAGTCGCCGTTTCGTGGTCTGGATATTTTGGGAAATTGCTGAAAATGTTTGGTCTGCATTTGCCCTATTGGATGACAACAGATCCAGGAACAGCCAAAAAAGCCTTTGGAGAGGCGACTTCTCAAATAGCAAATGGCGGTTTGCCGCTAGAAAAATTACAGGCTTTCCAGGAAACAATCAATAATTATAACGCAGCGCCAGAACTTTTCAATATGAAATTGTTTCTTAATCTTCCTGCCTTGGCTATCGTTTTATTGGTAATTTCGATTTTGGTTAGAGGAACAAAAGGTGCAGCAAAAGCAAATAACGCTATTGTGATACTAAAAGTTTCTGCTATTATTTTTGTGATTATTGCAGGTGTATTTTTCATCAATGTAGATAACTGGACACCTTTTATTCCAGAAGCCACAACAATCATAGAAAACGGAAAATCCGAGCCAGCCTACGGTTATGGAGGGATTATTGCCGGAGCTGCCGCTATTTTCTTCGCTTATGTTGGTTTCGATGCCGTTTCTACTCAGGCCGGTGAAGCGATTAATCCTAAGAAAGACGTTCCTTTCGCTATTATTACATCGTTGGTGGTTTGTACCGTTTTGTATATTTTGGTTTCTTTGGTTTTAACTGGAATGATGCATTACACAGACTTCAACCCACTTGGTAAATACCCAGATGCGATCAAAGCGCCGGTAGCTTATGCGTTTGATATTGCCGGACAAGCTTGGGCAGGTTACATCATTACAATTGCTGCGACAGTAGGTTTGATTTCCGTATTGATGGTAATGATTATGGGACAGTCTAGAATTTTCCTTGGAATGTCAAAAGATGGTTTAATTCCATCAACATTCTCAAAAGTAGATGCAAAAGCTGGAGTTCCAAAAAAGAACTTATATATTTTAGGAGCTGTGATTGCGGTTGTGGCAGCCTTTACACCGATTAACGATTTGGCGCATATGACCAGTTTCGGAACTTTATTTGCCTTTACGATGGTTTGCGTAGCCGTTTGGATTCTTAGAAAAAAAGAGCCAAATCTACAAAGAAACTTCAAAGTTCCAGCTTTGCCAGTAATCGCAACATTGGGGATTCTGATTAATCTTTATTTGATCATTAACCTAAGCCCAGAAGCTCAAACATATTCATTAATTTGGTTGTTGTTAGGCTTTGTGATTTACTTTTTGTATAGTAAGAAAAATTCAAAACTTCAGAATGGAGGCTTTGGAGAAACATTTAGAGCAGAGCAAGAACCTCTGGAAGATGTTAATATCGACGTCGACAATAAACATTAATTATCAATTCCGCTTTCAGAAGCGGAATTTTTTTTAGAGCTTATCTATATTTGACATTTTTTGTCTTTCCATTTTTGGAGTGCTGCTTTTTTCTAGAATTCTTTGAGGAGCTATTCCCGCTATCCGCTATATCTTTTTTTTTTTTGGCAAAAAAAGAAAAAGGATGCCGCTACTATCGGGGCTATGGGATTGGTATGTCAAATCAAATTTTGTCAATCAACATCAACATTACGAAACTTTCATTATTTTTATAAAATGAAAAAACTAATCTTACTTTTCTCTCTGATTTCAGCATTTTCGTTCTCTCAAAAATTCAAAATCGACACATTGTTGACGGATAAAATCAGCATCCGAGCCATTCAGCTATGGGATGGAAAAGTTTGGTATGCAGGAACAGATTCTAAATTTGGCTATGTAAACATTGCTAATAAATCTGATAAAAAACAAATCAGACTTTCGGATAAAAAGTTGCAGTTTCGAACCTTAGCACAAAATAAAAAGAATCTCTACGCCATCAATATAGAAAGCCCGGCTCATTTTTTCAAAATTAACAAGAAAACTTTAGACTCTAAAGTTGTATTCAATGACAATGATTCTACCGCTTTTTATGACGCTATGAAGTTTACAGATCATAATTTTGGATTAGCATTTAGTGACCCAACACCAAATCAAAGATTGAATATCTCTCAAACCCGAAATGGCGGTTCAAAATGGATTCATTGCAGTGATTGTAGAGATTTCCCCTATTTAGAAAAAGGCGAAGCTGCTTTTGCGGCGAGTAATACCAATATTGCGAGCGCTGGAAATTTTATTTGGATTGCGACCGGAGGTTCAAAATCCAGAATTTACAGAATGAAAAACAAAAATTGTAATTGGCAGGTTTTCGAAACACCATTTGTTCAGGGAACATCTTCACAAGGCATTTATTCCATTGACTTTTATGATGAAAATTTCGGGATAGCAGTTGGCGGAGATTATACAAAACAAGCTGATAATATCAACAATATCGCAACAACCAATGACGGCGGACAAACCTGGCAAATCCAGGCCAACGGACAAAATGCTGGTTATATGACTTGCGTAAAATTTCGACCAAAAACTAAAGGTAAAGAGATTGTTGCTGTTGGAGATCAGCACATCAGTTTTTCATCAGATTATGGAAAAACCTGGACAAAAATCTCCAACGAAAAAAATCTCTACACCTGCGAATGGCTGAATCGTGAGGTATTAATCTTATCCGGAAAAGATAGAATTATCAAAATGAGTTTCGAGTAATATTTCAGATAAATAGTTTGTTTTTCTTTAATGAACGAACCGCCTTTGCAAATCATAAAATACTTTCAACAAGATCATAAATCTTAGCTGACTTTGCGTTCACATTCCTCATTCCAAACATAATCCCTATTTTTGCACCGAATTAATGAATAAGGGCAAATGAAAAACACGGTAATTTTTGATATGGACGGCGTGATTGTAGATACGGAACCGCTTCATAAAAAAGCTTATTATCAACATTACAAAGAATTGAATATCGAAATTGACGCAGAATTATTCTCAAAATTTACAGGAAAATCTACCCGAAATGTCTATCAAATGATAAAAGATATTTTTGGAATTGAAACCAATACAGAAGATTTAATTACAAGAAAAAGAACCTTATTTTATAATTTATTTGATTCTGATCCTGCTCTGAAATTATTAGATGGAGTTGAAGATTTGATTAAGGATCTTCATTCTGCCAATTTTCAATTGATTTTAGCGTCGTCTGCTGCCAAATCTACCATAGACCGGGTTTTCCAACGTTTCAATTTATTCCCGTTTTTCTCACACCTTGTGAGTGGCGAAGATTTTCCAGAATCAAAGCCAAATCCTGCCATTTTTATTGAAGCACAAAGACTTTCGGGAAATGATAAAGCCAATTGTATTGTGATAGAAGACAGCACAAACGGAATTTTGGCTGCAAATGCTGCCGAAATCTATTGTGTAGGCTACAAAAGTGAGAACAGCAAAAATCAGAATTATGAAACTGCCGACTTGGTGATTCAACATTTTGATGAACTGAAAGTCGAAGAATTAAAGTTGATTTAAGAGATTCGCCTTTTGTTGGAAGATTCTACCCATTCATCTTTGTTACAAACTTTACAGTTGTGCTTACCGTTATGCAATTCCTCTGTGTAACCACAAAATGTACAGGAATAATGTTTTTTGATTGTTATAAGTTTTATAGCATTGTCAAGTGAACCAGGCATTATAGGAAGACCAAATTTTACATCCCTATCTTCAAAGTAAAAAACACTGATTTCGCCTGAAATTTCCTCAATAGCTTTTTCGATTTGGCCAAGTTGCGAGACGTTTCTTAGTCTCAGTTCAGCAAAGAATTCATCCTCACCAAGCGATTCTTTTTTCAAATCCTGAATGCAAAAAACGCCATTATCAATTAGACAAATAGGTTTCCCTTCTACTAACTGTTCAAATTTTTTGCTTTTTCCGATAAAGTAAGTAATGATGGAGTAGAGACTGATAATCATTGTGAAAACGACCATCGCCGGAATGATTCCCACATCCTTATAAAACATCGGGTCGCCAGCAGCAGAACCAAGTCCGATAATAACAACCAATTCAAACACTGAAAGCTGCTTCACACCTCTCTTCCCCAAAAGTCGTAGGCCAAAAATAATTACGAAGAACATTATTCCCGTCCTCAGAACCGTTTCTAGGAGAAAACTCCAATCCTCTGAACCAAGAAGGATTTGTTTATAATCAAACATAGTTTTTTAGGACTTTGTTCAAAAAATAAGCCAGATATAAAAATTTAAAGTTATTGCTATTCTCCAAAAAACGCCATAGAACTACCAATCCAAATAGCGTCTTTCTTATTAAAATCAACATTTACCATTGCGGCTTTCGTCATTCTTACAAGATTCACGAGAAGTTCAGGATTTTCCTCTTCTGGATTCCATGCAAAAAGCAAACGGATTTCAGCTTTGGAGAATTCTCCGTTGATATCTTCAAAAAGAGGTGCGTAACTTACTTTTCTTTGAAGGATATAATTGTCTTTATCTTCAATAGAGTTGATGATTTCGTGAGTTGGATTAAGATTTACACCGCTTCCTGCGAATGAGAAAAGTGGCTTCAGAACGAAGTTTTTCAATTGTTCATTTTCAGGAAAATCGGACAGGAAATAACTTTTTGGAACAAACTCGTGTTTCAGTTTTGGGAGAATATATTTTGAGATTTTGAAAAACCAGTTCGGATGCGTAATCCATTCTACATCAACGTCTTCTCTAAAATCGAATTCTGTTTCCAAACCTTCAATCTTATCCAGTTCATCAAAAATCACACGATTATAAATCCGATTGATAGGAACTAATTTTCCATCATTTTCATAAAACAATTTTTTTCCTTCTTTTTTGATTTTCGTCAGGCATACCGTTTTGATGCCGAGATATTGTTCTGTCAAGGCAAAATCAATGAAGGTCTTTTGTTTTTCTGGATAGATTTCAAGTAGAATGACATTTTCAGGATTTTCGTGACCAACAATAACAGATTTCAATTCTCTGATGTAATCTTCCTTAGAAAGCGATTGTTTCAAATCATTTAAAAAAGGATAAACATTCGTGATTACTTCCTCAAATAATTTCTGAAATCCAAACAAACTCGGAAAAGCCTGCAATTCTATCAGTTGGGGAATGATTTCGCCTTTTTCACTTTGGCAAATTCCGAAATCTATTGCTAAAAAGTGTGGCTTTTTAGTATCATTCGGAACATTGCAATTTGCCGGAATGGCTTTGCTGAGCTCTTCATCCGACATATTTTTGATTTGTGAGATGATTGTTTTACAAGCATCATCTAATTTACCGTGAAATTCTTTGGTTAAAAAAATCGGACTTTCAGACAATCGAAAGGATGCTTCGTAACCGCATTTTTCTTTGATTAAATCGCTGGTTTTTTGATATTTTTCCGGAGAAAATTCCTGGTTAAATTGTGTTCTATATTTTTGAATCATAGCTTTTCGGTTGTTGGTTATTAGTTTTGTTTGTTGATAATAATTAGAAAGCAATCAACTGTCAACCATTAACTTTGAACTGTTTTCTACGATTTGTTCTGATGCAAACTGTAAAAATCTAGGAATGATTTGTGATTGAGTCAGCAAAATTTTATCCTCATCATTCATTCTGTCGATGGTTTCCAGATATTTTTCTAATCCGAACGTTTCTATCATCGCTGTTTTGTTTTTTTCATCCTCCAGATTTTTTATAAAACCAGTCGGGTCCGCTTCAGGATGGAATTGTGTTCCGAAGATTTCATCGGAAAAACGAACCGCCATCAGCGCTCTTTCCAAATGAACGGTTGGGCGGTATTTTTCCAAAGCCACGACTTTCATACCCAATTCGTCTATTTTTTCTTGATTGGGTTCGATACATTGATATGCTCTGGAATCTACTGCGTAGAAAGGATCTTGCAAATTTTTAAACAAAAATTCTTGGTCACCATCTTCCGATTTGTGAATAGGCATCACACCAAAGGAATAAGATTTTCGCTTGCAAACGTTCGCTATTCCGAAATGGATAACTGCCAATTGAAAGGAATGACAAATCAAAAACAAGTATTTCTTATGTTCATTATTTTGATTATGCTCCCAAATCTGATTCAGAAAATCAGCGTATCTGTTTTCCCACTCATAACCTTCTCTGTGCGGATTTCCTGGTCCGCCAGAAGAAATGAAAATATCAAAATCGGCAATATTTGGTATTTCATTTTTATAACGAATATCAAATAGTTCTACCGACACTTGGTCATCAGACTGCTTTTGAAAGGCTTGAGATAATTCCTTAATATTGCGCATCCCTTGGTTGGGATGGTTGTTATTCATATCCAAAAGCGCAATTCTTACATCATTTTTACTCATATTCATAAATTTTATACAAAATTACGGAATTTAAATTTGAGTTATTTTAGAACCAATTATCAATCAAGAATTATGATCTAAAGCAAACCTTTCTCAGTCTCATAAATCATATAGTCCACTACTTTTTTCAAGTCTCCACCACTTTCGTTGAAGACTTTCAATTGTCTGTCTGCACCAGTTCCCATTTTGCAGATTTCTCTGGCAAATTCCACTTCCTTTCTGCAACCCAAATCGTCCACCACATCATCGATGAAAGCCAATAATTCTTCCAAAAGTTCACGGTACGGAACACTAGCTTCCTTCCCAAAATCAATCAGATGCGCATCAATTCCGTCTTTGGAAGCGCGCCATTTATTCTCCGTCAAAAGCAATCGTCTGTAGCTTCTGTAGCTTGTATTTTGCTGATGCATTTTGTAGATTTTTGCCACTAGAGATTGCATAATTGCTGCAAGACAAACCGTTTCGTCAATTGTCATCGGCATATCGCAAATCCGGAATTCAATCGTAGGGTAGAACGGGTGGACTCTCAAATCCCACCAGATTTTCTTGGCGTTGTCAATCGTTCCGGTTTTTACCATTAGATTCACATACGCATCAAATTCTGCAACGCTTCCAAAGTAACTTGGCAATCCGGTTCTTGGGAATTTGGCAAAAACCTCTTGTCTGTAAGATTTGAAACCCGTCAATCTGCCAACCCAAAATGGCGAGTTGGTGGACAGAGCATAAACGTGAGGCAAGAAGTAACGCATTACATTCTGGATTCTGATTCCCTCTTCACGGTCAGGAATTCCGATGTGAACGTGCAATCCAAAAATCAAATTTGATCTTGCAACATCGCCCATATCGCTCACGATTTTATCATAACGTGCATCTTTTGTGATAACATTATCTTTCCAGTGCGAAAACGGGTGCGTTCCACCTCCAGAAACGCGCAAACCTTGCTCGTGAGCTGTTTTTACAAGATGTCTCCGCAGGTCAGTCAATTCCTGACGAGCCTGTTGAATATTTTCACAGATGCCTGTTTCCATTTCAACAACCGACTCGTGCATCTCGTGTTTTAAGTTTTCGCTGAGAACTGCTTTTCCACCTTCTATTATTTTAGAAACGTGAGACACCAAATCACGGCTTTCCGCATCGATGATTTGATATTCTTCCTCAACACCAATTGTGAATCTGTGCATTTTTTTTCTTGTGTTAATTAGTTAGTAGTTAGTTTGCATTATTAGTGATATAATTTGGGCAGCTTAATCCGCCTTCCGCTCCCAATCTTTTTTGCAAGACGATTCTATATTAAAAAGAACTTAAGTCCAAGCAAAAAAGGATTTCCGCTCAAGTCGGGCTGCAGGGTTTGCATTCCAAATTAATTTTTAGCAATAATATTTAGTTAAGTTTTAGAGTTTATTGGTTACAAATTTCCCCCAATCGATATTGATTTTCCCTGGCTTGTAATCTTTAGCTTTTTCAATCGCTAATTTCGCAGCGTGTTCCACAATCCATTGGAAGTTTTCTTCACCAACAGAATTTCTGTCCGCATCTGGCGCAGGATTGCAGAAATCAATCGCATACGGAATACCGTCTCTTACAGCAAACTCAACCGTATTGAAATCGTAGCCCAAAGCTTCATTCATTTTCAGGGTATATTCTGTGATGGTTTTTAATAGCTTCTCAAGTTCTTTTCCTTCCGTTTGGTGCGTTGTCGCATATCTCAAATGATGGGGATTTCTTGGTTCATAAGGCATAATGTGGACATATTTTCTACCCAAACAATAAACGCGATAATAATCGTCGAACACGATCTCTTCCTGTACCATCATCACCAATTGCTCTGTCTCAGCGTGCTTTTCCCACATATCTTCTGGACTTTCCACACGGTAAACATTTCTCCAGCCACCACCGTCATGAGGTTTCATGTAAGCGGGAAATCCAATGTAATCGAAAATATATTCCCAATCGTGCGGAAATTTTAAATTTCTAAAAGATGTATCTGAAGTGTTGGTAGGTCTTTCGTGAGAAGGCAAAAGAACGGTTTTCGGTAATGGAATTCCGATTTTTGACATCAATGCATTATTGAAAAATTTCTCATCGGCACTCCACCAAAAAGGATTATTAATAACATAAGTTCCATTAACAGCCGCATTTTTAAGATAAGCTCTGTAGAAAGGAACATCCTGAGAAATCCGATCGATAATCACAGCATAGCCATAATCTGCACCTTGTTCCAGTTTGTCAATTTGAACTGGTTCTGCGATATATTCGCCTTTTCCGAGTTCGTTAACTTTATCGATGAATGCCCAAGGAAAAGTATCTTCCATTCCGAATAAAATTCCAATTTTTTTTGCCATAATGTTTTGTTTTTTTTAGTCCGGAAGACGGATGTCCGAAATCCGATGTTTATATATTTGTTTTTTTTATTTAAAATTATTTGTAACACTGATTAAGCAAATTATCTACATTTTTCATCATAATAAATTTGCTGAATCAGTAAAATCTGCTAGAGACCTATTTTGGAATTTATCCGAAAAACCTCCCAATAAATGTTGGGAAAACCATTCGCCAAAGTACCCAGTCGTGGTCTATCCATTTTTGCTCATCATACCAATGATTGATGCCTTTTGATGTTAAAATACCAGCCATTTTTCTTGTTGGTTCCAGACAAATATCTCTGTCGGAAGTACTGAGGACAATGTGCATATGTTTATATTTCCAGGCTTCGTCGTTTTTCAAAAATTCGTCAGGACAATTGAAATATATCAGCTGGTCATCGTATCCATTCATAAAACTCCGGATAGAAAATGCGCCAGACAAACAGAAAAGATGGGAAACCAAATCCGGAAATCTGAAGGCGAAATTCGCAGCGTGATAGCCTCCGAAACTTGCGCCGGCAACCACTACACGATGCGTGTTATGTGTTCTTTGAATATAAGGAATAAACTCCTGGACCAAAAATTGAATGTACATCTCGTAATTTCTAATTCTTTCGTAAGGCGAAATTCCCTTGTCATAGAAGCTGAATTTGTCAATCGTCTGAATATTGAATAATTTCAAAATTCCGTTATTGGTGAAATGCGAAATACTTCCGTTCAAGTGGAAATCTGCATTCTGCGTGTAAGAACCTTGAGAAGTCGGAAACATGATCACGGGTGTACCAAAATGCCCCGTAACCTCTACCTGAAGGCTCATCCCGAGAATATGTGAATAGTAATCTGTATGTGTGATTTGTGGCATAGTTTAGTGATAAGATGAATGATTGTTGATAAATGATTGATTACAACTGTTGGGCTAAGCTCTCGAAGCTGTTATTAAATTTTAACTCGTAGGTTTATCTTTTGGTGGCAGAATATTTAAGATTTGTTCTGTGACAATCAATGCTGCTTCGTCTAATCTTTGTTGCACTTTTTCCGCAGTTTCCGCTTTGTAAACAATTCCCACGTGATAATCGATTGGTAAAAATTTATCAACTTCTTCATTTTGAAGATTTTGCGTGTTAGGATGTTTTTCCTTTGCCAAAGCCACAATTAATCCTGCAAAAAATTTCTGAGTTTCTCCAACCGAATAGTTATCGCCACTTAACAAAGCATTTTCCAGAATTGCCCATTCTCTCCAGATATTCACGCCAGTTGCCGCTTCTACCATATCCGGAATGTGCGCGCCTCCGACTCTTGAAGATGTTTCCAGGAAGTAATATTTTCCGTCGATTCCTCTGATATATTCGCTGTGAGTAGCTCCATTCTGAATGCCAAATTTGTCCAAAACTTCTTTGTTGATTTGCTCCAGACCTTTGGCTTCTTCCGAATCTTTGGCTAGAGTTTTAGTTCGGAAAACGCCACCTTCGTGAGAAACTTTCATTGGTGGAGAAAGGTATTTTGAAAAGCAAGTAAACACAATTTCTTTATTATAAACCAAGCAATCCACGTGATAAACGTCACCAGGTTTGAAAGATTCTAACAAAAATTTGTAACGTTCGTCACCCAAATTTTCAACAGCTGGCCAAAGTTCTTCTGCGGAATTGATTTTTTTGATTCCACTTGCCGAGGCTTCGGAACGCGGTTTCAATACCCAGGGACCAGTAACTTCCTGAGTAAATTTGTGCAGTTTTGCATCATTGAAAATAGATGAAAATTCTGGGACAGAAATACCGTTGTCTTTTGCTTGTTGTCGCATTGCCAACTTATCCCGAAAATAACGGTGTGTCGTTTGTCCCATTCCTGGAATACGGTAAGTCTCCCGGATCATTGCTGCTTTTTCCACGTCAAAATCGTCCAAAGCAATCACCGCGTCAATCTGATGATTTTTCATCAGGTATGCAAAACCTTGAACAAGATGGTCAAGATTCCAGACGGAAGCTTCAATTTCTGGCATATAATATACTTCATCAATCGCATGCCAAGGCCAATTTTTTTCTTTCAGATTTTCTGAGGTGATGAGAATAACCTTGTTGCCAAGCTTTTTACACTCGTCCATAAAGTCATAACCTTTGTAATAGCAAGAGATGCAGACAATCGTTTTTTCCATATTCATTTTCAAATTTGTATGATGTAAAAAGTAAATTGTACAAGATTTACTTTTTTTTATTTTAATAATTTTCTAAAACATCCAGCAAAAGCTGAACGCCATAACCAGTCGCCATTTTATCTTTTGCATAACCGACATTTCCAAACGCAACGCCGGCAATATCCAAATGTGCCCAATTCTCGTGGCCTTCTATAAACTGTTCTAAGAATTTGCCCGCAATAATGCAGTCGCCAAAAGGTTTCATCGAGATGTTTTTGAAATCTGCCACATCCGACGTAAAATCGTCTTTCCAAATGTCCCAAAGTGGAAGATTCCAAAGGCGCTGATTGGTTTTGTTAGCTGATCTTTCCAGCTTCTTTTTCAAATTATCGTTGTTCGAAAAATAGGCGCCACAGGTATAACCGAACATCCGAACCGAACTTCCCGTGAGGGTTGCCAAATCAATTAAAACATCAGTTTTATAATTTTTTGATAAGTAAGAAAGTCCGTCTGCCAAAGTCATTCTGCCTTCTGCATCGGTGTTCAGGACTTCTATTGTTTTTCCATTGTAAGCAGTCACAACGTCGCTTGGTAAATACGCATTTTCCGAAACGGCATTATCCGTAATCGGAAGAATGGCGACGATATTAACAGGAAGCTTCAGTTCCGAAGCTGTAATCAAAGCGCCAATCACTGCGCTTGCTCCTCCCATATCGCTTTTCATATAATGCATATTGTCAGACGGTTTGATGGAAATCCCACCTGTATCGAACAGAACGCATTTTCCTACTAAACCAAAAGTTTGAACATCCTCCTTTCCGCAATTATATTCCAGAATTGTAAAAGCCGCCTCTTGCGAACTTCCTTGATTTACAGCGACAAAAGCTCCTAAACCTTCCTTGATTGATTCTTCTCGGTTGAACGATTTGTATTTCAAATCATATTTTTCTGCTGTTGATTTCAAAAATTCTGAAATCTGACTCACTTTTTTGTGATTCGCCGGTTTATTCAGCCATTCCATTCCGGCAAATTGTCCGTTGCAAAGCGCTTCGGTTTTTATAGCTAAATTTTGAGCTTCTTCCTCGGAAATATTTTCAAAATGAAGTTCAAAATTCTCCTGCCAAAACGGATGTGATCTTTCGAAAGGGTAGAGATAAGTTCCTAAAAAAAGACCTTTCACAAACTCCTCAGTCAAATCTAATCCTAATTTTGAATGAACCGAAGTCGGAACAGATTGCATATTTTTCTTGTAATCAGTGGAAAATTTATTCGCAATAGCTTGGATTTCAAAACCTTTTGTGTCTTTTCCGATTCCAATGAAAAAGTTGATTTCATCAGAAGTAGTTTTGATGAAGACCTCGTTTTTCTTTCCGTTAAAAAACACTTCAACATTCGGATGAGAGCTTTTTTCCTGCTCCCAATCATCTTCACTGAACAGGAATATATTTTGAGTTGTCGTTTCTTTTTTATTGTAAATTTTAATCATAATTTATTCTTTCATCCATAGGAATGAATTCCTATGCTAGCATATTAATCATCCCGCTGGGACTTAGTTGGTTTTAGTTTTTTGTGTCACTTTCTAATTCATTTTTTGCTTTCACAGGACTTTCGAAACTATTGATATAAAGCCATTCTACAGCCCTCGGAAATTCCTGTGACCAGAAAAATTCCTGATGTGTTCCCTTATCATTGATGTTGGTTCTGACTTCGAAATCGAAAGATTTTTTAACCGTCAATTGCTTCAACGCTTTTTCAAACAATCTGATTCTACCAACCATTCTAGAGCCTTCCAGCCTTCCGCCGTACAGATAAACTTTCAGTTTGTAAGGATTTTCAAACCTTATCATAGGAAAATTGTTTTCTGGTTCGACCCAAAGTGATGGCGAAAAAATCAACAATTTGGAGTAGACTTCGGGATAGAGAAATCCACCGTAAATACTAATCAAGCCGCCTAAAGAACTACCGCCAATACCTGTGTTTTCTCTGTCTTTTTTAGTTCTGTAATTTTTATCAATCCAAGGTTTCAATGTATCAGTAATGAACCTCAAATATTTTTTACCTTCTGCATTTTTGGTCACATCTTCATTGTCGAAAATATATTCTTTGATACGGGAATCATTTCCGTGTTCAACGGCAATCACGATCAAATCTCCGCGACCGTATTCTGCCAGCAATGCCAGTTTTTTATCGATTTCCCAGTTCCCAAATTCAGAACCTTCGTTGAATAAATTCTGGGCGTCCTGCAAATACAAAACCGGATAACTTTTCTCAGAAGTATAGTAGTCATAAGGCAAAAGCGCCCAGACTTTTCTGCTTCTGTCCAGTTGCGGAATATAAAATTCAGCATCTACCAACTCCACAATCGGGAAAAATTCTTTTTTGAAAGGTCCCCAATTCAGTCTCCATTTTTCAACAGAGTCCTGCGTTTTGCTTTCTGTTTTTTCTATTTTTCTATTAGGTGTGATGTTGTCATATTTGTCGATTTCAACATTTTCCCAACCTCCTTTTGTAAATTTATATTCGATAATATCCGCTAGTTTCTCATCAGAAATTTGGATGTAATAATTGCTGTCATCCAATTTTTCTAACTCAAATTTTGAATCTCTGGGATTCCACTGGTTAAAATTACCGGTAATAAAAATCGGTCGTTCATCATTATCTTCTGATGTCAGAAAAAACTCCATTCGCTTATCAATTCTCTTAATGAGTTATAAATTTATAAAATTATTTCTGTTAATCAAATAATGTTGCGTTTTTTTCTTATAAAAATCGACTTCTTTGGTGATTGTTAATTGAATTTTGAAAAATGTTGAATTAGTCTTAATTTGGGTTTTTCAAAAAAATAATGATATATATTAAAAAAGCTTCCGAAGAATGACTCCGAAAGCTTGAATATTTGTCTTTAAATCTTTATTATTTATTCTGATTTTACAACCTCGGTTCTCTCCGAAATGCCATTCGCATTGAAGGCTTCAATCTGGAAATAATAGGAATCTGTTCTATCTGCGCCCGTAAAAAAATATTCGTTTTTGCCATAAACCATAATGCTTCCATATAATTTATCCGGCGATTTTCCCCAATAGATAACGTAACCGTCAGCGTCAGAATTCTGTTGCCATTTGAACCAAATGCTTCTTCTTTCACCATACTTTTTCGGGTCAGCTCTCAATGGAACAAAGTTTTGGACTTTCGCAGGTTTTGTTCCGGCTCCTTTTCCAAAAACTCTGAAACCACTCAACGCAAATTTTCCTGTCGGCATTTTCAGGTTTTCCATTTTCAGAAATCTTGCTTTGACAGGATTTTGCAATTCGATATAATCGTGCGGTACATCGGTTTGATTTTTAGATTTATCGACAATCACTTTCCAGTTTTTGCCGTCATTGGAACTATAGATTTTGTATTGATGCATTTTGCCAAGCGTTTTTCCCATAAACTCTGCATCCTGATCCGCATAATTGACTTGAATAGCGTTGATGGTAGAAACTTCTCCCAAATCTGTCTGAAACCATTCGCCGGAATTTCCTGTTTTTGCGGACCAATAGGTTTTGATGTCTTCATCCACTGCAAGATTGGGCTGATATCCACCTAAAGTCGAGGAAACTTGAACGGGTTTATTGTAATTGAGCAACATCCAGCCAGGAAATAAACCTTTAGAGAAATCTTTTCCTTGAGCAAATTGTGGCAAAAGCGTCGGATAATCGCCGTAGGCCGTATTCGTGTACATCACATCGTCTTTATCAAAACCAGTTGGCCAGATTCCCAATCGTCTTTCAAAATTATTTTTTGTGGAAATAAAAATCGTGGAAACGTGCCACCAATTATTGTAATTATCCTGAAATGTTGCGCCGTGTCCAGCGCCTCTCGCAAAACCGCCAGGCTTATAAGAAAACGGATTGTGTTGCTGATATTCGAAGCCTTCTAATGGATTTTTGGAAACATACACACCATCAGAATATCCACTGAATTCTGTTGCTGGTGCTCCATATTGCATATAATATTTGTCTTTATATTTCGTCATCCAAGCGCCTTCTACGAATGGTTGAAGGAAAACGTTGTCATTATATTCGCCAAATCTTTCCCATCCGTGGTCTTCTGGTTTAAGTCTTAAAATGGGTTTTACATAACCTTCGGATTGCAACGTTTTGGTTTTGACTTCGGTTCCCAAAAGTGGCCACTCGTTGCTGGAGCCCCAATAGAGATAAAGTTTATTTTTGTCCTCGTCATAATGGAAAGCCGGATCCCAAGCGCCTACCTTCAAAGTATCGACAGCAATTTTCCAATCGTCTTTTGTTGGATTAGTGCTTTTCCAAATCGGGAAATCTTGTTCCCAAGTCGAGCCGAAAACATATAAAGTATCTTTCATTGCCCAAACTGCTGGCGCGTTTAAGTCGTGCGTGTATTTGTTATCTCTCAGGAATTTTCTGTGCACAAATTTCCAATCCAACATATTGTCAGAATACCAATAACCTTCCTGATTGGTTGAGAAAAGGAATAATTTCTTCTGAAAATTGACAATCACAGGGTCTGCCGTAGCCCTGTGTTTTCCTTGTTTTGAGAAAACCTCGAAAGGTGTGTAACCGTAATCTATGTTTATAGGATTGCAATACGTCTTTTGTTGCGCCTGAAATTGACTGATTAAAAGTAAAATGGCGAGAGCAAAAATTTTTTTTAGATTCATTTTTAATTTTTCTAAGGTTTGCTGTAGTGTTCTAAAGTGTTGTCCACAAATCTGAAAGTATCCTGTTTGATCTTCATTCGATCTTCTTATCTCTATACAAAAAAAGTTTTTTGCCAGCAGATTTTGCGTTATAGAATTGATCTAATCTATAAATCACATATCTTCCATTTTTGAGAGTGATGACAATCGGAAATATTGAGAAGGTGCAAAATTCGACCGGTTAAAATTATTATAGACATTCGCCATCTTGGTTGAAATCGCCTTGATCTATCGTGATAACTCCATTTTTACTTAGGTAATCCTCCAACTGGATATCCTGAACGCCATCTGATTTGTAGAATCTCATCTTCTCATTCACATTCAGTTTGTTTGTAAAGCTATTTTTGTTGATGAGTATCTGTAAAGTTTTGAGATCCATATCATTCCTGATACAAGAAGCTAAGCATACTGACACAAGGAGATAAGGGATGATCTTCATTGAGAAATATTTCGTCTAAAATTACGCAAAAAAAAGCCGAAATCAGACTTGTCTGAGTGATTTAATTTGATTTACATCAATATTCCGTTTTGTGGAAGAAGTGGTGCAGGTAATTCTTTTTCGTTCAGCATATCTCGTAAATCGATTTCTATCATTCTACTAATCTGGGAAATCGGAACATCATTCGCACAGCCTTCAAATGGATTTTCGCAGCTTTCGCCAATCTGTTCCAAAACCAAAAATACCCAGCCAAGCAACATACTGAATGGGATTGTAAACCAGATATAGATGTGATCCAGTTTGGCAAATTCATTTAAAAAACCTAAAGGCAAAAGGATGCAAAATAGATTTGTGAAATAAGTATTGATGGTGGAGAACTGCCTTGGGTAAGGAAAATTTTTGATGCGTTCACATTTTCCTTGCTGGTCATAAAACTCTTTCAGTTGATTTTCCAAAGCGGTATAATTATAATCGTTAATCAAACCTTGTGCGTGCAGATTCCTCAAAGTTTCAGACTGCAAAGCGATGATTTGAGTTGCGCGGTTTTTCTTTTCCAGTAAGAAATTAACTTCATTTTCATGGATGTAATTTTTAAGTTCTTCGCCAAGATCAGATTCCCATTCCGGAACTTTATAAAACTTTAAATATCTTCTGTTATAAGATTTCGTTTTCACATTTTCCCAAGCCTTCACTTCTCTTAATTGAAACCTCAAAGCCGTCAACCAGGCAAAATGGCGGTAGAATAATTCTTTGTGAATCTGTTTTTCCTGCTCAGAGTAGTCTTGTCTGATGAAGTCCTTGACCATTATCCCAAAACTTCTGCTATTATTGATGATGGCCCCATAAATTTGTCTCGCCTCCCAGAGTCGCCCATAAGTCTGCGTGTTTCTGAATCCAGAAATAAAAGCTGTCGCAGTTCCTAAAAGCGCAATCGGGACCCACGGTATCGCCAGCCATGTCCATCCTAATAGACAAAATAACAGGGTTGGAATAGTGCTGATGATAAGCATTTTGATGATTTTTTCTCTGCTCCATAAAAGGAAATGAGAAACTTTATAGCGGTGTGATGCGTTCATTTGTGTTATTTATTAATTTAATTTTAAACAGTTTCCATCCAGTTTTTCTGGATTAGTTCCATCAAATAGTCCGGACATTTTACAATCTTATTCGTTTCTGCGTCCAGAAAAAACAGAGTGGTGGCAGCTTGGGTAATTTTCACGTTATCTTCATTGTAAATTTCATAATCAAACTCAATTCGGATACCGGGGATTTTCCTTATATAAGTTCTGATTTTCAAAATTTGGTCATAAAGTGCTGGTTTCAAATACTTAATTTTATATTCTGAAACTGGAAGGAAAATGCCACGTTTTTCTATTTCGTCATAAGACATTCCAAGGGTTCGGAAAAGCTCAACCCGAGCGACCTCCAAGTATTCTGCATAGTTGCCATAATAGACGTATTTCATAGGGTCGGTTTCTCCGTAACGAACTCGTATTGAGGTTGTTGTAAATATCATTGTGGTCTGTTAATAATTCATACAAATATATTTTTTAATAATCAATAGTGAAAAAATTTTTTTATGAAAATTAATAATTAGATATTTGTTGTCTTCTTAAAAACTAAAAATCCCACCGGAAATAGCAGCAGAAAAATGGACGAAAATTTAGTAATGATCTGGGATAGATGTCTCCAATTTATGAGAGACAATCTTAACGCAGCGGAGGATAATACAGACCTCAAAAAGTTAGAAAACTCTTTCGACTTATTGTTTGATAAAGTTCAGCCAATTTCTTTGGTGAATAATAATCTGACGTTGCTTGTACCTAGTGATTTTTACAAAGAATATATCGAGGACAATTACCTGTCTTTACTGTCTGCTGCGCTAAAGAAAAATATTGGTAAAGGTGTGAAATTGTGGTATTCTGTGATGGAAAATAAACCATCAGGAAAAGAAAAGCCAATTACGATGAATGTAAAAGGTATTTCTACACAACAACCTAAGATTCAAGAAGCTAGACCAGTTCTTAAAGATAACAATGTCAATGCATTTGCTGTTCCAGGAATCAAAAAAATTACGATTGACTCTAACCTGAAAGCCGATCAGTCGTTTGATAATTTCATCGAAGGAGAAAGCAATAAGTTTGCTTCAACTGTTGCGAGATCGATTGCAAAAAGACCGGGTTCAACTGCTTTTAACCCCTTATTTGTTTATGGTGGCTATGGTGTTGGAAAAACGCATTTGGCTCAGGCTATTGGACTAGAAGTGAAAGCGTCTTTCCCGGAGAAAGTGGTGTTGTATCAGTCTTCAGAAAAATTCATTCAGGATTTTGTGAAAGCGGCGAAGTCTCAGAATAAGACAGATTTCCAGCATTATTATCAGATGATCGATGTTTTGATTATTGATGATATTCAGTTTTTGTCTGGTAAAGCGGCAACGCAGGATAGTTTCTTCCACATTTTTGATTATTTGCATCAGAATGGAAAACAAATTATCTTGACTTCTGATAAAGCGCCAGCTGATATTCTTGATACGCAGGAGAGAATCATTTCCCGTTTCAAATGGGGACTTTCTGCAGAAATTAAATCACCAAACTTTGATACAAGAAGAAAAATCATCGTTGATAAATTAAGCCGAGACGGGATTGAACTAACTGATGATATGCTAGATTATCTGGCATCAGAAGTTAAAACCAATGGAGTGAGAGAACTAATCGGTGTTGTGAATGCCGTAATTGCATACTCTACAGTTTACAAATCTGATTTCAGTCTTGATTTATTAAAAGATACCATCAACAAACTAGCGACAACTCAGAAGAAGACCATCAATATTCCTTACATTCAGGAGATTGTTTGCGATTATTTTGGGATTCAGAGAGAGCAGTTGTTGTCTAAAACCAGAAAAAGAGAAATCGCTTTGCCTAGACAATTGGCAATGTATTTTGCTAAAGAATATACCAACGCAACATTCACAAAAATCGGTGAGGAAATGGGTGGAAAAGACCATTCGACCGTGATGTACGCTTGCGACACGATAAGAGATGTTTCCAAAATCGATAAAGAATTGAAGAAATACATCAAGGATTTGAAAGAGAAAATTGCTCAATAAAAAAAAATAAAGTCTGAAATAGTTCAGACTTTTTTGTTATATAATTTTCAGACTTCTTCTCTCCAAAAGAATGGTATCTCTCCAAATGCCGTCCATTTTAGCAATCTTTTCCCGATACCCGACTTTTCTAAAGCCAAACTTTTCGTGAAGTTTTATGCTGGCTTCATTTTCAGGGAAAACGCTGGATTGTAATGTCCAGATTCCGTTTTTCTCACTTTCAGAAATCATTATTTCCATTAGTTTGGAAGCAAATCGCAAACCGCTATATTCCGGATGAATGTAAACGCTGACTTCTGCAACACCGGAGTAATTGCAACGAGTTGAAACCGGACTTAGCGCAATCCAGCCTGCAATGTTGTTTTCTAATTCTACTACAAATCTGGAATGCTGGAGGTGACCTTTGTCCCATTCTTCCCAAGTTGGAACAGTAGTGTTGAAAGTCGCATTTTTAGTTTCTATGCCCAGCTCGTATATTTCCAAAACATCATTTTGATGACTTTCTACCAATGGTTTTATCGTAAATGTTTTCATTTTAAATATGATTATTGGAGTAATATTTTTTCTTTAGAAATAAGCTTAGTTTTACCAGAAGAATTAATACAGGAACTTCTACTAAAGGACCAATAACACCAACAAAGGCCTGTGCCGAATTGATTCCGAAAACCGAAATCGCTACTGCAATTGCCAACTCAAAATTGTTTCCGGTTGCAGTAAAAGAAATTGAAGCGTTTTTATCATAAGGAACTTTCATTGATTTGTTAATGAAAAAACTCACAAAAAACATCAGGACAAAGTAAATAATCAAAGGAATAGCAACTTTCACCACATCCAGCGGAAGTTCAACTATTGCATTGCCTTTCAGACTAAACATCAAAACAATGGTAAATAATAAAGCATATAAAGTAACAGGCGAAATGGCGGGAATAAACTTCCGGTTGTACCATTCTACACCTTTTGTTTTTACTAAAAAATAACGGGTTAAAAATCCTGCTAAGAAGGGAATTCCGAGATAAATCAAAACACTTTCCGTCACATCGCGCATCGGGACCGAAACATTGAAGCTTCCAAAGCCTAATTTTTGCGGCAATACATTAATAAACAGCCAAACGAAAAAACTGTAAGAAAAAATCTGAAAAATACTATTCAAAGCGACCAGAAGCGCAGCATATTCACGGTTTCCTTTCGCAAGGTCATTCCAGACGATTACCATTGCAATGCATCTTGCAAGCCCGATTAAAATCAGCCCAACCATATAATCCGGTTCATCTCCGAGAAAAATAATTGCAAGAATAAACATTAAAACGGGACCAATAATCCAGTTGAGGAGTAAAGAAATAGACAGTACTTTTTTATCCTTGAAAGCTTTTGGCAACAGCGAATAATCTACTTTTGCAAGCGGCGGATACATCATCAGAATCAATCCGATCGCTAAAGGGATATTGGTGCTTCCTACCGAAAGGGCTTCTGTCACTTTAGAAAAATTCGGGAAAAAGTATCCAACAGCTACTCCGGTTGTCATCGCCAGAAAAATCCAAAGCGTTAAATATCTGTCGAGGAATTTTAATTTTGGCTGCATTTTATTTTTTTATTAAATCGTTAAAACTTAAACTTACTAAAAACCTCTTCTTAAATTTTCTGCATATTCGTTAGGAAGCGAGCTTTCTTCAACAGCTTTTGCTGCTTTTTCGATGTCATAATCAAAACGAATAAATTCTACATTGATGCTTTCCTTGTTTAGAACAGAACTGTTTTCATTAATAGTAAGCATTACATATCCACCTCTTGTGTCATTATCTTTTGGTTTTCCTACAGATCCAATATTAATAGCGTGACGAAAATGATTATGCTCTTCCGATCCTGAGTTCAGAATTCTATGATAAGGTTTGTGTGTATGCCCGAAACATAAAATATCTGCATCAGCCTGCTCCATAAGTCTCAGCATACTTTTTTCCTCACGGTCTTCAAAAAGATATTCGTTAATTTTTCTTGGACTTCCGTGAACCAAAAGTAGATTCAATGTGTCATTATTTAATTGAAACTCAAGTTTTATATGAGCAGGAAGTGTTCTCAAGTAAGCTCTTTCATTATCGTTTATCAAAGAATTCGTAACAGCGATTGAAATACTTCCGTTGTCTTTTTCATCATCTGTTTTATAAGCACAGCCGCAATCATTACTCATTCTTCCGATACCGAAATCATAGTTTCCGGCAATAGTAGGGATTTTTCTTTTTCTGATTTCGTTAATGACTTCATTGGGCCAAACATTATACCCCACCAAATCTCCTAAACAATAGATGCTATCCGGATTTCTTGTTTCAACATCTTCAAAAAAAGCTTCCAAAGCCGGAAGATTAGCGTGAACATCACTGAATAATGCAATTTTCATAATACTATCTTTTGATTAATGAAAAAGTATAAAGACATTCCATAGCAATCTGATTGCTTCTTTCTGTATATTTTTCGTCCTGAAGAATGGAATTATCGTAAGATTTTGGGTCAAAATAAGTTGTTCCGATGCGCAAATCACATCCCGGAATAAAAGGACAGTTCTCATCTGCATCTCCGCAAGTCATTACTGCGGCAAAATTTTCTTTGGGAAGACTTTCATCATCAATGGTTTTAGAAAAACAAAAATTAGATTTTCCTTCGCCAAAAAAGACTTCATATGTAGGATTGACTGTTTCATCTGATTTTTTAACCTCGAAACCGGAAAAAACCAAAGCATTAATTGCATTTTGATTAAAAGCTGTCGCTTCCGTTCCTGCTGAAAAAGTATTTATATCGAAACCATAAAAATCGGCAGCAACTTTCGCCCAAACCTGTCCCAGATGACTTCTTCGCGAGTTGTGTGTACAAACGTAAATTAAATTAATCTCTTTCTTCTCATCAATCATTCTCTGAATATGATTTGCTAATTTTTCAAGTAAAGATTTTCTTTCAGGATTGATTTCTCTAAAATTGTTGCTGAGAATTTCGCAACGTTCTTTTATTTTCTGAAACATTATGATGCATATTAAATTAACAACATCCGCTTCCGGGTGTGCAGGAGTTAGAACTTAACTCAGATAAATTCATTTTTGTTTTCTCTGTCGGAATTCCGCAAGCGTCTTGAGCAAGACAAGTTGTTGTTTTATTTTTAAGAATGAAATTTTTTCCGTTAAATCCCAAATCATATTTGCCGATCGTTTCTGATTGATACTCTACTTCAATTTCAGCATCTTCGATACCTAGTTTCTCTTCAGAAAGCTGGATGATGTTCAGAAGTTTTGCCGGCTTTAGGCGATGTTCAAAATCATCAGCATTCCAAAGCTGAAAGTTGACGACTTTTTCATCACGAATCGTTCCGCCGCAATCAATAAATTTTTTTGTGATTTGCCCCACTTCCGTCACGTGAAAATGTTCCGGCACAAAAGTTCCGTTCTCCAATTGAAATTCTACATTTTCTAATGTTGGAAGAATTTCTTTGATTTGTTCAAGAGTCATATTATTAAGATTTTAAATTATTTATTTTGGTTTATTGCAATATTGCGATTGAGTGCTGTAAATTTTTTTAACAGCATTTCATTTTCGAAACGGTTTCGATAATTTTCGAAAAATAGGTGTCTATAACTTCAATTGCTTTTTCGTCAATACAATAGCAAATTGAATTACCTTCGATGCTTCCTTTGATGATGCCTGCGTTTTTCAATTCTTTCAAATGTTGTGAAACTGTTGGTTGCGCAAGTGGAAGTTCATTCACAATGTCACCACAGATGCATTCATTCACTTTCATCAGGTATTCTATAATGGCAATTCTTGCAGGATGTCCAAGCGCTTTTGCGATGCTGGCAATTCTGTTTTGTTGTTCGGTAAAATGTTCTGTCTTGGTTGCGCCCATCTGTTTGAATTTAATATTGCAATATTACGATTAATATTTAATCAACAATCAATTTTGAATTATTTTTTTTGTAATAAATTTATTGTCTTATTTATTTTACTAATAAAGGGCTTTTTGAAATAATATCTCTTAATTGTTATTCCCAAATATTAATTAAATGGATAAGACAATAGATTTATAGTCGTTTTACTTTTTTACATTATACATTTTACAATTATAAAAATGAAAATACTAATGGTCTGCCTAGGTAATATTTGCAGAAGTCCTTTGGCAGAAGGGATCTTAAAATCCAAACTCGATAATAATTATTTAGTTAATAGTGCGGGAACCATCAACTATCACGAAGGAAATCCGCCTGATGAACGCTCGATAAAAACCGCTCTCAAAAACGGAATCGATATTTCGAAACAAAAATCAAGACCAATTACAAAACAAGATTTTGACAAATTTGATTTGATTTTCTGTATGGACAAAAATAATTACAAGGATGTTATGAAGTTGGCAGATGATTCCCAAAAACACAAAGTCAGATTGATTCTTGATAACGAAAAAGAAGTTCCAGATCCCTATTTCGGTGGAATCGACGGTTTTGATAAAGTTTACAAAATGCTCGACGAATCTTGCGAAATAATTGCAGAAAAAATAAGGAACAACACGATATAATTCGCAAACAATTCTAAATTTGTAGGACAAGCCATTCCTATGAATTTTGACATTGAACAAAAACCAATAAAGCCCAAAAAATTCTATCAGCATCTCTACATTCAAGTACTAATAGCCATTATTTTCGGTGTTTCCCTAGGGTATTTTTATCCGGAATTGGGCGAAAAAATGAAACCGCTTGGCGACGGTTTTATCAAGCTGGTTAAAATGATCATTGCGCCAGTCATTTTCCTCACGGTTTCCACAGGAATTGCCGGAATGAGCGATTTGAAAAAAGTGGGTAGAGTTGCAGGCAAAGCATTCATCTATTTTTTTACATTTTCAACATTAGCATTGATTATCGGTTTGGTTGTAAGTAATATCGTGCAGCCCGGAAAAGGTCTAAACATCGATCCGAAAACGCTGGATGCCGCCGAAATTGAGAAATTTGTAAAAGCAGCACAAGACAATTCTTTGGTTGGTTTTATTTTCAATATTATTCCGGAAACACTGTTCAGTCCACTTACTGGCGATAATATTTTGCAGGTTTTGCTGGTCGCCATTTTATTTGGAGTGGCTTTGGCGCTCACTTCAGAAAAAAGTTATCCCGTTTTCGATTTTCTTCAAACCTTGACCATTCCGATTTTCAAAGTTGTAGAAATTCTAATGAAACTCGCACCAATTGGAGCGTTCGGTGCAATGGCTTTCACAGTTGGGAAATATGGTGTGGAATCGCTCAGAAATCTTGCAATGCTTGTCGGCACATTTTACATCACATCAGCATTGTTTATTATTCTCATTTTAGGAAGTGTAGCTTGGTATAATGGCTTCAATATTTTCAAATTTCTGAAGTATATTAAAGAAGAAATTTTTTTGGTTTTAGGCACCAGTTCCTCCGAACCTGCACTTCCCGGACTGATGAAAAAAATGGAAAACGCAGGCTGTGAAAGAGGCGTTGTCGGTTTGGTGGTTCCCACGGGTTACTCCTTCAATCTGGATGGAACTAATATTTATATGACTTTGGCGGCATTGTTCATTGCTCAAGCCTGTAATATCCATTTGACTCTGGAACATCAGCTCGGTTTGCTTTTGGTGGCGATGCTCAGTTCCAAAGGAGCGGCTGGTGTTTCCGGTGCAGGTTTTATAACATTGGCGGCAACTCTGGCCGTAGTTCCAGAGGTTCCGATTGCTGGGATGACTTTGATTCTTGGCATCGACAAATTTATGTCGGAATGTCGGGCGCTTACCAATGTCATCGGAAATGCCATTGCAACAGTTGTCGTTTCCAATTGGGAAAATAAATTGGACAAAGATCGTTTGAAAGAAGTTTTGAACTAAATTTGTAATTGTTAGGATTTGGCTACTTATAAACACTGCATTAGGTCTGGGCAGCTTTTAACTGCGTCGAATAGTAATTTGTCATTGTTTTTATGGCAGCTATTTCCGCCTTCCGCTCCCAAACCTAACGGAGTGGTTCGACCAAGTCAATCTTTTTTGCAGAAGATTTCAGATTAATTAGAACTTGAAATGCAAGCAAAAAAGGATTTCTGCTCAAGTCGGGCTGCGAGTAATTCGGCTTAAATAATGAAATTGGAAACGGAAGCGTTAATAAATATTGAACAAATTGCGTTAAGAAAAATCTACTGTTTGAAGCTGTTGCTGGAAAAGCATAGGCAGCGAGTTTAGATTTTTTAGTAATTAATTCAATATTTTAGCTGAGTTTCCACAGTCTTGAATTTTTGGTTCTTTTGTTTCAAAACAAGAGAACATAACATAATTAATAAACTTAAAATGCTATACCTTCTTCCAGCTTATCTTTCAGAAAACTCCCCGATAGATTATTTTGCGCCCACCATAAAAGATATCATAATGAATATCGACCATTATTTTGTGGAGAATGAAAAAACAGCCAGAAAAGTCATCAAATTTTTTGCACCGGAAAAGAAGCAACCGGAACTCAAATTGTTCCTCCTAGACAAATATTCTGAAACAGCAGATTTGAAAGAAGCGCAAAAGTTGATGAAAGAAGGCGTCGATTTTGGACTATTATCAGAAGCTGGTTTGCCCTGCATTGGTGATCCGGGAAATATCATTGTCGGATGGTCTCATAAAAATAAAGTGAAAGTCATTCCTGTTAATGGACCAAGTTCTTTTGTCCTAGCATTGATAGCAAGTGGTTTCAATGGTCAGCAGTTCTCTTTCAATGGCTATCTGGCGATTGAAAAAGAAAAGAAGAAGAAGGAAATTCAAAATCTGGAAAATCTAGTTGAGAAAACTGGATTCACACAAATTTTTATGGAAACGCCGTATCGGAATAATCCATTATTCGATGACTTGACCAAGTTTCTCAATCCGAATACCAAACTCTGCATTGCCTCCAATATCAACGACCCAGAAAATGAATTCATCCAAACAAAAACCATCAACGATTGGAAGAAGCATAAACCGGAATTGCATAAAATCCCAACCGTCTTCCTAATTGGAAAGTAATTTAGAAAGAAGTTAGAAATTGGAGCTTAGAATTTAGTTAAGTTTTTGATATCTAACTTCTGACGTCTAACTTCTGATATCTAACATCTAGCCTCTTAAAATATGAAACAAACTTACCCTTTCTACTTCAAGCTATCTTGTATTCTCATCAGTATCATTATTTTAGGATTTTTGGCTATCATTGGTCAGCAGATTTTGATTCCGATGGTTTTGGGATTACTACTGTCGATTTTACTGATGCCGATGTGCCGATTTTTAGAAAAGAGATTGAGATTTCCCAGAGGTCTGTCATCGATTTTGGCGAGTGTTTTGGCGTTGGCTGTTATTGGTCTCGTGATTTATGAACTGTCGATTCAGGTGGCAAAACTGTCGAATGACTGGCCTCAGTTTCAAAAACAGTTTGTGACTTTGACGGACAATCTTCAAAGTTGGATTTCCAAAACATTTGGTGTGAGAAGGAAAGATCAACTGGAGTTTCTGAATGATACCGCCAAAAAATCTATCAGCACCGGAACTGCCATTGTAGAGACTGCGCTTCGTTCGGTGGGTTATACTTTGATGTTGACTGGTTTTACTTTTCTTTTTACTTTATTTTTTCTTCTGTACAGAACTCATCTACTCAAATTTTTAGTCGCCAGTTTTTCCGAAACTTATCACAAAACGGTTTTTGAAATTATTGATAATATACAGTTTATGGTGAAAAAATATTTGGTAGGTTTATTTTTTCAGATGATTATTGTGACCGTTTTATCGTTCATTGCTTATACGATTATTGGGGTAAAATATAATTTTATGCTCGCCATTTTAACTGGAATTTTAAATATTTTACCTTACATCGGGATTTTCACGGCTTTATTAATTGGCGCTTTGATTACATTTGCGACTGCAGGAATCAGTCATGTTTTGTTTATTGTAGTTGCTATAATTGTGATTCATGCGATTGATGGAAACATCATTATGCCAAGAGTTGTAGGGTCGAAAGTAAAAATCAATTCTCTGATTGTGATTATCGGTTTGGTGGTTGGCGAGATGGTTTGGGGAATTGCGGGTATGCTTCTCACGATTCCGATTTTGGCAATTCTGAAAATCATTTTTGATAGAGTAGAAGGTCTGCAGTCTTGGGGATTTCTGATGGGTGAAGATGATGATGTTCCGGTTTTCAAATCTACTTTTGATAAGTATTTTTTGGTGAAGAAAACCAAAGTGACTAATGTAGAAATTGTTTCTAAACCTGAAGACGAAATTGGTAAATGACAACCTAAACACCAAAAAAAATACTAACCTGCGCCCCGACCTGAGTGGAGCTCTTTTTCTTTTTTTGAATAAAAAAAGAAAAAAGCGGGAACGGAGGGCGGATAAGGCGCCATAATTATTAATTAAAAGTATGAAAAAGTTAAGTTTACTGTTTATTATATTTTCTTTATTTGTGACTGCACAGTCTGAAAAAGAAAGTGTCTCTGCTATCAAAAAATTCCAAAATGAGTTGAATGCAGAATATCTAAATCCCAAAGAATCGCCGTTGCGTGGTGATAATCTTAAGAATTTTAAACAACATCCGTTCTTTCCGATAAATCTGAAATACCGAGTGCAAGCGAAATTGACAAAGACGAAAAATCCCGTTCCGTTTGAGTTACCAACTTCTTCTGGGAAATTCAAGCAGTATCAGGAGTATGGGACTGCGACGTTTGAGTTGGATGGAAAAACCTTTGCATTAAGCATCTATCAAAGTCTGGATTTGATGAAAATGAAGGAATATAGAGATCATCTTTTTCTGCCTTTCCGTGACGAAACCAACGAAAAGGAAACCTATGGAGGTGGGAGATATATGGATTTGAAAATTCCGAAAGGCAACGAAATTATTCTGGATTTCAACCAATCTTACCAACCCTATTGTGCTTATAATGCGTTTGATTACAACTGTCCAATTGTTCCGGAAAAGAACAAATTGTCTGTGAGAATCGAGGGTGGCGTGATGTACGAAGATATCTATCATCACTAATATTTTCAACTTTAACTTACTTTAACAACGGATTTGCACAATCCTTGAAACTTATCATTCAAATATTAAATTATGAGCGATAAAAAATTAGCCGGACTTTGGATAGACGGCAGAAAAGCAATTGTTGTTACCAATCACGACGGACAAGATGTTTCAGATTTTGCAGTGGTGGATACTGTAAAAGCAGATGTGCAACACGGCAATTCCAATGAGAATGCAGCTAATAATGTAGAGCAAACCAACAAAGCAAAATTTTTCAAAGAAATCGAAAAACTGATTACCAACAGTACGGATTTGTATGTTACCGGACCTGGTACTTCGCAGGAGGAATTGAGAAACCATCTTTTGGATACCGCTCAATACAAAAATCTAAATATTAAATTGGGAACTGACTCGCAACTGAGTGAAGATCAAGTTTTAGAAGCAGTGAAATCCCATTTTCACGCATAATGCAAAAGCGCAGAAATATCTGCGCTTTTTTTATATTCTCTCCAATTCACCAGAGTCAATTGTGGTTTTGAAAGTTCCATAATTTACGGTTACTTTATTTTTCTTGATCTCATCGATTGTGCCGACGCTTGCACTGCCTTTGATACGGACGCGCTGGCCAACCTTCATCCAAACGGCTCGCTCTGCGATTCGTTTTTCTTCCAATTTTTCGTTCGTTTCTACGATTTTTTCTTTGACATCTTCCTTTTTCAGCTGTTGCGTGATTTTTCGTTTGATGATTTGCAGACGTTTGCTTTCATCTTTGTCCACGCCAATTTTTCTGAATTTTTCCTGTTCCAAGATTTTCACGAAATCTTTTACCACATCTTTTCTAGATTTACCTTTCACGTAACTATCGATGAAAGTTTCTATCTTGTTTCCAAACTGCAATTTTCTATGCTCATCTTCATATAATTTCTGGAAATTATGAAGTTTTTGCTGAAGTTGTTCATTCAGTTTCTGAAGATTATCACGCTTGTCTTCCACAGAATCTCTTTTTTCCGAAAGGTCCGATTTGATTTTCTCTACTTCGAATTTCTCCTGCTGAAGTTTTACAATCGTTTTATCGAGATTCACGATGTCATGCTCCACTTTCTTTTTAGCATTGTTGATGATGAATCTCGGGATTCGGTTTTTCTCAGCGACTTCAAAAGTAAATGAACTTCCGGCTTGCCCGATTTCTAATTTATAAAGTGGTTCAAGGGAATTTTCGTCAAAAAGCATCGCTGCATTGGTTGCTGCAGGGAGATTTTCTACAACGAGTTTGATATTGGTATAATGTGTTGTGATGATTCCGAAACTCCTTTTGTCATAGAAATACTCCATAAAACTTTCCGCAAGAGCGCCTCCCAATTCCGGGTCGGAACCAGTACCAAATTCGTCAATCAAAAGCAAAGTCCTGTTGTCCGATTCCTTGATCATTCCGGACATTTTTCGCAGTCTTGAAGAATACGTTGACAAATGATTTTCTATGGATTGATTATCGCCAATATCCGTCATTATTTTGTCAAAGAAAAACATTTCCGATTTTGGATGGCAAGGCACGAGAATTCCTGTCTGAATCATCAATTGTAATAATCCAACGGTTTTTAATGTGATGGATTTTCCGCCTGCGTTGGGACCAGAAATACAGATGATTCGGTTATGTTCGTTTAAAGAAATGCTTTGTGAGAAGATTTCTTTATTTTCATTTTTATTTCTAATCCAAAGCAAAGGGTGAAACGCATTGCGCAGTTTCAAAGTTTGGTGTTTATTGATTTTTGGTAAAATCCCATTTACCTTTTCAGCGAATTTGGCTTTTGCCCGAATCAGATCTAAATCAAAAATATAATCTTGATATTCATAAAGTTGAGGTTGGAATTCCGATATTTCCGCCGTCAGCTGACGCAGGATTTTGTCGATTTCCTTTTTCTCTTCTTCCTGATTTTCTTTCATTTTGAAGTAATGCTTCACCACACTTTCTGGCTGGATGTAGGTGATGGAACCAGTTTTCGAAATTCCTAAAACACGTCCGTTCACTCGTTTTTTAAAACCAGATTTTACCGCCAAAACACGCTGGTCTTCTATAATACTCTCTTTGATGTCATCCAAAAAATCGCTCTGCCCGAAGTTGAATAAAGCGCGGTTAAAATTTTCATCAATTGCTTTTCTCGCATGTTGTATTTCTGCGCGTAAAGTTTTCAGAATTGGGGAAGCTTCGCTTTTGACCTCTCCAAATCGGTTAAAAACTTTGTCGATTTTGTCAATGATTTCTTTTCGGAATTCCAGGATTTTTACTTCTTCCAAAAGTGTTGGAAAAGTTTCTGAAAGCTGAGGCAAGAATCTTTGCAATCTTCCAATTTGCTCAGTAATTGTCTTGATTCTGATGAACGATTTGTTTTCCAGACGGAAATTCTCGATGTGCATCAGTTTCAATTCTTCTTCGATGTCTTCGTATTCATTGAAGGGAATCGCTGTTGCGCTTTCGAAACTGCTGAGGAATTCTGAGGTTTTTTTTAAAGATATTTCGGCTTCGTCCATAGGCATCGGGCGAAGTTCCATTATTTTGTCTGCCGTTTTTGGCGAAAATGCGTAGGGAGCAATTTCCGAAAGTAATTCCGGGAATTCTAATTCATTGAGGTCTGCTTGATTGATATTCACAATGCAAATTTACGAATTTGAAATGTTTTAATATCACGCGAAAATTGTTAATTGGTAAAATTGAAAAGCTATTTTACTGTTTGTTTATGCGCAATGGAGTCAAGAAAGATGTTCTGAATCTTGACATTTTATGACATATTTTGAAAATCGTAATGATCTAACGCTAGAAACATAATGTATTGAACAAAATCGCTTTCTGCTTTCAGACGGTATTCTTTGTCATTTCTATATTTCCAACCATTCAGGGCTCTGCTCAGAGATCCATAAGTTTTAAAATCTTCCATCCCAAGCTTCTTGCTCACTGTGCCATTTTTTGTTTTTATGATTTTGTCGTCAGAAGTTCTCAGTTTGATCAGTATATGGCTGTAAGTGATATTAATATTTTTAGAAGTACTAAACCTTTCCACGACATTGATCTTGAAGCTGTCAAAAATGATATTCTTAAATCCTAATATCGGCTGTTCTGAATTGTCCAGTTCAAGTTTATAATTCATAGTTTTATTTCTTAAAAACAATAGGTAACTATTTTTATGCTTTAGTTACAAATAGTAATTAACAATAATCTAAAATATCAAGATAATCTCATAACTTTCTGAATAGATGTTTTAATATTTTTATTAATAATTTTAATTTTTTGAATTTTAGTTAAATTTTACTCCCGCTCAGTTAGACTTATCTTAGTAATTCACTCATCTCGGAAAGATCAAAATTTTTATATTCCGAATAAACATGAGAATGAAAATCGTTTAGTTTTTTTAGAAGCTCCAAAAGTTCAGTTTTTTCTTTGTTTTCTAATTTTCCGGCTAGGATTCTGGAGGTCATATTCACTTTTTCTACCGATCTGTGGAAGTAATCTTCACCTTTTGGCGTGATGTTTAGACATTTACTTCGTTTGTCGGTTTCGTTGTTTTTTTCTTCTATCAGACCGTATTCTAACAGACGCTTTATGATTTGCGTTCCGGTTTGTTTCTCGTGTCCGTTTCTTTCAATTAGCTGAATTTTAGTCAGATTAGGCTCGTCTTTCAGTCGGTAGAGATAGGTGAATTCTTCATTGGCGAGTTCAGGAAAATCATTCAGTCCCTTTCGGATCAGTTGTTTAGAATATCGTCCCAAAAGCAGAACCTGTTTGCAAATTTCATTTTCTGTGAAAGAAACCTGATGCTGTTCATTTTTAAAAAGCTTGGTAGGGCTCTCTTTTCTGTATTTTTTATCATTCAGCCAAAGACGGAAATCCTCGACCGTAGAGTGAGGTTTATAAGCTTCGGAATTTTCAAATTCTTTAACCTGATGCA
>JBCNLQ010000025.1:0-50829 GCA_039595375.1 Chryseobacterium sp.
AATAGGGTTCTCCACAAAGAAAATGAAAATCCTTTATCATTTGTGGCTTTGACCAATTTGCACAAGTTTGTCACTTCAAAACGAGAGTACAGAGCAGGAGATTCAGATAGAAAATTTCTTAAGAGAGAAGTCGAGGAGGAAATTTTGCTAAGAGAAATTGATGCGTTAGAGCCTAACTTAGTTTTGTTTCAAGGTAAATGCCCGAGTGATAAGACGATTGAAAAAATTCTATCCAGAAATATCAAAGTCATCTTGGCGAGACATCCATCATATAGGACAAAGGATGGTAGAAAGCCAGATGTTTACATTAAAACTTTTATTTGTAAATAAACCAAAAAACCTCACTTCCTAAAAGTGAAGATTTTCTACCAAAAACCAAAAGTATGGCCATCCACGACAAAAATATCCGCTTGATGCATATTGCAAGCTTTCTGAAAAGCAAGCCCAAAGGTGCGAGCTTCAAAGAAATCCTGAAACATCTTGAGGAACTCTATCATAAAGAAAGTCTTGCAAAAGATGTAGCTTCTAGTCAGAAAACATTTGACAGAGATAAGAAATTGCTTTTGGAAATGGGAATTGAAATTCAATTCAAACGTTCCACAATGACCTATCAAATTATTAATGAAAGTTTTTCCGAAAATTCTCAAACCATTTTTGATAATATTCTTTTGATTAATGCCTATAAACAAACCGAAAATAATTCCGAAATAATGATTTTTGAGAAACGCCAAGCTTCTGGACTTCATAATCTCGAAGGTTTGGTTTTTGCCATCAAAAATTCCAAAACTATCACCTTTACTTATACCAAAAATTGGGAAAGAATTTCAACAAAAAGAGTTTTAGAACCTTATGCATTGAAGGAATTTAAAAACCGTTGGTATCTTTTGGCGAATGAAGTATATGGCAAAGATTTCTTTCTCAAAACCTTTGGATTGGATAGAATTTCGGATTTGGAGATTTCTACCAAGCCATTTTCGAGACAAGAAATTGATATCAATAAGATGTTTGTCAATTCCTTTGGCATCATTTCAACTTTGGGTATCAAACCGGAGACGATTGTTCTTTCATTCGATTTTGAACAAGGGAAATTCATCAAAACTTTACCAATTCATCATTCTCAAAAAGTGTTGATTGATAATGATTTGGAATACAGAATAGAACTGACTTTGGCTCCAACCTATGATTTTTACCAAGAACTTCTCACGCATACTGGCAGGATGAAAATCATATCGCCAGAGAATGTAAAAGCGGAATATTTTGATTTGATTAATTCGGCTAAGGAATTTTAGTTTTAAGGTCTTCAAGAGCTTCAGAATGATAATGTAGATTAATCCTAGAGATGTTTTGTTGAGGCTGTCGAAGTATTTTATCTTAATTAATTGCCAATTAAATTCCTTTTAATAATATCTTTTGCCTATTTTCGTTGGAAAAGGAACAAACTTTGTTGAAGGTGCGTCTTTGGCGGCGGATTGTCATTCTCTGGCTCTCAAAGACCCAAAAGTTTTAATTCAATCATCAATGAATTCAAAAAAGATATTAATAGCTTCGTTGCTATCGCTTTACGGAATTTCCGAGGCACAACAATCTCAATTTTTCATCCAAAAAGAGGACTATCATTTTGGTTTGGCGGAGAATCTTTACCAAACCAAGGTGTACAACGCCTCACAATACGAATACTCTCAGCAGTACTTTTACAACAAAAGTCTTAGCAATTCCAGAAAAGAAGCCTCATTGTTTTTCAGCAATGTGATTGGCGTGATTTTGCAACAGCAGTATGCGGAAGAAGGCTTGACGGCGTTTATGAAAGAATATCCGAAGTCAGCTTATTTTGCTCAGGCCAACGGACCTTTGGCAGACTATTATTTGTCTAAAAAAGACTTCGAAAAAGCCTTGGAAACTTTGCAGAAAGTCAATCAATATCAGCTGAGCAAAGAGGAAAACACACAGCATATCATGAAGTTGGGTTATGCCAAGTTCATGACAGGCGATTCAGCAGGAGCAATCGAGGCTCTGGAAGAATCATTCAAAAATGCCGATGAAAATAGCAAACCAGCCATTTCTTATATGTTGGGACATTTGTATTATGCAGATAAACAAAGTGATAACGCATTTGTATATTTTGACCAGATCAAGAATGATGAAGAATATGCACATTTGGTCAAGCCATATTATGTGCAGATGTATTACAATCAGAAGAATTATGATTTGGCAATCTCCGAAGGAAATGAAATCCTGAATAACGGAAAAACCACTGCCTACGATACGGAGATTCACAAAATAGTAGGAGAAAGTTACTTTATGAAAGGCGATTATCAATCCGCTTATCCTCATTTAAAATTATTCTTGGATAAGGAACAAACGCCTTCAGAAACTGACCTCTACGAAATGGGGTTTGTCTCTTCTCAAGTAGGGAAAAGTGCCGAAGCAGTCGGCTATTACAATCAATTGATTAACAGCAATTCTCCATTAGCTCAAAATGCATATTATCAGCTGGGGAATGCCTACTTACAAAACAATCAAAAACAAGAAGCGCTTTCTGCTTATCGTAATGCGTCGCAGA
Source organism: Chryseobacterium sp. (assembly GCA_039595375.1). GTDB lineage: Bacteria > Bacteroidota > Bacteroidia > Flavobacteriales > Weeksellaceae > Epilithonimonas. Next base: position 2,561 of record JBCNLQ010000025.1, read on the forward strand.
TGAATTATGATGCGAAAGTTCAGCAACTTTCTTTGGAACAATATGCAAAATTGAGTTACGAATTGGGGAATCCATTTGAAAATTCATCCAAAGTAATTCAAAGGTATTTGGACAAATATCCGAATTCTAACACGCAGGAAATGAGATCTCTCTTGGTAAAGTCTTATTTATATTCCGGCGATTATAAAGCAACTTTGGATGCGCTTTCAAAATTGGATAAGAAAACCAATGAGACCAATAAAATAGAGCAGGAGGTTTCCTATCTTTTAGGTTCTGAGGAATTTAATAAGGGTAATTTTGATGCAGCGGAATCTTATTTCTTGAGAAGTCTTAAATTTAATCTCAACAAAGATTTTTATAAGAAAGCTAAATACTGGCTAGGACAAACTTACTATCAAAAAACGGATTACAAATCTGCAATTGCAGTCTATAAAGAGTTGGAAAATGAAACGGCAGAAGGTTTTCCGGAGCGTGAGCAGTTGGATTATGATTTAGGTTACGCTTATTTTAAGTCTAAGGATTTTGCTTCTGCACAGGAATATTTCAAGGAATATCTGAGATTTCCGAAACAGGAATTCAAAGCAGATGCAGAATTGCGTTTGGCAGACACGTATTATGCCAATAATCAATTGAATGAAGCTCTTGAAATCTATAACAAAACAGCAAATGCCAGCGATTATACTTTGTATCAGAAAGCTTTGGCATTAGGTTTCAAAGGTGACACCGTTGCGAAAATTTCAGAATTGAAAACTTTGATTTCAAAATATCCGAATTCGGAATATGCGGATGATGCGAGTTACGAGATTGCAACAGCTTACGCTCAGAACGATGATTTTAATAATTCGAATTCTTATTTTGATAAAGTCATCAGATCCAGTCAGGACAAAGATTTGGTAGCCAATTCTCAGATTTACAGAGCGCAGAATTTCATCGACCAAAATCAAGCTGACAAAGCCATCGCTGAATTCCGACTTTTGGCGAATAAATATAAAAATACTTCGTTTGCAGATAAAATCTTGGTAGCTTCCAAACCTGCCTTCATCAAAAATGGCGATGTTGCAGGTTACGAACAATTTGCAAAAAGTCTGAATGTGAATGTTTCCGGAACAGAAATCAGTGAAATCAATCTGAATCTGGCGCAGGAAAGTTTTGCTAAGAAAGACTACGCCAAAGCGGTTTCCTACTATGAAAAATATCTGGACCAAAATCCAAGCGGAGATAATTTGTTCAAATCTCAATACGAGTTGGGCGAAAGTTATTATCAATTGAAGAAAATCGACAAAGCGATGTTGCCATTGCAGAACGTGGCAGATTTCCAGAATGATAATCAGCAAGATGCACAGGTTCGATTGGCTCAGATTTACATCTCGCAAGACAAAATATCAGAAGCGAAAAAATATCTGGAACAAGTCGCAAATTCTACAAATGTGAATGTTAAAAACTTTGCCTCCATAGAATTGATGAAAATTTACGCCGACGAAAAGAACTTTGCAGAAGCTGAAAAATATGCGAATGCTGTAATTTCAAATACAAAAAATTCAGCATCGACTTTGGAACAGGCAAAAGTTATCAAAGCTAGAAGTCTGATGAATCAAGGCAAAGACAAAGATGCACAAACGGCTTATACAGCTTTGGAAAAATCTTCTAATACAGAAGTAGCAGCGGAAGCTTTGTACGCAAAAGCGTTTTATCAGAACAAAGGAAAAGCTTTCAAATCATCTAATGAGACGATTTTCAAACTGGCCAATAATTATGCTTCGGAAGAATATTGGGGCGCAAAAGCTTTGGTTCTAATGGCGAAAAATTATCTGGCGCTGAAAGATAATTACCAAGCGAGTTACACTTTGGATGAGATCATCAAAAACTACGGTGATTTTCCAGAAGTTGTTGCCGAAGCGAAGGAAGTAAAAGCACAAATTAAAAAATAAGTAAAATTGGCTTTGTATTTTAATCGCAAAGTCGCAAAAATTTAAAAATAAAAAATGTTTAGAGACGCAAAGATTTTATCCTCGATAAAATTGTAGTTGAAGATTTGAATCTTTTTATGCGGCTTTTAAACGAATTTTGAATCCAAACAAATTGCGCCTTTGCGATTAATTTGATTTAAATAAATAATAAATGAACAAACTAAAATATATCGCCGTTTTGGCATTTTTGGGAACAGTCGGAATCTCGGAATTGGGTGCTCAAATCAAAGAAGAGCAATTGATTCTCAACAGAAAGCGTGAGCCAGAAGTTAAGAAAATCGAGAAGAAAAAAACGTCTGTTGTTCAGGAAAAAAACTATCCACCTGATAATAAAAAGAAAGAAGATTCACTGAATCTGAAATATACGATTGTGGATGTTCCGCCGGTTTCTGACTTCAAAACGACCGAAATCCAAGGCGAGGATATCTCTCCAAAATTCGATAATGATTATCAGTCCAATTATTTTAGACTCGGTTACGGAAATTATGGCAAATTCTTGGCAGATGCGAACGTTTCTGGCAAATTGCAGGATAATGTAGAAATTGGTGCCGATGTCCATTACCTTTCTACGAGCGGTTTGAAGAAGGATTATGATTGGTCTTCCAAACAAAATCAGGCAAAAATAGGCGCATTTGCCAACGTTTATGCAGAGACCGGAAAATTCAATATCGATGCAGATTATGCTTTTAATAATTATAATTACTACGGAATTTACGCGTTGACACCACCTAACTCAGATATTGATCTGCAACAAAAAGTGAATAAGTTTTCTGTGAAGGCCGCTTATGATCATTACTCCAACGATATTCTGAACAACGTAGAAGTAAAATCTTATTTTCTGAGCGATCACTTTGGAGCCAAGGAAACTTTTGCAGATCTGGAAGCAAATTTATCGAAACACGATTTCGCAATCACTGACGGAATCACGGCCAATGCAGATTTGGGAATCAATCTGGAAACTGTCAATTCTAAATTTGATATTTTAAACCAGAACACGAATAATCAATTCAATTTTACATTGTCGCCAAAAGCTACTTTTTACAAAGGCGAATCATATTTGATGATTGGTTCAGATTTCAGTTTTCTTAATTCTAAAAATTCAAATAATACGACTGAGGAAACTAAGAATAACAAATTCTACTGGTTTCCAAAAGCCGAAGTTTTGTTGGCAGCAGCAGATGAGTTCAAGTTTTATGGAGGAATTGACGGTGGCCTGGAACTGAATACTTACGGTAATTTTTTAGAAGAAAATCCGTTTTTGATTTCTGATTTGACTTTGACACCAACTGAAACCAAATATCATTTCTATTTCGGTATGAAAGGCGATATCGACCAGACTTTCAAATACGATGTCAATGCAGGTTTCAGCAAAGTGAATGATGCGCAATTCTTTATCAATAATGGTTTATTCAACAATTCAATTTCTGTAGACAGACCAGGATTTGATTATGCTAATACCTTCAGTTCAGTTTATGATAATGGAACTTTGATGGAAGTAAAAGGTGATTTGCAGGTCTTCCCAATGGAAAATCTGACTGTTGATGCAGGTTTACACGTTATGAAATACAAACTGGACAATCTTGTTGAAGTTTATTACAAGCCTTTGGTACAATTTAATCTTGGGGCAAAATATACGATGCTGGAGAAAAAATTAGCTCTAGGTTTCAAAGGATATCTGGTAACCGATAGAACATCAAATGCTTATGAGATAGGTAATATTGCAATGACTCCAAATTATGCTTCTGTTGAAAACACAAATGAGAAAGTTGGTGGATTTGCAGATTTAAATTTATCCGCAGAGTACAAAATTCACAAAAATTTCAGTATTTTCGCACTCGGAAATAATCTTCTTGGCGCCAAGTATCAAAATTATATAGGCTACAAAGTTTTGGGAGCTCAGTTTTTGGGAGGTGTGAAGATGACGTTCTAAACATCATTGATAGATGATAATCGATAAATGATTTTTATCTTCCACGATTTATCAAGTATCATTAATAAAAAGGCTTCGTAGTTCAACTGGATAGAATATCGGATTTCGGCTCCGAGGGTTGGGGGTTCGAACCCCTCCGAAGTCACAAGTTTGCAAGAACTTGAAAAACAAAACCACTTAAAGCATTAGTCTTTAGGTGGTTTTTATTTTTTTGCATCTTCGATTTATTTTAATATTGAAGACAAACAGCGGCAAAATTTTTCTTTAGACGAAACATTCTAAAATTCTCATTATTTCCAATGGGTTTTGGTACGGTTATGCCGATTGAGATGTAAATGATAAAATCTCACAATCGTTTAATTTCATTCTTCTTGAAGATTTTAAGCATTGTAAAACTTTCTAATTTTGTCAGAACCATATAAAACTTAAGGAGAAAATTCTTCACTCATTTCTTAAATATATTTTGATAATGATAATCTAAAAATTCCTTAGCAGGTAAAAATCTATCGGGCAGAATAATTGAATGATTATCGTACTTTAGAAAAAAATCCGTAATTGAATTATCATTTTTAACTCCCTCAAAATACTTCGAAATTTTAATTTTGTAATCGGGTGTTACTGTAAGAAATCCTTTATCAAAAGCTTTATCGTGAATAGCATTCAAACATAATCCATTGTGTGGGTTTATTCTGTTTTTCTCATCAGCTTTCCAAGGTTTTATGTGACTTGCGACTAAAAAATCAGTTACAGAAAGTCCTGTAATGCAACACTTTAAATTATAAGAAGAAAGGATAGTGGAGCGGAAAAAACTTTGATTAACTCTTTGTTTTATTAAGGTCTCTTTTTCTAATCCAATTGGAAAGTGCAAAACTTCAGGATCAATAAAATCTTCGACTCTCTTATTCTGAAACTCAGCAATCAATAGTTCACTTTCATATGCTAATTTATCCCAATTTCCATTAAACTCATTCCAAACAACTTCGTCTAATTTACTTCCATTACCTAATCCAACAATTCCCTGCTTTTTCAATTCTGGGTCTAGTCTTCCAAAATTTCCAACTTTCATATTGAGAGCAGACGGACTTCTTCCAATAATATTAGCATATTTGATAATTGTTGGATTTGTCTTACTGCTACTTTTAAAAGGGATTTTGCAATAAACATTAAATGCTATAATGGTTTCCTCTCTACTCCAATTATTACTTTTCGCCATTTGTAACTATTTCAATTTTATCTTCTAAAATTAGTTGATAAAAATTTTGATATGCACGTTGTTTTAAATCATCTTCAATTTCCTCAATTTCTTTTTTAATTTCTCTCTTTGTCTTTTCTCCTCCAATATATTCCACAAAATTCAATTTATCTTCTTCATCTTGAAATTCATCATCATGTAGTTTACATAAGTCATCTAAGAAAGAAACAGTATCATCGCTTTGATAACAAGGTAAAAATTGTAGTAAAAACGCTTCTAAATCTTCATCAGGATCAGGGAGTGATTGAGTCAAGGTTCCACGTAATAAATCTGCGGGATATTCTTTAAATCTAAAAAAGATATTTTTTTTCAATTTATATTGTATTGTTAATTATATAGCAATTTAGTAAATCTTTATCGATTTTTAATCTCTTCGCATAATCCCAAAACCCTCCGCTTGCAACCTACCCAACTTCTCCGGAAGTCATAATACCCTAGTTTTGTAACAAAATGACTTTTATTTTGGTTTCCAAACGAGGGTTTTGTAACCAAATGACTTTGGCGGAGGTTTCCCACGGTCTGCGGGAAACAAAATGACTTTTGTTTTTGTTATCCAACTATAGTTTTGTGACTAAAGAATATTTTTTATACATTTAATCCGTTAATAAAATGAATTATTAGCAATAAAAACATTAATTGTATGAAAATTACACTTTCAAAATTAAACACCAAAGATTTGGCTACTTTGGTTCAGAGAACCGTTCTTTTGTCAGATTCTGGCAAATATCCTGTGATTACTGCGCATCCGCTTTTGAGTGATCTCAAACTGAAATATGCAGATTATGATTTGGTCTATGCCAAGCAGATCTACAGTGGCAAAGGGAATGAGGTTGCCCAAGCGGACACAGAAAGAGATGCTGCATTCTCTAATCTGAAAGGTTTCCTGAACGGATACAGAAGACTATCCTCGATGACCAACTTCCAATCCGCGGAAGATCTGTATCAGATTTTTAAATTGTTTGGGCTGGAGATCTACAAGATGAGCTATTCTTCCCAAACTGCGCAGATGAAAAAACTCATCGAGGAACTGGATAAACCCGAGAATTTCCAAAAGCTCAAAGACTTAAAAATAACCGATGCCTTTGATGATATGACGGATAAGCAAAGGGCGTTTGAGGAGATATTTGCAGTGCAGGCTGGTGCCAATGCAGACCTTCGGAATCAGAAATCGGCGTCGGGCATCCGCAAAGATTTGGAAAAATCGCTTAAGTCGTTCCTCAATCTGATTACAGCGATGAAAGACGTCCCAGACTGGAAACTCTTCTACGCCGATACCAATGAACTTGTGAAAGCGGCGAAGAATTCGGATCTGCCGAAACCTAAAGAGGAGGAGCCTCAACCTTAATCCAAATACTACAAAAACCTGCCAGTGTGCAGGTTTTTATTTTGATTTAGGTAAGGGAAAGCGAGATAATTCTCCTGGACTAAGCTTCTTCCAGCTCAGGACGTTTTAATTTTTTGAAAAAGAAAAGATTCCAAAGGATCATCTCGAAACCATAGAAAAAGTCTTCTACAGGAATGGTCAGCACTCTGAAACCGATAAAATCTTCTGGGTTGTAATTGACAATAGGTTTTTCCAATCCTGTACCCGTTAGGATTCCGTTTACAAGCAAAAATCCGGGCAGAAGAATGAGATATATTGTAAAGGCTTTGGAAATCCATCGAACCTTCAAAGCAAAATATAAGATGATGAGACTGATAGACAATGTGAGAAAAGTCACAAAGGTGTAGATCTGTTCATAAAAATAAAAAGAAACAGCTGCACAGATTACCGCAGAAGTAATGACAAATATTTTGTCCTTCTGAGGTTCCCAATCTAAGCTAAAAAACTTCGTGAGACAGTAGTAAGTAAACACGCACGAGAAAGGAATACAGATGAAAAAAAGGATTTCTTCTATTGGCAGATTCAGAATATTAAGTCCCACAAGATAATCCTCATTGAACCACCAAACGCCGGCTTTAGTAAAGAGCATATCCCAAACAACAAATACTGATCCCACCAAAACAGATGAAATGATGAATGCACCAAAATGTCTGTGGAACTTGATTTTTGGATGGAAGGAGAATATAAAACAGACGATTACGGTAAAGAAGTCTATCAGCAAATAGGTATACTGCATTATGAAGAATGTGATTTTTTATTAAAATACATTTTGAAATATTTGACCGGAACCCAAAGAAATCCAAAACATTCGCCGTGCCCTTTTCCCAGATGTTTGTGATGTTGTTTGTGTGCTCTTCTGATTGCCAGGAGATAGGGATTTTCTGTGTTTTTGAGGATCTTGATACGCTGATGTATAAATATATCGTGGACAAAGAAGTACGACATTCCGTACAATGTGATCCCTACACCGATATAGAATATGTAGTTGAAATTGAGCGTGCTTCCATAATACATCAAAGCAATTGCCGGTATTGCAAAAATCACAAAGAAGTAATCGTTTTTTTCCAGTGGCGGATCTGTAGAGTGATCGTGATGATCTCTGTGCAGAAACCATAAAAAGCCGTGCATCACATACTTGTGCACGCACCAAGTGAAGCCTTCCATCAGGAGGAAAGTCGCCAGAATAATCAGAAAATTCATGATTCTTTTTTGTTTTGGTTAAATAATACCTCCAGAACTTGTTTCCGGTAATCAAAGATATGTTCCAGCTTCTTCTTGACAAAAAGGCTGTGGGCTATCTCTCCCAAGAAACCAAGCGGTAATTCATAATCTACAATATCTCTGGCAAGAACGCCGTCTTTATTCTCAATAAACTCGTGGTAATGATTCCACAGCTTGTAAGGTCCTTTCAGCTGAAAATCAACAAAGCTTTTCATGTAATCTACCTTCAGGATTTCGGTCTTCCAGTTCATTTTGATATTGAGGAGAGGGGAGACGTGGTAGTCTATGATCATCCCTTCGTAGATACCGTCATCTTTTAATTTCGTCAATACGGTAAACTGCATATCTTCCGGTGTAATAAGCGCAAGGTTATTGGCCGAGGAAAAAAACTCCCAAGCTCTCTCTATAGTACAATTCAGTTGCTGTTCACGTTTAAGCTGATGCTTCATTTGTTCAGATGTTTAAAATTTGTTTTATCATTTCCCTGAGGACAATATCCTCTACATTGTTTTTGCCATTCTGCAATAGCTTTTTATCTTCTTCTATATGCTCTCTGTATCCCAGAAAAGCTGGACTTTGCGTCTGTATAGAGTATCTGATGAGTCTGGCTTCTAGATTGTCAGGCTGCTGTCTGATATACTGGTCTATATTTTGTGTACCCTTTTTGAAAAATTTCAGCTTTTCTATAGGGTTTCTGGTATGCTTTGCCCAAATGCTTTGGAGTGCGCCCAAATAAGCAAGTTTGATCCCGTTAGTTTCTTCTTTTTCGAATTTCTGAAGCATTTGTTTGCAAGATTTTTTGTCGGTCACAGATTTCTGGTAATTTTTTCTAATCCAATCTATGTCATGGTTTTGCGCCGCCATCAACAGAGAAAAAAATAGAAACAGAAATCTCATATAATGGACATTTTATATTCTACATAGCAGCCCATCATCAATGATATTTTGCGACTGTTGGAAATCCTGATTCTCTGATTGATAATTTTGCTTGCCGATGTTTTTTTTATTTTTTTGAACAAAGACACATAATATCTATACGCCAGATAAACCCCGAATCTGGAAGAACTCGGCAATTTCTTAATGCCCTCCAATGCTTCTGCAAACTCTGCTTCAATTTCTTTTTCAATATTAGATTTCACAACGTGGTCAAAGTCTGTAATATCAACATTGGGAAAATAAGTTCTTCCTAAAACATAGTAATCATCCTTCATATCTCTCAGAAAATTAACTTTTTGGAAGGCAGAACCTAAGATCATTGCGGATGGTTTCAATCTTTCATATTCTGATCTGTCTCCGTCTACAAAGACCTGAAGACACATCAGACCAACTACCTCTGCAGAGCCCAGAATATATTCCTTATACAAATCTGAATTGTAATCTATCTTATGAAGATCCATTTCCATACTTTTTAGGAACTGATGGATCAACTGGAAGTCTATATCATACTGATGGACAGTTTCCTGGAAAGATTGTAAAATGGGATTCAGCGAGATTTTTTCTTCCAGGGCTAGTAACGTCTCATCCCGAAATCTGGATAGCAAAGTCCCTTTGTCATAACCGTGGAAACTGTCTACAATCTCATCGGCCAAGCGGACGTAGCCATAAATTGCATAGATAGAATTTCTGATTTTTGGCGACAATGCCAAGATGCCCAATGAAAAACTGGTGCTGTACTGTTTTGTAGTGGCTTTGCTGACTTTATACGAAAGATCGTCAAATAATTTTTTCATGTGTATTAATTTTTACTGGCTTCTATTGCTGCTATTTTCCCCGAGATAATTGATGGTGGAACGCCAGGTCCCGGAACCGTCAATTGTCCTGTGTAGAATAGATTTTTAACTTTTTTATTTTTTAAAGAAGGTTTCAGAACGGCCGTCTGCGATAGGGTATTGGCCAAACCATAGGCATTCCCTTCATACGCATTATAGTCATTTACAAAATCATCGATGCAGAAACTTCTTTTGTAATCAATTGCTGAAGACAAATTTTCCGTTTGTGTATGCTTTTCTAATCTGGCAATCATTTCCAGGAAATATTTTTCTCTCATTTCCTCAGAATCCTGGATGCCCGTTGCAATGGGCATCAGTAAAAATACGTTTTCACAATTTTCTGGTGCCAGATCTTTATCCGTTTTAGATGGACAACAAACATAGAACAAGGGTTTTGATGGCCATTTTTTATCACTATAAATTTCTTTGGTATGAAGATCCAGATCATTTTCAAAGAATAATGTATGATGTTTCAGATTTGGGATTTTCTTTTTGAAACCAAGATAAAATATTAGGCAAGACGGTGCAAAAGTTTTCTTTTTCCAGTAACTTTCGTCATAATTCCTATATTCTTCTGATATTAATTTTGATTCCGTATGGTGATAATCAGAAGAGGCAATCACGGTATCAAATTTCAGCTTTTGACCGTTGACAATAATTCCAGTAGTGTGTTTATTCTCAATGGTAATTTCTTCAACATTAGAATTGAGATGGAATTTTACACCTTGTTTTGTAGCAATATCAGCCATTGCTTCAATCACTTTGATAAAACCTCCCATCGGATACCAAGTTCCCAATTTGTAGCCGCCATAATTCATCAAGCTGTATAGAGCAGGTATATCTTTGGGCGCTGCACCAAGGAAAATTACAGGAAATTCCATCAACGTAATCAACTTGGGATTGGAAAAGTATTTCCGAACAAACTGGTGAAAATTTGATAACAAATCTAATTTCAAGGCACTTTTAGCAATTTTCGGAGAGACAAATTCTAACCAGGAAAAACATGGTTTGTTGACAAACTCCTTCATTCCCACTTCATACTTATATTGCGCATCATTCATAAAATCATCCAACTTTTTTCCAGCGCCTTTTTCAGTAGATTCAAAAAGGTTTTTCATTTCTCCGTAACTCTCCGGGATTGCCATCAGTCCATCAGAGAAAACCATTTCGAACTGGGGGTTTAATCCAACGAGCTCGTAATAATCAGATGATTTTTTGCTGAAATCCTGAAAGAAATTTTCTATAATATCCGGCATCCAGTACCAGCTCGGACCCATATCGAAAGTATAACCGTTCTTGGTAGTGAAACTTCTAGCCCGTCCGCCCAAACTGCTGTTTTTCTCAAAAAGATGCACCTCATTTCCCATTCGAGATGCGTAGGCTGCTGCTGAAAGACCCGAAAAACCAGAGCCGATAATCGCTATTTTTTTGTTCATATTTATTTTTTGAGAAAACTATAATCATTAATAACTGTGTCCAGAAGCTTATTAGAATCTATCCCACGTGAAAAAATAGTATGGTGAAATTTATCCAATTTATCTAAGATTTTAATTAGTTCTATTTTCTCTGGGTAAGTGAGATTGGCTGTAACAATGTTGGATGCACTTCTGATCTTATCCATTTGCAATTCCAAAGTTTCCAATCCTTTTTGCGTAATTTTAAGAATTTTACTTCTCTTATCGCTATCAGAATTAGTCTGCTCAACCCATCCCTGTTTGATCAGTCGGTTTATAATCAGCATTCCCGAAGACTTATCTTGGATATTCTTTTTAATCAGTTCCATTTTGGTCATTGACCCAAACGATTTTAGATTAATTAAGTAAATAAATTCTTCCTGAGTATTGAATTCTGAATCAGCAATTGCAGATTTCGAGTAGGTTTTGGCATACCGATTAAGATGAACCAACTGAGTGCTGATAACACTTTCAGGAGTTCTCCCGTGTTGTTTACCTTCCCAAGTAAGTTCGTCTTTGTCAGATTGTTTCCTGATGCGTTCATTATCACAGATCCATTTTTTGAATCCGTTGATATCACTAGAATAACTTTCATCTATGTTTTCAGAATCAAATTTTTCCAGTAGCTGTAGAAGTTCTTTGACTAATTTAAAATCCATATTGTTGAGTTCTTAATTTTATCTCCAAAAATCGTTCCTAAAAGTATATAAATATACTATTTTTTTAATATTTGTCTATTATTTTTTTAAAAATTCTTAAAAAATAAATTGATACTCTTAAATTAATCTAAAAAAATCTAAACTATTAAAAATATTTGCTTTTGTGGAATCGTAGTTGTTCGATAGTTTGTAACTTAAAACAAAAGGTTATGAAAAAGGAAACAAAAATTAAAAGTCTAGTATTTGGTCTGACATTGATTGCTGCAAATTATATGACTGCACAAACTACTACAACTAAAACAGACACAATTAACAATAGTGCGACAACGCAGGTTTCAGCAAGTGCTACAAACCCGGAAATAGAAGCGTTGAAACAAAAAATTGCTGCAAATGCCAATGATACAGAAGCTCTAGTTGGTCTGGCGACAGCTTACCAAAACGCAAACGACTGGACTTCTGCGATTGCAACTTGGAACAAAATTACAGCACTTCTCCCAGATTGGGCTCCAGCTTATTATAGCATTGGTTATGCAAATCAGTCTGCCAAAAATAACGCAGGTGCAAAAGCAGCTTATGAGCAGTACATAACGAAGGTTAAGCCAGCAGAAGTAGAGGCTTCTAAACAAAATCTGGCCTACGCGTATTTTTTCATTGCTTTCCAAGATAAGGATACAGATAAAGAAAAAGCTAAGCAGTATATCGCAAAATCTTTGCAATACGACGGTTCAAACCAAGATGCACTCGCTCTGAGCAAAAGCTTGATGAACTAATTTTAAAGTTAAAATATCAAAATAAGAAAGACGCTTACAAAAAGCGTCTTTCTTTATTTAAAATTTTTATCCGATTTATTGTCGGTCGAATTATCTTCATTCTTATCAGACTTCTTTTTGTAAAAATAATATCCGATGCCAGCAATCAGGAAAATTGGCCAAAAAGGTAGAATGAATAATAAGATGTCATCAATAACTTTCCACCCGGATGAAATTGCATCAGCCGATTTCTGTCCAAAATTTTTATTGTCATCTGTTGTATCATTTTCTTTTAGTTTATTCTCATACAAAGTAAGCTCAAGATTACAAAGTTTCCTTTCATTGTATTGATTTCCGATTACTTCCAGATTTTTGTTCCGTACCGTTCCAATTTGTGCCAAATCTTCTATGAGATAATCAAATTTGTTCAGAGGAACTTTCGCAGTCAAATAGAAGGTTTGGAATTCATCATTGCTGACCAGATTTTCAGTTTTGATGATACCGTCGTATTTTTGGAGAATAGCTTTTACAGATTCTTTGGCGTAGGAAATGTCATCAACATTCAGTTCCACCGAACCATTTTTTACCATTTGATTGACTGGAACTATTGGTTCTTGTTTTACAGGTTTTTCTTTGTAAATTACTTTGGTAACAGTTTTTACCTGTTTCGGAATTTCTTTCTTGATCTGATTTTTGATGGAGTCAATATTAGAACTTATTTTTTTCTCCTCAATATCTTTCTTGAATTTCTCTACATTCTTCGAGATAGAATCAATTTTCTTTTTGCTTTTGTCGAATGCATTTTCGATGTCTTCTTTGGATTGAATCAGATCTTTGGCTTTCACATTCAAAGAATCTACAATTTTGTTGGCTTCTGAATCGAATTTCGCAACACTTTCCGAAGCATTGTCAATCAATGAATCTGTGTTAGAGATGGCGTTATTAGCTTCCTGTAAATCTGATTTCTTACACATTGTCAATGTGCTTAGAAGAAATGCGGTGAATATTAACTTTTTCATTCTGAATAATTTTATTGATGTAAAACTATCCAACAACCGAATGAATATTTTGTAAATGAATTATTTTGTTTTTGTAATTTTTTTAATAAATGAAAATCAATTGTTTGTGATTATTTTACAAGGGATTTACAAGAGATGGAAAAGGAAAAAAGCATCTGGGTTTTGGATTCTTGTATGTTTACTATGAAAATAAAATTTATATTTAACTTAGTTAATTTTCGAATGTGTGAACACATTTCTTAACCCAATTGAAAAGTAATTATTTCAGCAGGATTTCTTTACGATTTAGAATATCAGTTTCTTTCAAAAATATTACCTTTAAAATTCGATCCACTTTTTTAGAATACTCTTCAATATCTTTTTTATATTTTGCGATTGATTCGTCAAATTCATTTTGTGCATAAATTACAAAAAATATAGACATACTTTTTCTTCTAAAAAGTTTCTCATATTGTATAGTGGAATTAATTAGTTTGTCAATATAAACTTTAATGTTTTCATAGTTAAGATGATTGCTGAAATATTTAACTTCTATAATTCTATCTTTATGAGTAGTGTTATTTATACTTTTAAAAATTATATCATATTCAATATTATTAATTCGTACATTCTTGTTGGGAATGAAGTTTGTTTGAAATTTTTGTGATAATTGTATGTAAATTTCATTTTCAATTTTTATGTATTTGTTAATCTTATCATTTACATCAATATCTTCTTTATTTTCTGTTTCTTCGTGATTACTATCAATTAATTGTTCGTTAGAAACTATTATTTCAGACTTGATAATTTTTCTCTTTTCCTCATCTGAAATATTTTGAAATTTTTTAGACTTTAATTCTTCATTTTGGATTTCATCAAGTACATTTTGCCTGTTCCACCATCTAAAAATTCCAATGATTAAAAGAATAACTCCTAAAGTGATTAAAAATATTGAGACATTTAAAATATAATTATTTATTTCAAATAATTCCTGTTGTTGTTTCAAAATAATTTTTTGTGCTGTCGGAGTTAGTTTATATATGTTAGACTTTTCAATCAAAACAATTGAATTATTTTGACTTACAAACCAAGGTAAGAGAAATGCTAGACCAATTGATATTAGTCCTAATGATGAAAGAAATTTATTAATGTCACCAAACTCTAATTTATTCATTTAAAATTTTATTAGATTATAAACTGAAAGCAAAATTAATTATAATTAGAATATCATTTATAGGGCTTTTCAACAAAAAATCCGCAGAAAAACTCTGCGGATTCAATATTTTAATCTTTCTTAAACTCACTGATAAAATGCAACTTCACATTCGGGAATTTCTCCTGAGTCATCGTAATCGTGAAAGACGAATCGGCTAAGAAAACCAGTTGGTCATATTTGTCTCTTGCCAAAAATCGCTGTTTCAATCTCGCAAATTCCTTGAACTCCTCAGACCTTTCGTCAGCTTCTACCCAACAAGCTTTGTGGATTCCGATTGGTTCGTAAGTACATTTGGCGCCATATTCGTGCTCCAGACGGTATTGGATGACTTCGTATTGTAATGCTCCAACCGTTCCGATAATTTTTCTGTTGTTCATCGTCAACGTAAAAAGCTGAGCAACACCTTCGTCCATCAATTGGTCAATTCCTTTGGCTAACTGTTTCGCTTTTAACGGATCATCATTGTTAATATAACGGAAATGTTCCGGAGAGAAATTCGGGATTCCTTTGAAATTCAGTTTTTCGCCAGCCGTCAAAGTGTCGCCAATTCTGAAGCTTCCAGTGTCGTGAAGTCCAACGATATCGCCAGGGAAACTTTCGTCAACAATCTCTTTTTTGTCTGCAAAGAAAGCGTTGGGAGAGGAAAACTTCATTTTTTTTCCTTCTCTTACAAGGAGATAATTTTCATTTCTTTTGAAAGTTCCAGACACGATTTTCACAAACGCTAGACGGTCTCTGTGTTTCGGATCCATATTTGCGTGAATTTTAAAGATGAAACCTGTGAAGTTTTTCTCCTCAGGATTCACAATACGTGTCTCACTTTCCTTTGGTTGAGGCTTCGGAGCGATTTCAATAAACGCATCCAGCAACTCTCGAACTCCAAAATTATTCAAAGCAGAACCGAAAAAAACCGGTTGCAAATCGCCTTTCATATATTCATCTCGGTCAAATTCCGGATAAACAGATTCTACCAATTCCAATTCATCTCTCAAAGTGCTGGCGGCTTTTCCGCCCACCAATTCATCGATTTGAGAATTATTGATATCATCGATTTTCAGAGATTCTCCCACTTTCTGTTTTTTCTCCTCCAAAAACAATTGGATATTCTTCTCCCAAATATTATAAATCCCCTGAAAGTCGCTTCCCATACCAATCGGCAAAGAGAGTGGCGTCACTCTCAGACCTAATTTCTGTTCCACTTCATCCAGCAAATCAAAGGCATCTTTACCTTCGCGGTCCAATTTATTGATGAAAACCAGCATCGGAATATTCCGCATTCTACAAACCTGCACCAACTTTTCCGTCTGCTCCTCCACACCTTTTGCAACGTCTATCACAACAATTACGGAGTCTACAGCGGTCAAAGTTCTGTACGTATCTTCAGCAAAATCCTTGTGACCAGGGGTATCAAGAATATTGATTTTAAAACCTTTGTATTCAAAAGCCAAAACCGAGGTTGCCACGGAAATCCCTCTCTGGCGCTCGATTTCCATAAAATCGGAAGTTGCTCCTTTTTTGATTTTGTTAGATTTTACCGCGCCCGCTTCCTGAATTGCGCCTCCAAAAAGAAGCAATTTTTCCGTCAACGTAGTTTTTCCCGCATCGGGGTGGGAGATGATTCCGAAGGTTTTTCGCCTGCTGATTTCTTGTTCTAAAGACATAATAAAATTTGAGACTGCAAAAATCGTGATTTTTATCGGATTCTGAAAATCGAGTTTTATGATATTAATAAGGAGCTATTTAACTTTGTTGGACAGTTATTTTTAATTTTCAATTTGGAGCTGTTTCCCGCTTTACGCTGCAATCTTTTTTGCAGACGATTGGTATTTAAAAAGGACTTTTAGTAAACGCAAAAAAGGATTTACGCTGCAATCGGGGCTATGGATTTTGGCATCCAATCGACATTGGTAAATATCAAAAGTAAATTTGTTTAAAATAACCGTGGAAACAAAATAAAGTTGGAGGAAGGTACAAAACTATTTGCAAAAGGAAATGTCAATTTTGAAATTAGATTGTCAGTCTGAAACTCTTGAAGAACAATGAAAATAAAAATTCCTTATAAAATTTTAATCTTCCTTATCATCAATAATATTGATAACAACCACATTCTCCGCATTCTTTATCAAACGTTTGCATCTGCGGCTCACATTTTTTAAAACAAGGGTTTTTCCTTGGTTTTTATAACGTTCGGTCAGTTTGTTCAAAATATCAATCGCAGACATATCTGCAATGCGACTTTCTTTAAAATCTATTACTACCTGTTCTGGGTCATTCATCACATCAAATTTCTCTGCAAAAACAGTCGTTGAGGCAAAAAACAATGGTCCAAAAATTTCGTAATGTTTTACCCCATTTTCGTCGACAAACTTTCTCGCTCGTATTCTTTTTGCACTTTCCCAGGCAAACACCAAGGCAGAAATAATCACGCCAATCAAAACCGCCAAAGCCAGATTGTGAAGGAAAACGGTAACCAAAGTCACCACCACCATCACAAAAATATCAGACTTAGGAAATCGTCTGATAGCTTTGAAACTTGCCCATTCGAATGTTCCGATAGAAACCATTATCATCACGCCAACCAAAGCTGCCACAGGCATTTTTCCAATAACTGGAGCGCCGAAAAGAATGATAAAAAGAATAACCAAAGCAGCAACAATTCCTGATAATCTGGCTCTTGCGCCTGCTGAAAGATTGACCAAAGTTTGTGCAATCATAGGGCATCCGCCCATTCCGAAAAAGAAACCGTTCAGAATATTGGCGGTACCTTGTGCAACGCATTCCCGGTTGCTGTTTCCTCTTGTATTTGTTATTTCATCAACCAAATTCAACGTTAGCAAACCTTCTGTCAAACCGACTGTGGACATTATCAAAGCAAATGGAAAAATTACTTTCAGAACTTCAAAAGACATTTCTACATTCGGGATGTGAAAAGGAGGAAAACCACCAGCAATATTGGCGATGTCATCCACTGTTTTAGTCTGGATTCCGAAAATCATTACCAAAGCAAAAGTCACTGCAATTGCTACCAAAGATGCCGGGATTTTCTTAGTCAATTTCGGAAATATCAGAATTACAGAAACGGTCAAAGCCACTAAGCTCGTCATAATATATAGCGGATTGCCTGATAGCCAGCTGTCTGAACCTTGTATCTTGAATTGATTGATCTGAGACATAAAAATCACAATAGCCAAACCATTCACAAAGCCATACATCACAGATTGAGGAACCAACCGAATGAACTTTCCGAGCTTGAAAATCCCAACTATAATCTGGATAATCCCAGCTAAAACAACAGTGGCAAAGACATACTCGATGCCGTGTGAAATCATCAATGGTATCAAAACGATGACTGTAGCGCCAGCTCCGCCAGAGATCAGGCCTGGCCGCCCGCCCAAGATAGCAGTAACCAATCCCATTATAAAAGCAGCATAAAGACCTGTCAAAGGAGAAAATCCAGCTAGAATGGCAAATGATAAAGATTCAGGAATCATTGTCATGGCGACGGTAAGTCCAGCAAATATTTCGTTTCGGTAATTGACTTTTTGTGAGAAATCAAAAAGATTGAGAACTTTCTGCATAAGAATTTAAAGTGCAAAAGTAGTTCAAATTATACTATTTCGCTTGGTTGATTTTGAGATAATAAGCCAAAAAAAGACCTAACATAACAATACCTATACTGAAAGGAAAAATGTACGGCAGACCAAAAATATCTGCGACGCCACCAATCAACGGTCCTGTGATTCCCAAAGACATATCGATGAACAAACCATATCCTGCCAACGCAGAACCTTGATTGGAAGAGGGAACAGATTTCATCGCAAGCACGCCCAAAGCAGGAAAAATCAATGAAAATCCTAAACCTGTGATTCCCGCACCAAATAAAACTAAATAAGGATGATATGACAATGCAATAACAGTCAGTCCCAATGCTTCAACCATGAAACTTGCAACCGCAACATTGATCCCTCCAAATCGATTGATCGCATTGTTAAAAACTAATCTTCCTGCGACAAACAAAATTCCAAACACTGACAGACATAGTGCGCCGTTTTGCCAGTGATAATAGTCGTAATAAAGTGTCATAAAAGTAGAGATAGTTGCAAATCCTAATCCGCCCATTGCCAGACAAAGCCCGAAAGGAGCAACTTTTTTAAGGACGTTCCAGAAAGATTTTTGTTCTTCTTCAGATGGTTTTCCGGTTCGGTTTTCTTTGGTTCTGGCATAGAAAAAGCCGACTAATCCTAAGGCGACAATTAGAAATCCTAAACCGTAAAAATTAAAATATTTGACAATTGTCACACCCATAGAAGCACCTAATGCCAGAGCTCCGTAACAGGCAACTCCATTGTAGGAAATAATTTTTGCGGTATACTTTTCTCCGAAAGTCATTATTGCCCAGTTGATAGGGCTTGCACCAACCATTCCCTCTGCGCCGCCGGTAAAAAGTCTTGTGATAACTAAAAATAGCAAACTAATGATGGGAGAAAATCTGAAATAATAAGCCATTATCAAAACTAGTCCTGTAAAAGCAAACCCCAACATACTTACTAACACTGCTGGTTTTGGACCTTTGCTGTCGATAATTTTTCCGGAGTATGCTCTCATCAAAAAAGTCATCACATATTGCAGACTTATCACAATTCCCGCCACCAACATACTAAATCCAAGTCCTTTGCTGATGAAAATTGGTAAAACGGATAATGATAATCCGATGATAAAATAGCCTATAAATGTGAAAAACACATAAGAAATAATGGAATTTGAGAATTTTCTGCTTTGTTCAATCGTTGCATCCATAACATTAAATATCAAGGTGCAAAATTAGTTCTTATGAAGTTCTCGCTGATCAAATTTATGGTTAATTAAACAATAAGTTTTTATAGAAGGAATCGATGATTTAACTAATTACTGATGTGACTTTTTATAAATTCCTTGATTTGGTCCAGTTCTCCATAAGTTCTTTTGACAATATTCCCCTCAGAATCAACCAGAATCTGCAGTGGATAACCTGACGCATTCAACTTTTTCGGAAATTCTCTATTTTTATCAAAATACGCTTCCCAGATGATGTTGTTTTTCCTAAGTATCTCAGTTGCTTTGCTCATTCGCTCAGGCGTGAATTCATCCGCTACAGAAATAAAATTCATGTTTTGATCTTTGTATTGGATGTAAAGCTCAGCCAATCTTGGCATATCCTCTATACAAGGTTTGCAAGACGTAGCCCAGTAATCAATCAGAGTGAATTTAAAATTTTTGAAAGTCTCTTTGGAAAGATGCTTTTTATTATCAAGATTTATCTCAGGAAAAATATGATCTGCCTCTAACTTAAGGAGTTTACTGAACTCAGTATAAGTAAAAGATTTTTTGATAGTTGCGTCAAATAATTTCAAGTTATCCGCATACATTGCGTGGTAGCCATATCTTGAAAAATCATTTATCATTTCCCAAAGTGCCACGTAAGATTTTGGATTTTTTCTGATGTATTTTTGAAGTTCTAATTCCTTTTTTTCAATGTCTTCCGCACGATTGCTCTCGTAAGGTTTTAATTGGCTATCAAAAGATCTAAGTGTAGAAATCAATTTTTCATATTCAATATTTGCAGGTGAAGAGGTAAGAATTTCGTAATTCAAATTATCATCTTTAATAGATAATTCTACTTTGCCAGCTTCTACAAAAAATATTTTAGATTGAATTCCAGCATTTTTTGCTGCGTCATAATACGAAATCGTTACTGGCTGAGGATAATCAAATTTCGTCCTGATATTTGATGTTGCTTTCAATGCTAATTTGATATCGCCTTGCTCCGAAATTTTTTTTGAATCATCAGAATAGAATCGATAATTATGTAAAAGATGTGTATTTCTTGTAGCAGATGGATAAGATATAAAAATTGTATCAACCTTCAGATCAGGTGCTACAATTTCTAAACTTGAACTTTTTTGCGCATTAAATATTTGAGTTGATAGCAATAGTACTAAAAAAAAATTTTTCATTCGAACAATTATCAATTTTAAAGATACATTTTTTAAAGTAAAATCTTAGAAAATTCTGTAACTTTCGGCTTCTATTTTAAAATCAGTTTGAAATTTCTTATCATCATTCCCGCTCATAACGAAGAAAAAAATATTTCGCAATGTTTAGAATCTCTCGAAAATCAGAGTTTTCAGGATTATTTGTGCATCGTTGTAAATGATGGCTCAACAGATAGAACGGCAGAAATAGTAGAAAAATTCAAACTCAAAACTCAAAATTTTAGACTTAAAAATCTTGAAACTTCCGAACATCAGCCAGGTGCGAAAGTGGTAAGAACGTTCGATAAAGGTTTAGAATCTGTTGATTGGAAAGACTTTGACGTAATTTGTAAGTATGATGCAGACATTGTTTTTCCGCAAGATTATCTGGAGAAGATCAATCAAATATTTGAGTCCAATCCGAGAGCTGGAATCGTTTCTGGTTTGGTTTATATTAGAAATCACAAGCAAAATCCGCAGATTAAGAACCTTCGAAATGCGAATGAAAACTGGGCAGATTTCACTAATAAAAATCACGACTGGGTTTTTGAAAATCTGTCGTCCAAGAATCACGTTCGTGGTCCGATAAAAGCCTACAGACAAGAATGTTTCGAAGATATGAATGGTTTGCGAGCTGTTTTAGGTTGGGACAATTTGGATATTTTATTGGCTAAAAAAAGCAATTGGGAAGTTATTACAATTAAAGAAGTCTGGGTAAAACATTTGCGGCCAACGGCATATAAATATAAAGACCAAAAAGCGGAAAAATTAGGTCAGTATTTTTATAACATCGGACTTAGTTTGCCTTTAGCAATGATATCATCCGGCAAATCCAGTTTCAAAAACCGTTCTGCAAAAGAGTTTTTTATTACGATTAAATCTTTTCTAAGACAAAGGTATAAACGAAATCTCAGTCAAGATGAAATCAATTTTATCCGGAATCTTCGTTGGAAAGAGTTTTTGAAAAATTTTGGGTTATGAAGAAAATCGCATACGTAGAATTAGATACTCACGCAGAAATAGCAAATAATTTCTTTGAACTGACAAAAGATTTAACTGAAATTTTTGTTGATTTTTACTTCTCAGAAAAGATTTACAAAATACTGAATCTTCATGGTAATAATATTTTTCTGACCGATTATTCTGAACTTTTGGAAATATTAGAAAAACATAAATATGATTTGATAGTTATTGGAACTGTGCACCGTCATTTTATTTTCTATAAGGCCATTGTGGAGAATTTCAATACAGCGATTTTGGTTCATAATTTTAATTTTACCAAAGCTTCAAATTGGGATTTAATTACCAGTATTTTCAAAAAAGATTTCAAATACCGTTTGAAATTATTCCTTAAAGAAGGACTTTTGGAAGCTCCGAAAGTTTATCAGAAGTCCAAATATCTCTTAGGAATTGATCAATTGGTTTCTCATAAAAATAACCTGGAATTTTTACCGATTTATTTTAATCAATTTGACCTAAAAAAATCGGAAACTGAAATTATCCGGATTGTGATTCCTGGTACAGTTTCGCAAAGCAGGAGAGATTACTATTCGTTTTTTGAAAAGCTGAAAAAGTTTGAAAACATGGGGATCACTTATGAAATTGTTTTTTTAGGAAAAGCTTCTGGAAAAGAATTAGCAAAATTAAAGTCGATTGTAGATGATTTTCCTCAATTTGTTAAAATTCAATATTTTGAACAAAAAATTCCTCAAAAACAATTTGATTATTGGATGAAGAAGGCAGATGTTTTATATTGTCCCATTCAAAATAAAACTGAATTTTTCTCCATCACAGAAATTTATGGAAAAACAAAAATTAGCGGTAATATTGGAGACGCCACAAAATACGGAAAAAGCGCAATTTTTCCTGTAACTTATGAGTCGGATTTAGAATTCATCATCAAAGAAAAAAAGGATCTACAATCACAATTTTCTGAGGTCAGGAGTAAAAAAAATGATTTTCAATTATATTCATTACAGAATGTTTCAAAAAAATTATCATTATTACTTGAACAACTGACAAAATTTACATAAAAAACACAAACACTTATTGGAGTTATGTAAAATATTATTGTGTGATTCTTCTTTTCATCATACTTTTCTCAAAACAACTTTTGATTTTCTAAGATGTTTGATGGAACTGAATCTTATTCTTTCGTTGTACAAAAACCAACCGCCAATACAGCCAATTGCGCTGCCTATTAAAATCTCTAACAATCTCATTTGTAATAGGTAATCAGGATTAAGTGAAGTAGAACTTCCTGTCTCTGCGAGTAGAATTCCCATTGGTGTCAGAAAAGTGACTGCAAGCGCATAATGTCTTGTAATATGAAATTGCATAAAAAACGCTATTTTTGTTATCTTAAAAATTTTGAGAATAGAATGGATTATCTGAAGGGATTGAATGAGCCTCAGTTAGAAGCAGTTACCACCTTGCAAGGACCTTTGATGGTTTTGGCTGGCGCAGGTTCTGGCAAAACGCGTGTGCTCACGATGAGAATTGCACACTTGATTACGAATGGAGTAGACCCTTTCAATATTTTGTCTTTGACTTTTACCAACAAAGCGGCAAAGGAAATGAAAGAACGTATTGCGAAACTAGTGGGAGACAGCAATGCGCGTTCACTATGGATGGGAACTTTTCACTCGGTTTTTGCAAGAATTTTGAGGAGCGAAGGTCATCATCTCGGTTATCCATCCAATTTCACGATTTACGATATGCAAGATGCTCTGAATGTGATGAAAAAGGTCATCAAAGATATGAGCATTGACTCCGATGTTTATAAAGCTAAAAAAGTTTTATCAAGAATCTCGCAGTACAAAAATAATCTCATCACCGTCAACGCCTATTTCAACAATCCAGAATTGATGGAGGCAGATGAGAAAGCCAATATGAAGCACATCGGCAATATTTACAGAAAATATGTGGAGGCTTGTTTCAAAAATGGCGCGATGGATTTTGATGATTTGTTATTAAAAACCAATGAGTTATTGACTCGTTTTCCAGAAGTCTTAGCAAAATATCAAGACAGATTCCGATATATTTTGGTAGATGAGTATCAAGATACCAATCATTCTCAGTATTTGATTGTCAAAGCTTTGGCTTCTAAATTCGAAAATATTTGTGTTGTGGGAGACGATGCTCAGTCAATCTACTCTTTCCGTGGCGCGAACATTCATAATATTCTGAATTTCAGGAAAGATTACCCTGATGCAGTGACGGTTTCTTTGGAGCAAAATTACCGTTCCACCCAGAATATTGTGGACGCCGCAAATGTGGTAATTTCCAAAAATTTACAGCAGTTCAAGAAAAATGTATTCAGTGAGAATGAAGTTGGCGACAAAATAAAAATCTACAGAAGTCTTTCTGATGCAGATGAGGCCAATTTTGTGTCTGCCAATATCTACGAATTGCACAACACACAACAGAGACATTTCTCAGATTTTGCGATTCTTTACCGGACCAATTCGCAGACAAGAGCATTTGAAGATGCTTTGAGAAAAAAGAATATTCCTTACAAAGTTTATGGCGGATTGTCTTTCTATCAAAGAAAAGAGGTGAAAGATTTGGTGGCCTATCTTAGGATTTTGGTAAATGAAAATGATTCTGAAGCTTTGTCAAGAATCATCAATTATCCGGCGCGAGGAATTGGTGAAACGACTCAGAATAAATTGGTCGTTTTTGCAGACTCTCAGAATGTTCCTGTTGCTCAGGTTCTGGATAATCTAGGATTTTATGCACCACAATTGGGATTGAATAACGGGATTTTAAACAAATTAGGCGATTTCTGGTCCATGATAAAAGCCTTCCAAGTGATGTTAAAAACAGAAAATGTTTACGATGTGGCGATGGAAGTGGCAAAACGAAGCGGATTGATCAAATTCCTGAAACAAGACGCAACGCCAGAAGGGATTTCCAGAGTTGAAAATATTCAGGAATTGCTGAACTCGATGCAGGGTTTTATCGAGGAGCAAACTCAAATTGAAGGTGGAGACCCGAGTCTGTCCAATTTTATGGAAAATATCGCCTTGTCATCTGATACTCAAAATGATAAAGATGATGACAAAAATGTAGTTTCCTTGATGACGATTCACCTGTCCAAAGGTTTGGAATTTCCTGTGGTTCATTTAGTTGGGTTGGAGGAAAACCTTTTCCCCAGTTTTATGAGTTCGTCCACGAGAGAAGAATTGGAGGAAGAAAGACGTTTATTCTACGTAGCTTTGACTAGAGCGGAGAAACAAGTTTTCTTTACTTATGCGGTTTCGAGATTTCAATGGGGAAAAATTACCGATGCGGAACCGTCCAGATTTTTGAGCGAAATAGATTCAAAATATTTGGAGATGATAAATCCTGTTGCAGAACTGAAGTTCATCAATCGTTCTGGCATCGATTCTAATATATTTGACAATACACCCTCCGAACCTCGATTTTACAAAAAGAAAGAGGAAAAGAAAACGATTGAACGAAACATCAATACGCCTGCCCCAAAACAATTGAAGCCCATAGCCACAGCAAGAATTATCAATCCAAGTGGTTCATCTTCAGAAGATATTGAAGTGGGAGACAATGTGAGACACGACCGTTTTGGAGTCGGGAAAGTAGAATTTTTAGATGGAACAGATCCGCAAAATATCAAAGCAAAAGTTATTTTTGCCAACGAAGGCGAGAAAAACCTTATCTTGAAATTCGCTAAATTGACGAAGATTTAAAAAGAAAAAGGAATCAAGGCAAAAGATTCAAAATGATAAGTTCTATTTTTCGCAGACTTAGCAAATCAGGCAAATTTTAAAAGAAAAATGTGCAGAATCTGTTAAATCGACGAGAGATTAATTTTAATAAATAAAAAAGCTAAAAGCAATTTGCCAAAAGCCAAAAGCAAAACTATGATTCGAGCCAAAAACATACATAAATTTTACGGAACTTTAGAAGTTCTGAAAGGCGTTGATATTCACATAAAACCAAGCGAAGTTGTTTCCATTGTCGGAGAATCTGGCGCAGGAAAATCAACGTTGCTTCAGATTTTGGGAACTTTGGACAACCCGTCTGAGATTGATAAATTCGGAACTGAAATCAGTTTGGACGGCAATTCTTTTCTAAAAATGAAAGATAAAGAACTATCCAAATTCAGAAATAAAAATATTGGTTTTGTGTTTCAGAATCATCAATTATTGCCCGAATTTACAGCTTTAGAAAACGTTTTGTTGCCAACGAGAATCGGCGGAATTTCTGAAAAAGAAGTGCTGGAAAAAGCATATTCTCTTTTTGAAGATCTGAATATCGCCAGCCGATTGCATCATAAACCTTCAGAATTGTCCGGAGGAGAAGCGCAAAGAGTGGCGGTTGCAAGAGCATTAATCAACTCTCCAAAAATTATTTTTGCAGACGAACCAACCGGAAACCTCGATTCCAAAAACGCAGATGCGCTTCACCAGTTGTTTTTTGATTTGAGAGATAAATATCATCAGACTTTTGTGATTGTAACGCATAATTCTGTTCTGGCAGAAAGCACGGATAGAAAACTGGTAATGAAAGACGGACAGATTGTGAATTAAGTTTTCAATTAACTAAATGGATCCCAAAACACAATGAGCATCAAATCCCTTGCGGAAGACGACCGCCCAAGAGAAAAATTCCTATTGAAAGGAAAAGCTTCGGTTTCAGATTCCGAACTGTTGGCTATTATTATGGGAAGCGGAAATAGGGAAGAATCTGCTGTGGAATTAGCCAGAAGAATTTTGAATTCGGTGGAAAATAATTGGCACAGACTAAGTCAATTATCAATCAAAGACTTGACAAAATTCAAAGGTGTTGGTGAGGCAAAAGCGATTTCTATCGCGACGGCTTTGGAAATTGGGAATAGAAAATCTCAGCAGGAAGTTTTGGAAAGACAGCAAATCACGGGAAGCAAAGATTGTTTCGAGGTTTTGCAACCGCATCTTTCGGATTTATCCACGGAAGAATTTTGGGCTATTTTTCTTAATCATCAAAACAAAATCCTCTACAAAACCTGCCTTTTCCGAGGTGGAATTGCAAGCTCAGTTGCGGATGTTCGCGTAATTTTCAAAACTGCTTTGGAACATTTTTCTACAAGAATCATAGTCGCTCATAATCATCCTGCGGGAAGCTTAAACCCAAGTCGGGAAGATATCAACATCACGAATAAGATAAAAGAAGCTGGAAAATTATTGGATATTGAGTTGCTCGATCATTTGATTATTGCACAAAACAAATTTTACAGTTTCAAAGAAGAAGGAATTTTATGATGCTAAAACGATTAAGTTATCAAGAGATTGATTTTCAGAAATATAACAACTGTATAGAAAATTCTATTCAAAAAAATTTCTACGCCAAAAAAGAGAATCTAGATTTCCTTAGCAAAAATTGGGAGCTTGTGGTTTATGGAGATTATGAAGCCGTGATGCCAATTCCGTTTGTAAAAAAAACATTTTTGAAAATCGTAATTATGCCATTGTTTTGTCAGCAATTGGGCATTTTTGGAAATTCAGACACAGAAATTAATCAACAGTTTTTAAATTATTTTAAAGCTAATTATAATGTTCTGCACTACGCTTTCAATTTTTATAATGAATTTGAAACTACTATAAATAAAAGAAAAAACTTTGTGATTCCGGTTCAGGAATATGCTTTTTTGAGAAGGAAAAAATATTTTAAAGGACGAAAATCAACCGTAAAAACAGCGCAATATCTGGAGTTCAGAGAATTATTGTCATCATCAGATATTCTGGATTTTATCAAAAATAATTTTAAAGGTTTAGAAAAGGAAGGTGATTTGGACTTCTTTATGAGATACATGAATTATCTTGATAAAAACAACAAGCTAAAAATGTTTGGAAGTTATTTTGAGAATCAGCTTACAAATATTACCATATTAATTGATGATGATAATTCATATTCTTTATTAGGTTTGATCAATAGTGAAGAACATAAGGACCATAATGGCGCATCTTTCTTGATAGACAGAATATTAGATATGAATATCGAAAGGAAAGTCTTCAATTTTATGGGCGGAAGCATCCGTGGTATCGAGGTTTTCTTCAAAAGTTTTGGGTCAGAATTACAGGAATATCAAGTTATCCAGAATTCTAAAAAAGATTTCATCAAAAATTGGTTAAAAATTTCTTAATTTTGCAGTCCGAATTTGAATATGCTTGACTCCGATTATTTCCCTTACGCTGTAGCAGTTATCATCGCATTACCTTTCTTGGTTTTTGCGAAACAGTTCGTGAACAGCTTTATCAGGCTCAAAAAACAGGAAATTAATTTTCTGGCAACCAAGAGTAATAGCGAAATAAAACTTCAGGCTTTGGAAAGAATGACTTTGTTCCTAGAACGTCTTAAACCTTCAAATCTTGTTATGAAATTTGACAAAGGACTTCAGCCCCACGAATTCGTTTTCCTCACAGAAAAAAATATTACAGAAGAGTTTGAGTATAATGCTTCTCAACAACTTTATATTTCAAAATCTTCTTGGCAAGACATCATTACCAGCAAGAATAACGTCATTCAGATGCTTCACAAAACTTATGAAGAACTGAATGATAATTCAAAATTAGAAGATTTCAAAACCGTTTTTCTGATGGGTTATCTCAACTCGGAAGATTACATTGCGGACACTATAGAAAATCTTAGAAAAGAACTTAACAAAATAATATAAATAAACATGATTCCTAGTTTTAAAGCACATCCTTGGCACGGGATTTCTGCTGGAGAAAACTCTCCTGAAGTTGTAAACGTTTTTGTAGAAATCGTTCCAACGGACACTATAAAATATGAAGTGGACAAAGAAAGTGGCTATCTGAAAGTTGACCGTCCACAGAAATTTTCCAACATTATTCCTGCAATGTACGGCTTCGTTCCAAGAACTTATTGTGAAGATGAAGTAAAAAATCTAGCTGTTGCAACTGGCGCAACCGACGTTACAGAAGGTGATCACGATCCTTTGGATATTTGTGTTCTTAGCTCTCACAACTTCACTTCGGGTAACATTCTTTTGCAGGCGATTCCAATCGGTGGTTTCCAAATGATTGACAAAGGAGAAGCCGATGACAAGATTATCGCAGTGTTGGTAGAAGATCAGGTTTATGGTCACATCAGAGATATTTCTGAGTTGCCAAAGGCAGAAGTCAACCGTTTGCTACACTATTTCTTGAGCTACAAAAACTTGCCAACAGAACCCGCGAAGGTGAAAATCGATTTGGTTTACGGCGCAGACCACGCGAAGCAAGTTATCTTAGCCTCACAAAAAGATTACTCAGACAATTTTGTTGAAAAATTGAAATAATCAAAATACAAATGCCATCTAATTTAGGTGGCATTTTACTTTTAAAACTGCTAGTGGTTTACTTTTACCACATCTGTATTTTTCTTTCTGATAGTTAAAAAAATAGCAAGTCGCTAGACTTCTAAAATTAAGTTTTCCAGGAGTTTGATTTTCTATATCGAACCCAAATGTTATCTAATAGAATAGAATGTTGGAATCTGACTTTGTATATTTCATAACAATATTTGATTATCACTACCTTATTATAGTTCAAAGATGAAATTTTCCAGCTTTACGAATTACTGTCTGGCATTCTATTGATTAATTTTTTCAAGATAATTAAGTTTTTTTTAAGCCACATTTAAGTCCGTTTTAATCCAAGCAAACCATTTTTGCAAAACCAAAACGAGATAAGAATGAAAAAAATAACAACGCTGGTGTTATCCGTTTCGGCATTTGTCTGTCTTTGTGGGCAACAGCAGATGTCTCTTCAGGATTGCGAATTAGCATTTCAAAAAAATAATCTACAACTTCTTGCCGCGCAGTACAATATCAATATGGCAGATGCCGATATTATTCAGGCAAAAATTTGGGAACTCCCACAAATTGAAGCTTATGTGAATGCGATTAATCCTCAAGACAAGAGAGTTTTCGATGTTGGACGAGCGAAAGGTGTAGAAATAACGCAACTGATTTATCTGGGTGGAAAAAAGAAAAATGAAATCCAATTTGCCAAATCCAACAAAGAATTATCGCAATTGCAGTTCAGCCAGTTGCTGGTGGATCTGAAAACCGAATTGAGACAGACTTATTACAATTTGATTTATGAGCAAAAGAAGCGAATAAGCATAGAAAATCAGCTGAAATATATGAATGACCTTTTGTCTGCTTATAAAATTCAGGTGGACAAAGGGAATGTTTCTCTCAAAGATTATGTTCGACTTCAAAGTATTGTAATTCAATTGAATAATGATAAAATTGAAATCAATAATAATATTCTAGCTTTCCAGCAGAAAATGAAAATTCTGACAGGAAATACCCAAAGTATTGTCCCAGAGTTGTCAAAAACAGAAGAAAACGAATTGCTCGTTGCTCAGCCTTTCGGAGACCAGCAAATCCTCAAAGAAAAAGCGCTCGCGAACAATGCGGATTATCTCTATAATCTCAAATTGATTGATAACAGCAAGCTCTACGCCCAATGGCAAAAATCTCTCAACATCCCGGATATGAATCTCGGTGCCGAATATGACCAAGCTTCAGGAACCTTCAACAATGAAGTTAATCTGAAAATCGGAATTCCTATCCCGCTTTGGAAATCGAATAGAGGCAATGTAGAAAAAGCAAAATATGCGATTCAGCAGAACGAGAAAAATTTAGAATATCAAAAGCTCAATCTCGAAACAAAGGTAGAATCTGCCTATCAAACCTGGAAAAATCAATACGATCAGTATTATCAACTGAATCCGGTAGATATCGAAAATCTTAATACGGTCTACAACGGAATCCTCAAAAACTTCCGTGGCGGAAATATCAGTTTGATGGATTTTACAGACTTTTTAGAAAGCTACAGACAAACCGTTTTGCAGGTTTATGAAATGAAAAAGCAGATTATGGTGTCTGCTGAAGAAATCAATCAATTAGTTCAAACCAAAATCTTTTATTAAATGAAATTAAAATATATCATTCTACCAATCATTATTTCATCGACCATATTGTCTTGTGCGAAAAAAGAAGA
Source organism: Chryseobacterium sp. (assembly GCA_039595375.1). GTDB lineage: Bacteria > Bacteroidota > Bacteroidia > Flavobacteriales > Weeksellaceae > Epilithonimonas. Next base: position 33,187 of record JBCNLQ010000025.1, read on the forward strand.
AGTGGTAAAAGAAGAAGCAAAAGGTTTTGAGTTGAGCCAAACGATGCTCAAGTCTACAACATTTACCAAAGTGGAGAAAAAATTCATTGAAGATGAGTTCAGTTTTTATGGGAAAATTTCTGCGGACAAAAATTCTTATATTGACATTTTCCCTTTGGTGGGCGGTAACGTTCTGAGCGTGAATGTAGAACTGGGCGACTACGTTCACAAAGGTCAGGTTTTGGCAACAATACGAAGTACAGAATTGGCCGAAGTTCAGAAAGACGTGAGCGATGCAAAAACCGATTTGCGCGTCGCAGAAAATAATCTTCGTGTGGCGAAAGAAATGTACGAGGGAAAACTCAACACAGAAAAAGACATCAGAGAAGCCCAGGCCGATGTACAAAGGGCAAAAGATGCTCTGCAACGTTCCAATGCGGTTAGCACGGTTTACAATGTTAAAAGAGGAAATATCTACAGCGTGATTTCGCCAATCAACGGTTATGTTGTTCATAAGGACATCAACAAAGATATGGAGCTCAGAAGCGATAGAAGTGATAATATCTTTGACATCGCAAATACCCGAAATGTTTGGGCGATTATGAATGTTAATGAAGCTGATATCGATAAAATCAGCCTAGGAATGAAGGCTCAGGTTTCCACTTTATCATATCCAGATAAGGTTTTTTATGGCAATATCGATAAGATTTTCAAAATCATAGATCCCGCAACTAATGCAATGCAGGCTAGAGTAGTATTGGACAATTCTCAAGGTTTACTAATTCCAGACAGCAAAGCAACGATAAAAGTTTCTAAATCCGAAAATACTACAGCTTTAGCGATTCCTTCCAAGGCGGTTATTTTTGATGATAACAGATACTTCGTTGTGGTTTACAAATCTCAGACAGATATCAAGGTCAAAGAAATCAAGATTTTGAAACAAAACTCAGAAACGACTTACATTTCCGAAGGCATTGCCGAGGGCGACAGCATCGTCACCAACAATCAATTATTGATTTACCGCTCTTTGAATAATTAAGTACAGGATAGATCATAGAGAAAAGATGAAAAATTTACAAGCATTATGTTTTATCTTGAGAGTATCATCAGATTCTTCAACTATTTAATATTTAAACCATATCTAACAAACCCGACAGGGTTTAATATCAATAACCGTAGGTGAAACCTATGGTCAGGAATCAACATATCATAAGAATCCAAGGATTCAATTTTAGTAACCACAATTTTAAATTGTGATTAAATATAAAATATGAACAAATTCATCAAAAACATCATAGGATTTTCTCTCAAGAACAAAGCATTCACATTCATTTGGGTAGCGATTTTGGCGGTTGCGGGATTTATAAGTTTCAAGAATATGCCGATTGAAGCATTTCCGGATGTCACCAATACCCAAATCGTCATCATCACCCAATGGAACGGACGAAGTGCAGAAGAAGTGGAGCGTTTCGTTACCACACCAATAGAGCTGGCAATGAGTCCGGTTCAAAAAAAAACCAGTGTCAGAAGTACGACGATGTTCGGACTTTCTATTGTCAAGATTTTGTTTGAAGATGGTGTGGACGACATTTTTGCAAGAAATATGGTCAATAATCAGCTCCGAACTGTGAGTTTGCCTGAAGAAATTGACCCAGAAGTTCAGCCTCCATACGGCCCAACCGGCGAGATTTACCGTTACACTTTAGAAAGCAAAGACCGAGACTCCAGAGACCTTTTAACCTTGCAAACTTGGGTGGTCGATAGAGCGCTACGAAGTGTTCCCGGCGTGGCCGATGTCAATGTTTTCGGTGGTCAGGACAAAGTGTTTGAGTTGAGCATCGACCCAAGAAAATTAGACAAATATAACCTGACGCCAAGCGAAGTTTTAGAAGCTGTAACCAATAGCAACCTGAATGTCGGTGGCGATGTTATCGAGAAAAGCGGTCAGGCTTATGTTGTTCGTGGAATTGGTTTGGTTAAATCGATTTCTGATATAGAAAATATTACCATTCACAGCGACGGTGGCAATCCGATTTTAGTTAAGAACGTAGCCGATGTTCACGAAGGTTCTTTGCCAAGAGTCGGTCAAGCATCTTTAAACAATGAAGCCGATACCGTTGAAGGAATTGTTGTAATGAGAAAAGGTGAAAATGCGCAAGAGGTTCTTCTCGCAGTGAAAGCCAAAATTGATGAACTGAACAACAAAATTCTTCCCAAAGATGTAAAGATGAAAACCTTCTACGACCGCCAAAATCTGATGGATTTCACAACCAAAACGGTAATGCACAACCTTTTGGAAGGAATTATTCTGGTAACAGTTATTGTCCTGATTTTTATGGCAGACTGGCGAACGACTTTGATTGTTTCCATTATCATTCCTTTATCATTATTATTTGCATTTTTCTGTCTAAGAATGGCAGGAATGAGCGCCAACTTATTATCATTAGGAGCCGTCGATTTTGGGATTATTATAGACGGCGCCGTCGTTATGGTCGAAGGATTATTCGTAATGCTCGACCATAAAGCTCACAAATACGGGATGGAACGCTTCAACAAAATGGTGAAAGCGGGCTGGATCAAACAAACCGGAACCGGACTGGGAAAAGCAATCTTCTTCTCAAAACTGATTATTATTACATCACTTTTACCAATCTTTTCTTTCCAGAAAGTTGAAGGTAAGATGTTCTCGCCATTAGCGTTCACATTAGGATTTGCCTTGTTAGGCGCATTGATATTTACATTGACTTTAGTTCCTGTAATGTCGCACTTATTGTTAAAGAAAAATGTGCGGGAAAAGAACAATCCATTCGTGAACTTCTGGGACAGAAACGTGATGAAAGGTTTCAAATTCACTTTTAGAAATAAAAAAATTAGCCTTCTGGTTTCGACAGTTGTTTTAGCAATTACATTATTTTCAGCAAAATTCCTCGGAACTGAATTCTTACCTCAATTGAACGAAGGTTCGCTTTGGATAACCGCAGAAATGCCGATGAGTTCATCCCTCAAAGAATCGTTGAAAACCGCAGATGTGTTGAAGAAAGATATAATGGCTTTTCCCGAAGTAACTGGCGTTCTTGCGCAGACGGGCAGGAGTAACGACGGAACCGACCCTAATGGTTTTGGATTCGTGCAGTTTGCGGTGAGTCTGCAGCCAAAAGAAGAATGGAAACGAAAGATTACTTACGACGAATTGATTGAGCAAATCGATAAAAAACTAAAGAATTATCAGGGAATTACCTTCAACTATTCTCAACCAATTTCCGATAACGTTGCCGAAGCTGTTGCCGGTTTCAAAGCAGAAAACGGAATCAAAATCTATGGTGATAACCTTCATACACTCGACAGATTAGCGGAAGAAGTTCTTACTTCTATCAAAGATGTGGATGGTGTAAAAGAACCGGGAATCATCAAAAATATCGGTCAGCCGGAGATTAGTGTGGTTCTTGACAGAAATAAAATGGCGGCTTATGGCGTTTTGCCTGCCGATGCTCAGGCGGTTCTGGAAATGGCTTTTGGTGGAAAGACAGCTTCCGAAATGTTTGATGGTGAGAGGAAATTCCCAATCAGATTGCGTTATGCGGAAGATTATAGAAAGAACGAAGAAGACATCGCTTCTCTGATGGTGCCGACGCAAGACGGTGCGAAAATTCCGCTAAAGGAAATCAGCAAGCTTGAAAAGGAAAACGGCGCCGCGTTCATTTACCGAGACGATATCAAACGTTATATAGGTGTCAAATTTTCGATTCGTGACCGGGATTTAGGCGGAACCATTGCCGATGCGCAGAAGAAAGTGGCTAAAATAAAATTACCGGACGGTTACAGAATCGGATGGACCGGACAATTTGAAAATCAACAAAGAGCAACTGGCAGATTGGCTCAGGTCGTTCCTATCAGTATTATCGGGATTTTCTTCCTGTTATTCATCTTGTTTGGGAATATGAAAGATTCGCTTTTGGTTTTGGCAAATGTACCTTTCGCCTTGATTGGTGCTATCATCGCACTTCATTTGGCGAATATGAATTTCGGGATTTCTGCCGGTGTGGGGATGATTGCCTTGATAGGAATCTGTATCCAGAACGGTGTGATTTTGATTTCAGAATTTCATTCCAATGTCAAGAACGGATTGTCACTCGATTCGTCAATTATGGAAGGCGTAAAAGTCCGAACCAGACCGGTTGTGATGACCGCTTTGATGGCTTCGATTGGATTACTGCCTGCTGCGCTTTCTACAGGAATCGGGTCAGAGTCACAGAAACCTTTAGCAATCGTCATCATTGGCGGATTGATTACCGCGACAGTTCTTACGCTTCTTATTTTCCCGATTATCTTCTGGATTTTCAACAGAAGAAAGAAGGAAGTGATTATTAACACTTCGAGAGCTTCAGTATGATAAATAATAAAATATTAGTGTTTGTTCCAGATTTGTCAGACTGAGGTTCTTGAAGCCATATTGATAAATTGAGTTATAGTTGTTTATTTTTCTCTCTATTGGCGTTCCCACGGAATATTTCTGAGGGAACGTTTTTGTTTTTATTTTCACGATTTTACAAAAGGTCATGATATATTGCTTAAAAACTTTTGATGTTTTTTAGCAAATGCAAACGTCTTGTCTATTCAACTTAGTGAAGGTCTTTTTTGCTTTAGAAAAATCTTCAACTTTGTACTAAATTACTTTCAAAAATCTCAATTTCTATCGGTCGAAGCGCATCCTGAATTGAGCGGAAATCCTATGTTGCTGGTGCTTATTCTCTTTTGAAGACCAAATAATCTGCAAAAAAAGATTGTGAGTACTTCATCAAGCTGAGGATAAACTATTGTTGGATTAAGGTGCCCAAACGATTATCTTTGATTTAAAATTAAATTATGAAGAATTTTTGCTTGATATTATTACTAGTCACTGGCTTAAATGGCTTTTCTCAGAAGTTCTCTAAGGAAGAAAAAGGCCTTATTCTGGCGGGTGATGTGAAGACTGCTCTGCCAATTTATCAAACCTATAACAAAGAACAGCATAAGGTCTTGCTGGCGCAGTCTGAGGAAATATCGCCGAGAGACAAAACATTACCAATGTTGATTGAAAGAATGAAACTGTCTCTGGCAGGAACTGGTGGAGGCGTTGGGATTGCTGGTCCGCAGGTGGGAATCAACCGCCGTGTGATTTTAGTTCAGCGTTTTGACAAGAAGGATGCACCCGTGGAATATTTTATCAATCCGAAGATCACTTGGTGGTCCGAACTGCTGAACAAAGGTCCGGAAGGCGACCTTTCTATTGAGAATTTCCGCGATGCATTTTACAGAAGTTACAGCATCCGGCTGGAATATTATGACTTGGAGAACAAAAAGCATGAGGAAATGGTTGAAGGTTTTACCGCTGTGATCTTCCAGCACGAGATAGATCATCTTTTTGGGATCTTGATTCCGGACAAATTGGAAAAAGACAAAACTTTACAGTACAATGAAATGAAAGTTTACAAGAAATCTAAATATTAATTTAACAGCAAAAAGCCAATTGCCAAAGGCCATAAGAAACTTAGGTCTGGTTTTTGAATATGAATTTTCAACCAATTAATTTATAAACTATGAACTTTATTATCCGTTTGCTGATAACCGCCATTTCAGCATTTTTGCTAAGCAAAATCCTTTCTGGCGTACACTTTGACAGCTTTGGTTCAACCATTATTTTCGCTATTGTTTTAGGACTCCTGAATTTGATTGTAAAACCGATTTTGTCAATTCTTTCACTTCCGATTACAATTTTGACGCTAGGATTGTTTTCCTTCGTCATCAACGCTTTAATCATCCTGCTTGCGGCTTACGTGATGGGAAGTATGCAAGTCGATGGATTCTGGTGGGCGCTGCTGTTTAGTATTTTGCTATCACTGGTTACCTCGGCATTTTCGACGATTTTCGAAAGTAACGATTAAAAATAGAAAAGAGTTTCAGTCATTTGAAACTCTTTTTTTTGTTTAAATTTATTTCTCGCACATTGAGATGATGTTACAGATGATTGAATCTGCAAGATTTGCTTAATCTGCTAGAATTTTTTATTTAATTTCACTAATGAATTCTCCACCTTTCGCTTCCCAATCTTCATTTTCCAATAGAATTTTCACAAAAGCAGTCCCGATGATTCCGCCTTCGGCATTTTCTGTCACATTTTCAAAATCTTCTTTATTCTTGATTCCAAAACCGATGAAAACGGGATTTTTCAAATCCAATGAAGACAATCTGTCAAGATAGTTTTCGTTCTTCAAAACGGCACTGTTGTTTCCTGTTGTTGATGAGCTAGAAACGGCATACAAAAATCCGGAACTGAGAGAATCCAGATATTTGATACGCTCTTCCGAAGTTTCCGGCGTCACCAAAAAAGTAAAATTAAGATCATACTTTTTCAAAATCTCGCCATATTTTTTTTCAAACTCAATTGGCGGCAAATCTGGAATAATCAATCCAGAAACACCAACTTCTGAACATTTTTGACAAAAGTTTTCAAACCCAAATTGAAGAATCGGATTAAAATAACCCATCAATATCTTTGGAATTGTTACAGATTTTTTGATTTTAGATAATTGTTCAAACAATTTTTTGATACTCATTCCGTTTTTCAGCGCCAAAGAATGCGCATCCTGAATCACAGGCCCATCTGCAACAGGATCAGAATAAGGAATCCCGATTTCCATCATATCTGCTCCAGAATCCTGAATCAGTTTAGCGATTTTACCAGTATCATCCAACTTCGGGAAACCTGCTGTGAAATATATGTTTAGTTTTTTCATAGAATTGTAAAAAGTAAAATGTACAAAGTACGATGTATTTTAAAATTGAGTTAATGAGATACTTTGTACAGACTACCTTGTACTTAGTACTTTCAAATATGTTTCCATATCCTTGTCGCCACGGCCAGAAAGGCAAATCACAACCACATCATTTTTTTCAAATTTTTTCTTGTCCAAAACCGCCAAAGCGTGCGCACTTTCCAGAGCTGGAATGATGCCTTCTGTTTTCGCCAATTCAAAGGCAAATTGTAACGCTTCATCATCATTAATACTGAAAAATTCTGCTCGGTTTTCCCTAAAAAGATTGGCGTGCATCGGCCCAATTCCCGGATAATCCAAACCTGCGGAAATGGAATGTGGCTCTGTTACTTGTCCGTCTTCGGTTTGCATCACCAAACTCTGGCTTCCGTGTAAAATCCCAATCGTTCCCAAAAAAGTAGTAGCCGCAGATTTCCCAGAATTTACGCCCAAACCACCAGCTTCTGCTGCAATTAATTTCACATTTTTATCATTCACAAAATGGTAAAAAGCGCCAGCAGCATTGCTTCCACCACCAACGCAAGCGATCACGTAGTCGGGATTTTTTCTACCAATTTTTTCATTCAATTGCCATTTTATCTCCTCAGAAATCACACTTTGGAATCTCGCCACCAAATCTGGAAACGGATGCGGGCCAACCACACTTCCGATGATGTAATGCGTTGTTGATGGATTGTTGATCCAATCTCTCAAAGCCTCATTCACAGCGTCTTTCAATGTTTTGGAACCTGATGTTGCAGGAATAACGGTTGCGCCCAACATTTTCATTCGGGCAACGTTTGGTGCTTGTCTTGCAATGTCTATTTCGCCCATATAAACAATACATTCCAACCCGAGCAAAGCGCAAGCTGTTGCCGTTGCAACACCGTGTTGGCCAGCTCCAGTTTCTGCAATGATGCGATGTTTTCCTAGTTTTTTAGCAAGCAATGTCTGTCCTAGAGCATTGTTGATTTTGTGCGCACCAGTGTGATTGAGATCTTCTCTTTTCAGATAGATTTTTGCCTGATATTTTTTGCTCAGATTTTTTGCAAAATAAAGAGGCGTTGCCCTTCCAACATAATCCTTCAGCAAATCCTGAAATTCCGCTTGAAATTCTTCTGATTCGATGATTTTGATGTATTGTTCTTGTAATTCGGCAACATTTGGGTAAAGCATTTCTGGGACAAAAGCACCGCCGAAATCGCCGTAATAACCATTTTTATCTGGGTTTTGGTAGTTCATAATATGGTTTTATTAATGTATTATGTAAAAAGTACAATGTATCAATTTGAATTAAAATACATTTTATAAACTACTTTTTACTTTGTATAATTGTATAAATTCTTTTATTTTCTCTAAATCTTTATTTCCAGGTTCCATTTCAAATTTTGAATTGATATCGAGAGCGATTGGTTGTTGGTTGATGGTTATCAGTTGATGGATGTTTTCCAAAGAAATTCCGCCACTTAAAAAATAAGGAATCGGAATTTCTATTTCATTCATAATGTTCCAATCAAAGGTTTTCCCAGTTCCGCCAAATGCTTGTGAATCTGTGTCGAACAAAAGGTTGTTGATGGTTGTTAGTTGATGGTTTATGGTTTTTTGTAATTCATCTGGAGTTTGATTTCCAATTCTGATGACTTTTATGATTCCGATTTTTGGATTTAATTTTTGTCTTAAATCCAAAATAAAATCTTTAGTTTCATCACCGTGAAGTTGGATGAAATTTAAGTTCGCTTGCTCCGAAATTTCTAGGATTTTTTCTAAATCTTCGTTCACAAAAACGCCAACTTTTCCTTGATGATTGATTTCTGCAATTTGTCTCAAATTCAAATGATTCAGAACAAACCTCGGCGATTTTTCGTAAAAAATAAAGCCAAGATAATCAACTTTTAGCGAAACTAATTCACGGATTTGATTAATCTGAGTCAGACCGCAAACTTTAATTAGCATTTTGCTTTTAGTTTCTGGCTTTTGGCTTTCCATAATTGGTAAATTGTTAGATTTTTAAATTGCAAGATTAGAAATAAATTCTGCAAATTTTTTTCCCGGATTTTCATTTTTCATAAAATATTCGCCCATCAGAAAACCGTCAAAGCCTTTTTCTTTCAAAAACTTGAAATCTTCTTCGTTATAAATTCCGCTTTCTGCAATGGTGAAAATATCGCTTGGAAGTTGGTTTTTCAAATCGACAGAATGTTGCAAGTCAACCTTAAAATCTTTTAAATTTCTGTTGTTGATGCCCACAAAATCGACGTTTTTATTGATGTGTTTCAGTTCTTCTTCGGAATGGATTTCCAACAAAACTTCGAGATTTAAAGAATTAGCCAGTTCTGTAAATTCCGAAACTTGAGTTGGCGAAAGACAAGCGGCAATTAGTAAAATGACGTCTGCTCCCATTGATTTGGCTTCGTAAAATTGGTATTCATCAATCATAAAATCTTTTCTCAGAATCGGAATATTTGTAAGATTTCTAACACTCAGAATATCATCAAAACTTCCTCCAAAAAAATCCTTATCCGTCAAAATAGAAACTGCACTTGCGCCGAATTTTTCATATTCAGAAACAACTTCTAATGGCGAAACTTGATTATTGATGATGCCTTTGCTTGGCGATTGTCTTTTGAACTCGGCGATGATTCCGGATTTTGTTTTGATGGTTTCTTTCAACGAAAAAGTTGGTCTTCCGAAAAACTCCGAATCTTTCAGTTGTTCAATAGAAATTTTGGATTTTGCATCAGTAATTTCCTTTTTTTTTCTTTCGATGATTTTGTCTAGGATGTTCATATTTAATAATTATAAATTATTAATTGTTAAATAATATTTTTCAGATAATTATTAACAATTAATCATTAATAATTGAGCGAAGCGATTTCAACGCTTTTCCTCTTTCCAAACTATCTTTTGCTAAAGCCAAGCAACTATCGTAATTTCCAAATTTTCCGGTGTTTTGTAAAGCAATTGCAGCATTAACCAAAACAACTGAATTTTGTTCGTCAGTTCCTTTTCCTTCCAAGATTTGAAGAAAAATTTTGGAAGCTTCCTGTTTTGTCTTGCCTCCGAAAATGCTTTCAGCAGAAACGTTTTTGAATTTCAAATCTTCGGCAGAATATATTTTTTCACCATTTTTATTGAAAATTTTGGTATCACCTGTCAAAGAAATTTCGTCGTAGCCGTCCAAATCGTGAACGAGCATAAACTCGCTTTTTTGCTTTTGTAAAAGGTATTGATAGACTCTTGCAATTTCGAGATTTGCAACGCCAATCATTGTAAAATCTGGGCGAGCAGGATTGACCAAAGGTCCTAGCAAATTAAAAAAAGTTTTCAAGCCAAGCTGTTTTCTGAAAGGTGCAACGGATTTCAGAGCGGGATGAAACAACGGTGCGTGCAGAAAACAGATGTTTCCCTTCTGCAAATCGGCTTTCAAATCCTCGGAATTGTCTTTGAATTTGTAGCCCAATTCTTCCAAAACATTAGACGAACCCGAAATGGAAGATGCGCCATAATTCCCTTGTTTAGCTACTTTTTGTCCTGTTCCAGCAACAATAAAACTCGCCAAAGTGGAGATGTTGAACGTGTTTTTTCCGTCGCCACCAGTTCCGACAATGTCCACCAAATCATGCGTTCCCAAATCGACAGGTTTTGCCAGTTGAAGTAAGGCTTCACGGAAACCAGTGAGTTCTTCCAGCGTAATGGTGCGCATCAGGAAAACTGTGATGAACGAAATAACCTCGCTTTCGTTAAATTTATTTTGCGAAATTTCAATCAGAATCGCTTTGGCTTCGGCTTTTGTCAAAGTCTGATGGTTGAAAAGATATTGTAGGATTTGTTTCATTTTGGTTATTGGTTGTTAGTTGTCGGTTGATAGGATTTCACAAATTACTGCGTTATGGTCAGAGATTTTTCTGTCTATTTTTATCATTTTATTTTTTACTGTTTTGTTTTTCAGAAAATCATTACTCATTACAATGTGAATAGCGCAATTTTCATTCTCTCTGGTGAGAATTTTTAAATTTTGTTGATTGAAAAATGCTGTAGTTTCATTAATAACTTTAATGCTTGGATATTTCCAACCCGAGAAAGCAATGTTGAAATCTCCTGAATAGCAAATGTTTCTTTGTAATTTTTCGATTTCGCTTTTTTGATTTTCCAAGTCATTTTCAAAATGAAAACCCTTCCCTCCAAAACTTCCGATGATGCTTCCATACAAAATTAGTTCTCCGAAATCGGAATTAATTTTTCCACAAATTGCAGTGTATTCATCATAAGTTTCTACAGTTTCAATGAAAGAATATTTTGAAAAAATACTTACTCTATTTTCCTTTTCGTTATAACTTTGATTATCGTGAAAGCTGGGCAATTCTTTGGAATGAAAACTAAAATATTTGCTGCCAAAATCCACAATCAAATTGGTTTCTGTTAAGAAAATTAAGTCCGGATTTTCTGATGAAATCAAATTTTTAATAAAATCTAGTTTATCATCTTTATTGATTTTCAATCGTTCTATATTCCAGCTTAGAATTTTCATTTTAGTTCAATAAAAAATTCTCCAAAATCTGTTTTCCATCAGGCGTCAAAATACTTTCCGGATGATATTGAACCGCGTGAACATCATAAGTTTTGTGTTTCAGGCTCATAATCATTCCGTTTTTATCAACGCTTGTGATTTCTAATTCGGCAGGAAAATCGTCTGGATTGACCGCCCAACTGTGATACCTTCCAACTTCCAGAGTTTTAGGTAAATTGTCGAGTATTTTGTGTGGTTTTATTTGTGTGGCATCAGTCGCGACACCGTGATAGATTTCTGAAAGATTAATCAAACTTCCGCCAAATGCTTCGGCAATCGCCTGTTGCCCCAAACAAACCCCGAAAATAGATTTGGTTGGCGCGTATTTTTTAATTAAATCCAACAAAATTCCAGCTTCTTCCGGAATTCCTGGACCAGGAGAAAGGATAATTTTATCATATTTTTCGATGTCTTCCAAAGCAATTTGGTCATTACGGAAAACATCTACTTCTGAACCGACAATCTGTTCGATGATTTGAACAAGATTATAGGTAAAACTGTCGTAGTTATCGAACACCAGAATTTTGGTAGATGGTTGATGGCTGATGGTTGATGGTTTTATGTCTATCATTTTTATTTTTTTTGGGGATTTTATCCTATCATTTGTTAAATTGTCACTTAGTGACTTGTGGAAACGAATTTTCTTTTGATGACGAAATTGCGACCCGGCTTGAGCGGAAATCCTTTTTTTGTTTAGGGAAAAGCCTTGGCAAAAAAAGATTGGGAGCGGAAGACGGAAATTGTCGCCATAATCAAAAAATTAAATCATTTTTTCTGCTTTTAAAATGGCTTTTTTCAAAGCTCCTAATTTGTTATTGACTTCCTGAAGCTCACTTTCTGCAATGGATTTTGCGGTAATTCCGGCTCCGGCTTGGTAAAATAAAGTATTGTTTTTACTAAGGAAAGTCCGAATCATAATCGCCTGATTGCAGCTTCCATCGAAACCTACAAAGCCGATACAACCTGCGTAATAGCTTCTTGACGTTTTTTCGTGTTCGTCTATCAATTGCATTGCGCGGTATTTTGGAGCGCCACTCAAAGTGCCTTGTGGAAAAGTGGTAGCAATCATCTCATAAGGATTTTGATCTTCGGAAACATCGGTTACTACTTCGGAAACCATATGAATGACATGAGAAAAAAAGTGGATTTCTTTTAGTTTAGAAACCGTGGTATTTTTCCCGTGAATGCTCAAATCGTTTCTTGCCAAATCTACCAACATTGTGTGTTCCGCATTTTCTTTCGGGTCTTTTTTAAGTTCTTCTGCAGACTCTAAATCTTTCTCGATGTTTCCGGTTCTTTTGAAAGTGCCTGCAATCGGGTGAATAATGGCTTTTCCGTTTTTGATAATCAACTGACTTTCTGGACTGGAACCCATCAATTTGTAGTCGCCATAATCGAAGAAAAATAGGTAAGGCGAAGGATTGATATTCCGCAAAGCTCGGTAAACATTAAACTCATCGCCTTGAAATTTCTGTTCAAATCTTCTGCTGAGAACCAACTGAAAAACATCGCCACGGAAACAGTGTTTCTTTGCAAATTCTACCGATTCCAAAAACTCTTCATCTTTCAGATTAGAAGTTTCTTCCGAGGTTATTTCAAAAGGAAAAACAGGCGCATTTTTTTGGTTGATGACATTTTCCAGCGACGATAATTCGGATTTCAAACCATTGATTTTATTCTCAATCAAGAACATCTCGTCATTATGATGATTGATAGCAATCACGTATTGATACAAACGGTAACGCATCAGCGGGATTTTATTATCTTCGGATTGTTCCTTGAATTTGATGTTCTCAAAAAACGGAATCGCGTCATAACTTGTATATCCAAAAAATCCTTGCGCTTGTTTTCCAATCTCGTGATTTGGTTTTTCACATTTGAAACATTGTGAAAATTCCTGCATCAAATCTGATAATTTTTCATTTTTCAGATTAATTCTTGTAGGATTTTCGAGAGGGAATTTCAGTTCAGCTTCGTCGTAATTTCGGATTTCGATTCCGGCAATGGCATTGACACCGATGAAAGAAAATGAGTTTTCCGAGTTCTGATTTCCAGCACTTTCCAACAGAATCGTATCCCGAAACTGGTCGCGAAGACGAAGATATATCCCAATTGGTGTGAACAAATCTGCCAACTGAGATTTGACGACGGTTTTTATTTGGATTGGTTGATGGTTTTGGATCATATCAATTTAAAGTTGTTTGTAAAACTTTGTCAAAGATTTTAAATTTTGACAAAGTGAAAAAAAAAAGACTTCAACAAAATGTCGAAGTCTTATTATGATTGAGTTATAGTTAGTTCAGAATTTTAGAACACTGATAATCCTTTCAGACCCGACAAAGAGTTTGAAAGCCACCACCAGTTTTTGTTATTCAAATTTTTCATTGGGACAAATTTAGAAATGATTTTTAATTCTGCAACTATTTTTCTCAATTTATTTTATAACTTTTTGAGAAGTCGTTGATTTGTTGGTTTCGATCTTTACCAAATAAGAACCTTTTGGATAATTTTTGAAGTCAATTGCAGTCTCATTTCCGTTGATGGTTTTAAGCAACTTTCCGTCTAAAGAATAAACCTGAACTGATTTAATCATCTCATCAGTCTTGATCTTTAACTGATCAACTACAGGGTTTGGATAAACTTTGATGCTGGTTTTGTCCACATCATTTACAGCCAGATTACTTTTAGAAAATCTGATATTATCCAATCTCAAAGCTGTCGTAGTCACCACTTTCGGAGTTGTATTTCCAAATCCGATATAATAGACCTGGTCAGCTTTTGCTGTGTAATTCACGCTATATTCTGAGTATGCTTGCTCAGAAACAGATTGAGTTTTTAATGTTTCAATGATGCTATTCTTGTCTGCTGCGCTCGCTACAGCAACTTTTAAAGTTACTGGATCGGCTGCTGCGTTTCCAACGGAAGTGTAATATTTTACAGTAACCGTCTCGCCATTTTTGAGGTAAATAGGATAGGAGAACAACCAGTCATTTTTGCCTGCAGTGGAAGTGCTTGTGTTGTTGTATGCGTATCCGTTTCCATTTTGGGCCACAGCAGAATTTTCTCCCATCAACCAAGTTGTAGAAGCCCAGCCGTCTGAATCATATTCGCCAAAATTCTCAAGTGTTTTTTCAAAATCATAAGAATAAGGCAATTCTGTTGGTGTCCAGATTGATTTTGGTCCTGCCCAACCCGAACCGCAATCCGCATTTTTCAGGAAAAACTGGTATCTTTTGCCAGCTTGCAGATTGTTGAAACTTTTAGTCGTCGCAGAGCTTGTTCCTTTGGTAGAAACTGGAGTTTCAAAAGTTGTCAAACCTGTATCATAACTGCTAATTCCTGAGGTTGCAGGCCAATCAACGGTTAGAGAAGTTGGTTTAAGATTTGAAACCGAAAATCCGTCCAAAGATGGCATCATGCAATTTGCAGATTGGCTGATGTACAAATCGTCTAAAGCCAAATAAGTTCCGCTATTGGTGTTGTTTACGAAGGCCAAATAGATTGTTTTTCCTTTATAAGCAGACAAATCTAAAGTGTGACTTGCATAATCAAAAGGTTGCTCGGCATCAATTTGAGCTAACGTTGTGGTGAAAGATTCTTGGTTGTTGTTGGTTTCGGAAACCTTTATTGCATAAGAATCTGTGTACTCGAAATCGTAGGATTTTCCTTTCCAGTAAAGCGTTGGTGTTCCGCTGTTTGGGATGGTAATGGATGGCGTAATCAACCAGTCATTGGCTTGTCCTTCGGGAGAATAATAAGATGTGCTGAAGGCAATTTTGTTATCATAACCGTCATAAAACTGAATCCAGGCTTCTGAATTGAAATCCTGAACCTGTGCCCATTCTGGGACTTGTAAACCGTCTGCATTAATGGTTTTGAACTGAGATAATGGTGTTCCGTTATTATTTTCGAAACCTGCATTGAAAACCTGCGCATTGATACTAACGGCTAATGATAGCGCTAGTAAACTGATAATTTTTCTGTTCAATTGAATATATTTTAATTTCAGCGCAAAATTAAACCTTGACATTGACATAAAACCATTCATATTGTTAAATTTTAGTCAATTTCTATCTTTTACCCATTAATATTTGTCAATTGTAATGAATTTAACTTGAAATCAAGGTTTTACAAAAATGGTTTCATCTCGTCTTCTATGTTTTTTCTGAGATCTTTCAATTTTATAGCATATTGCTCCATTTGGATTTCTTTTTCTGTTTTGGGATTCCAGTTTGGGACTTGGACAGATTTTCCGTTTTCGTCTACTGCTACAAAAACGATAATGCAATGGGTTCTTTTCTCGAATTGTTTTTCTTTGACATTACGGGAAAATACATCGATGGAAATGTGCATACTGGAGTTTCCTGTCAAAATTACTTTGGATTCAAGCTTCACAATTTCCCCAATTTTGATAGGTTTGTAAAACCTGATTCCGCCAACGTAAACTGTTACACAATAGCTAGAGGACCAATTGCTGGCGCAGGCGTAACCAACTTGGTCTATCCATTTCATCACGCTTCCACCGTGGACATTGCCTCCAAAATTAACATCTGTGGGTTCTGAAATAAACTGGAAGGTGATTGGTTTGTTGTCCATTTTCTAAGTATTTATTCCAAATGTAAGAATTTTGAAAGATTATTATGGTAAAACGAAACTTGTTTTGATAACGACCCCTGCATCCCGACTTGAGTGGAGCTCTTTTTTGGTGCTGGAAAAGCTTGGCAAAAAAAGCGGGAACGGAAGGCGGAATAGATGCCCAACTATATATAAAAGTCTTAAAGCAAAGTTAAAGTTAATGTGTAAACTCCACTGGATGAGATTCTGGCTATGGCGGTAATATAAGTTATCTAATTGACATAGGCAAAATATGGAAAATAAAGCGTATTTTTGCACAATGAAAAAAGTATTCTATCTAAAAACTTGCGATACCTGTAGAAAAATCATCGGGCAACACGATACAAGAGATTGGGAAATGCGTGAAATAAAACAAGAGCCTATTACTGCGGAGGAAGTTGAAGATATGTACAGATTGGCTGGTTCATACGAAGCGCTTTTCAATAAAAAATCTAACCAAATCAAGTTGCAGGAATTGGAACCTAAGGCTTTGAAAGAGAAGGATTACAAAGAATTGTTATTAGATCACTATACGTTCCTGAAACGTCCTGTTTTCTTGACTGATAATGAAATCTTCATCGGTAACGATAAGGCGAATCTTAGTAAATTGAAAGAGTATTTCTTCTCTTTGAAGGAAGATTAATCATATAAACTTTTGAGTTTAAAAATCTTATTTCTTGGCTTTGGCTGGAGGAATAAGATTTTTTTTTTGCTTAAATTTATCCATCAGAATTATACAATGAAACGTTCCGGAACTGCAGATTTGCCACTCCATTACGGTCAGGTTCCGACCTGGCTTTATGAGCGTATGTCCAGACTTGGGCTGGCTATTGTGGAGGTGATTCTGGCAGATTACGGAAAAGATGAAGTCCTGCGACGATTGGCCGACCCTTTTTGGTTTCAGAGTTTTGGAGCCGTGATGGGAATGGACTGGCATTCTTCCGGAATTACGACTTCGGTGATGGGTGCTTTGAAACGCGCCATTAATCCAAACTCCAAATCTCTCGGCATTTATATCGCAGGCGGAAAAGGAAAATTCTCTAAAGATGCACCCAATGAATTGCTGAGAATTGCAGATTCAACAGGCCTTGACGGAAACGAGTTAGTGCGTTGCAGTAAGCTGTCTGCGAAGGTTGATAACACGGCGATTCAGGATGGGTATCAGCTTTATCTGCATAATTTTATTTTGTCGGATCAAGGCAATTGGGCGGTTGTCCAGCAAGGGATGCACGAGTCTGACGGAACGGCGAGACGTTACCATTGGCTGTCGGAAAATGTAACTTCTTTTATCAATGAACCTCATACGGGAATCTCCGGCGTTAATCGTGGGAATATTCTCAATCTGACATCTTCTGAAGCAGAACAAAACCGAAATGGCATCGTTGACATCACCAAAACAGATTCCGAGAAATGGATGCAGGATTTCCAGCGTTTGATATTGCCGGCGCATCACGAAGTTTTGGCGAGTGATGTTGATATGAAAAAGTTGGGCAATATTCTTTGGCTGGCGAGAGAAAACGAACCTGAGAATTTTGAAGATTTGCTGATGTTGAAAGGCGTTGGTCCGCGAACAATGCAGTCTTTGGCTTTGGTAAGTGAGGTGATTCACGGGGCGCCTTCCAGATTTTCAGACCCTGCGCGGTTTTCTTTTGCACAAGGCGGAAAAGACGGTCATCCGTTCCCTGTTCCGAC
>JBCNLQ010000026.1:0-47017 GCA_039595375.1 Chryseobacterium sp.
ACTATTAAGTATAAATTATACAAATAAAATTATAAATTTGTATTTGGTTAGCAATCACACAAATGATTTTTGTATTAAAATAATTAATAAACCATATATATGAGAAAAAAATTTATTTTCCTACATGCTTTTTCCAATTCTACAGGAATTAAGCGAGCTTTGATTGTTATGTCTGTCTTCTTTCTGATAATGACAAATGCACAGACAACGACCTTGACTTTTTCTTACACAGGGTCTACTCAGAATTTTACAGTACCCTCAGGTGTTACCTCAGTCAATGTTAAGATTTGGGGAGCTGGTGGAGCAGGATCCGATGGTTCTGGCGGTTCTGGTGCATTTTTAAAGGGAACTTTGGCGGTTACAGCAGGACAAACCCTGACCTTTGTTGTCGGCGGCGGTGGCAGTTATAGTAATACGACAGTTTCTGCTGGAGGCTATGGTGGTGGCGGTGCTTCGGGTGGTGCCTATGGAGGGTCAGGAGGAGGATACAGTGGTATCTTTAGTTCGGCTACTTTATCGCAAGCCAACGTATTAGCACTGGCTGGTGGCGGCGGTGGTGGCGGATATTATGGCGACTCAACTTATGGTGGTGCTGGTGGTGCAACAACAGGATCCAACGGGGGCAATGCTGCATCTGCATCTTATACAAGTGGAAGAGGGGCGACTACATCTGCTGGCGGCGCTGGAGGACAGTATAATACTGCAGGGAATAACAGAAACGGTTATACGGGAAGTGCCTTGCAAGGAGCTGCTGGTAATAGTTTTAATACCAATTATTCATATTATGGCGGCGGCGGCGGCGGTGGCTATTTTGGCGGTGGTAGTGGTTATAGCAGTAATGATGCTACTAATTATTCATCCGCAGGTGGCGGCGGTTCTTCCTACAGTAGTGCTTCTTTAACATCTGTGACAAATACGGCTGGTACAATCAGCAGCACCAGTGCAGTAACGCAAGCCCCAGGTAGTGCAGAAACAGGATATATTGCGGGGGTTGGAAATGGAAGTCAAGGTGATTTTACATTGTCCAGTGCGAAAGGAGGTGACGGTCTGATAGTAATTTCATACACGACGCCTGCTTGTGTTACGCCATCTGCACAACCAACAGCTTTAACTTTTGGGACAACTACATCAACTTCTATTGCTGGTTCTTTTACCGCTCCTACGTCTGTTCCTAGTGGTTATCTGATTTTAAGAAGTACAAGTTCTACAGTACCAACACCTGTAAATGGGACAACTTATACCACAGGCAATACTGTTACCCTTGACAGTAATTCCTATTACGTTATTCAGGGAAGTGCTGTTACTGCTAATGCAAGAACGTTCACAGATTCTGGTTTGACTAGTAATACAAGATATTATTACTATGTTTACTCCTATAACAATGGATGTACAGGAGCTCCGGCTTATCGCACTGCGTCTCCATTAACAAGTAATAAAATCACTTGTGCCGCAGCGCCAACTGCACTGTCCGTTGGAACGATAACATCCTCTGGAGCAACTTTTACTTGGAGTTCAGCTGCTGGTGGTGGTGCCGGTGCAGTTACTTCAACGCTAAATATTTATAGTAATAGTGGCTACACAACTTTGGTTACCACGGTGCCGAATGTAACTTCATCCCACGTTTTATCATCGGGATTAGCTGCCAATACAACTTATTATTATCAAATTGTTAATTCTAATGCAGGTGGATGCAGCTCATCTACTAATGGTGGAAGTTTTACAACGCTTTGTGCAACTGTTGGCGTTCCTTATACGGAAGATTTTAATAGTGTTACGGTTCCTGCAATTCCAAGCTGTACAACAGTGATTAATGCTGGAGCGGGTAATGCGTGGGCAACTGCTGCAAATCCGGCGAACTACGGTTTTTCTTCACAGGTACTGCGGTATTCTTTCAGCACTGCTAATGCAGCTAACACTTGGTTCTTTACAAAAGGCTTGAACTTGACCTCAGGAGTATCCTACAGATTAACTTTTAAATACAATAATAATAGCGCAACCTATACCGAAAAGATGAAAGTGGCATATGGAACGGCTAATACTGTAGCGGCGATGACTAATACTTTAGCAGATTATCCTAGTATTATTGGAGGTGGTACAACTGCCAATTCTGTGACAATTGATTTTGTCCCAAGTTCTACAGGAGTATTTTATATTGGTTTTCAAGCTTATTCCGCTGCGGATCAATTTTATTTATATTTAGATGATATTTCAGTAAATGTTACACCTGATCCAATAACAATTACACCCGCAAGTGCATCTTTGTGTTTGGGAGACTCCACAACATTAACTGCATCAAGTGCAACAGCATATACTTACAGTTGGTCTCCAAGTGCAGGATTGAGTTCAACTTCTGGTGCAACTGTAACTGCAAATCCTACAGCTACCACAACTTACACGGTTACTGGAACTAGCGGAAGTGTAACGAATACAAAAACAGTGACGGTTATTGTAAATCCAGTACCTCCTGCGATATCTATCACAGATATTGTGTCGCCTGTTTCTGCAACAGCTTGCAACACAGATTATGTTACGCTTGATATTGGTACGCCTTCTCCAGTAGCATTGGCGAAGGAAGGTTTTGAAAATGCAAGTTATATTTTCTCTTTATTTGCAAATCCTTTGCTGAATACTAATTTTTTCATCAATTCAGCGTTGGCAACTGAGGGTACAAAATCAAGTAGAATGAACTACAGCGGCAGTGCAACAGGTTTTTCACAAATGCTTCTAACTAATCCAATCAATCTATCCAATGCACAATCTGCAATTTTAACATTTGATCATATTGCAGCATTGGAAGGAGATGGTTATGATTATGGTAATCCGATTTACTCAACAGATGGAGTGACTTACTATCTTATGCCTGTGTCTTTTTATTCAGGGCTGGGATCTACTGATGCGACTACCGTACGTTTTGATAAAAACAGTTACAGCACTTGGAATGCAATGACTGCATCTACGACGCCAACCAATACAATGTGGAAGTCGGAAACTATTAATTTGTCTTCTTTGATAGGAAATTCACAGGTTTATATTGGTTTCCAGATGGTGCATGATGCTTCAGGCAATTTTCATGGTTGGTCGATAGACAATGTAAAAGTTAATGCTACGCCTAAAACCACTTGGTCTCCAGCTACAGGATTATACACCAATTCTGCTTTGACTACGCCTTACGTTGCGAACGCAAATGCAACTACGCTCTATGCTGCGCCAGCGGGAACGCAGGCTTATACAGCGAAGTCGTCTTTAGGATCTTGCGAAAAAATTGCAACAAAAAGCGTGACGAGAGATAAATATGAATTTAGAGGAACAATAAGCAATGATTGGAATAATAGCGGTAACTGGTTTCCTGCATCAGTTCCAGACAATTCGAAGTGTGTAGACGTTCCTGCAACGGCTAATGTGATCGTCAACACAACTACAGCTGAGGTTAAGTCTTTGACAATTGCCAGCACTGGTAAAATAACAATCAGTGCCAATAATTCTCTTAAAGTCATTGACGGAATTAATATTACTAACAATGCTGATAATGATAATCTTGTTATAGAAAGTGACGGTGTTTTACTTCAGGAAAATGGAAATGCTGTCAATACAGGTAAAATATTAGCTCGCCGCAATGTAAAAATGCGAAAAACGGATTATACTTATTGGAGTAGCCCGGTAACCGGTCAAAAATTAATCAATGATGCAACACTAAATGACGGATTCTCAGTAGGAACGCCGAATAATAGAATTTATCAGTACAACGAACCGAATGATAAATTTGTGGCAGTTTCAGCGGCTGAAACAACATTTATCAATGCAAAAGGTTATGCTATCAGGGGAAAAGATGCTTACAATGTGACTACTCCTACAGCAGATACCAATTTAAAATTTGTTGGAACTCCGAATAATGGCTCATATTCAATCGATATTCAAAAATCCCCTGACACGGGAACTGGAACAACAGGGGTACATGGCTATAATATGATAGGTAATCCTTACCCTTCGAATATTGATTTTGTTAAATTCTTTAATCTTGGAAATAACAAAAATATAATCCACGGAAAAGCTTGGTTCTGGACCAATGTCTCTCCAAGTGTTACTCAGCAGGGTTCTACATACCTAGGCAATAACTATGCGACACTTACATTGGCGGGAGGAACACCTCCGACATATAGTGATACAACGGTTACACCGTCACCTACGTCAGGAGCTTACACACCAACTAAGAATATAAAAGTATCCCAAGGATTTATAGTACAAGCTAAAACTATCGGTACAGGACAGACATTAACTTTCGATAATACTATTAGAAATAGCGATACTGGTGTCTTTTATAATAACAACAAAATGTCTGATGAGGTAAACCGTTATTGGTTGAAAATGATTTCTCCGCAAAATATTATCAATACAATTTTGATTGCTCACATGGATGGAGCTTCTAACAACTTCGATGGAGATTACGATGCTGATATTCTGGTAGTTGGAGATGATTCTTTCTATTCCAAAGTTGATGCTCACAAGCTTCAAATCCAGTCAAGGGCAAGTTTTACCGATGCTGATGTAGTGCCGGTTGGTAATAAATATTCTGCTAATGGCATTTATAAAATAAGTCTGGAAAATCGTGAAGGTATATTTGCGAATAACCAAAATGTATATCTTAAAGATAAACTGCTCAATACCATCACTGATCTGAAAGCGGGAGATTATAGTTTTACAGCGACTAAAGGACTAGATGAGACGCGTTTTGAAATAGTTTACAAAGATAATGGGGTTTTAGCCGTGGATTCTGCTATTAAGTCAGAGTTCGATGTTTATAGATCAAATGGTAACTTTACAGTAAAATCTTCAAAACCTCTAGGTAAAATCGAAGTTTATGATGCGTCCGGAAGATTAATGATGTCGGCGAAAACCAGAGAGACCAATTTTACGATAGATGCATCAGTTTTGATAAATGGTATTTATATCATAAAAGCTGAAAACTCAGGCGATGTACGGACTAAAAAAATTATTAAATAGCATTATAAAAAATATATGATTAAAAAACCATCTCTAGCAGATGGTTTTTTATTTTTTAGAATTAATATATCAGATTATTAATCTTAAAGTTTTGATTAATTAAATTTTGTATTTTAAATAAACTTATATTTGTTTGTAACAAAAAACATAAAACCGATGAAAAAATATTTAATCTTCAAACAGAGATTTGCAGGATTTTCTGTCCTAAAAACTATTCTAATTGCTCTAGTTGTTTTTGCTTTACAAGTGTCTGGTCAGGTTACGCTCCCGCATTTAGATCCTATTAATTATTCAGCTGGTCAAGCATTACAATCACAAGCCAACTGGACTGTTCTGAACACCGGAGATGATATTGCTATCACAAGCGGAAATCTATCTTACTCCGGTCTTGCCGCATCGTCTGGCAACAAATTCTCTTTTGATGGGGCGGGAATAGACGCTGCAAAATTATTTACCCAACAAACATCTGGAACAGTTTACTATTCATTTCTGTTGAATGTTTCTAGTTTAGGCACTTTAAATGCTACTGGAGGTTATTTTACAGGTTTAAATGAAGGAACTGGAAGTGTTTTTGGTGCCACGGTCTGGACAAGAAAAAACGGAACTGGATATGAGATTGGACTTAATCCCAGAACAACCGCAGCTAATACAGTTTGGTCTTCTGTACAATCAATTTCTAGTACAGTTCTGGTTGTTGTCTCATATCAGGTTGTTGCCGGAACTGGAAATGATGTTGTCAAACTCTGGCTTAATCCAGTCACAGGTGGTGCAGAACCGACTGCCACCCTCTCCGCAACAAACACAGGAGGTACCGATCTAGCTAATTTAAATAGAATATTCATCCGCCAAGATTCTAATACGGCAACCCCATTCATAGAAATGGATGAGTTAAGAATTGGTAGCACTTGGGCGTCCGTAACGCCTGCTGGCGCTGTTACTCCAAATCTAGCAATATCAGCTAGTTTGAATGAAGCAACTCTTGACGGTGCAACTGTTGGATTAATACTCGCCAATGACACATTTGCAGATGCTACACTCGATCTTTCCAACTTTACATTGAATAATGCTCCGGCTGGCGTTAGTATCCAAAATGTAGCATATAATTCTCCAACAACCGCAACGGTCTCATTGGCTTACGACAATACAGATTTTGATACAAATATTAATAATTTCATTGTCAGCATCAACGGAAGTGAAGTCATATCAGCTTACAATCTAACATCCAATGATTTAACAATGACTGCAGTTGTAGAAACTCTTACTGTGGGCGGTGTTTTAGCATTTGGGAACGTCTGTAACGGTAGTTCAAAAGAGTTGTCTTTCACCATTTCGGGAAGTGGGCTTAAGGCTGGCACAATTAGTTTAGGAGCATTAGCAGGATATACTTATGCTTTGAGTGTAGGCGGTCCAGCTGTCAATGGTTTCTCACATTCCGGTGGGGATTTGGCTTCCAAAACAATTTATGTCACACTATCGCCAACCACTGCGAATCAAACTTACGATGGAAATAGCACAGTTTCTGGAGGTGGAGCTCCGTCTGTAGATAAAACACTGACAGGTAATTCTACAGCTATCGCGCAGTCAATTACAACTAATACTGTAACTGCATTTGCGCAAACAACTGCTACATTACGTGCGACATCTATTATACAAGGATCTTGTCCGGGTTCCACAGTTCAAGGCTTTGTTTATTCTATAAAATCAGTCAATGGAACACCAACTGTTGGCGGAGCTGGAGTTACCAATGTGACTGTCGCATTGGGAAATACATCATTTGCAGCAACTGCGCTTACACAAGGTACAACTTATGTCGTTCAGGCTTATTTGTTTAATGGGACAACTTATGTATACGGAGGTGTTCAGGAATTCACCACCACATTTTCTGGTAATCTTAATAATGTAACAGGATTGCTTGTATGTTTGGCAGACGACGGCGGAACAATCTCCTGGACAGCTCCTGCAACGGGAATTGCGCCCACGGGATATATGGTTTTTGCGCTAGCTGGTGCTGCTGCGCCAGGCGGAACATTGACTACAGCTTTATCAGATTATGATTACGATAATACCAATTTTTCAGCCTCCGGTAATGCTGCATATCCCGCCACACTTGGAAAGTTAATTTACAAAGGAGCTTTAACTTCTGCTGATATTTCTGGTTTGGCGGAAGGTAGTAACTACTCATTTTCAATTTTTGCTTATCAAGATGGCGGTTCTGTTAGAAGATTTTCAGATGGCTCAGCAGGATCAAAAGCTACAGCGGTAATTGCTCAAGATGATGTAAGCACCTTTATCGGAAATCCATCCAATAATCAAGTTACTCTTAATTGGAGCCATAACAAGGCAACGAGTTGTTTTGATGAGGTCATGATTGTAGCCAATCAAGGAGTTGTCACATATATTCCTTCGGGAGATGCAAGCAATATTATAGCTGATGATTCCTGGAATAATGCAGGTGATCAAGTGGTTTATAAAGGTACAGCACTCAGTAAAGCGATAACAGGTTTGACCAATGGAACCGAATATTGTTTTAAAATTTTCGTCCGAAAGGGAACTGTTTGGAGCGATGGGACGGGTGTTTGTGTTGTTCCCAATGTAGTTTATTGTGCATCTACAGGAACAACTCAGTATAATACAGGAATTCGGTATGTAAAATTCAATACTATTGAAAATGCAACAGCAGTCGTAAAAACTGCAGGATATACCAACTTTAGTACACCAACAACAACCGTTATCAGAGGTGAGGCTTATCCAGTTACTGTGCAAGTAAACTCCGATGGTGACTATACCGTTGCTACAAAAATGTGGCTAGATTGGAACCATGACGGTGATTTTGCAGATTCTGGAGAAGAGTTTGACTTGGGAACTGCCACCAACGTGGTCAATGGAACTACAAGTCTCTCGCCTATTAATATTACTGTACCAAATTCCGCTGTAGTGGGTGAGATTAGAATGAGAGTTAGTGCCAAATATGCTATTGCTGCAACATCATGTGAAACAAATTTCGATGGTGAGGTAGAAGATTATACCGTTACAGTTACTCAGCCTGCCAATCAGGAAATCAATATTAAAGGAAATAATATAACCATTGCCAATAATTTTGATGAACCAAACGGTCTCAACAATACCTTATTTGCAACCACTAATTTAGGTTCAGATTCAGTTGAAAAACAATTTACGATAGAAAACTTAGGTATTGCCGATTTGAATCTTATAGGAACGCCGATTGTCAATATCACTGGACTTCATCCTGCTGATTTTGTGGTAACCCAACAAGCGGTTTCACCTGTTGTGAATGGAACTGCAAAATCATTTAAAATCAAATTCCATCCAACAGTGGCGGGCTTACGAGAGGCTACCGTAAGTATTTTGAGCAATGATGCTGATGAAAATCCCTACTTATTCAAAATTCAGGGAATTGGGACTTGTGCTACTTCGCCTAGTATCACTGCATTTCCTGTCAATGGGCCTGCCAATACAAAGGTAACCTTCACTTCTTCAGTCAATGATTTGACCGGTGCAACACTAACTTATAATAACGTAAATGTTGCTTTTGATTTGAGATCTTCTGGAAAAATCGAAACCGTGATTCCATCAGATGCGACCGATGCTAATTTTGTGTTGACATTGGCGAATGGCTGTATCTTTACCCAATCCTTTGATGTGATTGACAAATTGCTAACAGATTGTGAAGGGACCGGAGCCGGCGGAAGTGGAGGTACATCTGCCTCTGATATTATTATATATGAAGTTTATGACGAGAATGGAGGTTCCGGAGGTATAGTTACGCTATATAACAGGACGGGCAATGCAGTTAATCTGAGTACTTATTCCATCCAAAGAGCAGGAGATTATGGCGGGACATATTCAACGTATGCCAATCTGACGGGAACAATCGCTTCTGGCGCTGTTGCGGTTATTGGGGTAAGTTCTTCTGAGTGCGGTTACGCCCCAACAGGTAACGGAAGTTTTGGAGCTATAGGTTTCAATGCTAATGATGGATTTAGATTGATGAAAGGTTCTTCCATTATTGATGATGTTCATGCACCAAACACGGTTGGATACTATTTGAGAAGAAAAAATGAATTCCTATCTCCAAAAACTGTTTATGATGCCAATGAATGGACATCGCAAGCGTTGGCAAGTGGTCAATGTCTTTCTTCCAGTGAGATCGCCCAGCCTCCGGTTGTAAAAAATCCGCCAGTTATCAATGTGCAACCAGCCTACAATTTGACTTGTGCAGTCTCAAATGCATCATTGGCAATTACGGCTACGGAAGGCTTTGCTGGTGGCAATGGCTTAGAATATCAATGGTATGAATTGGCAAATTCTGGCAATTGGACTGCGGTTTCAAACAACGGTATTTATTCCGGAGCAAATTCCCAAACCTTGAATATCTCCAACGTCAACGGACTAGACAATTATCAATATTACTGTCAAGTCAGAGAAAATTTGGCAACGTGCTACATGGCAACCAAAGCGGCTCAGGTCAAGTCTGCCACCAATACTTGGTCAAGCAATGTGTGGTCCAATGGACTGCCGATACTGGCAAGCAAAGTTATTATAGAAGGTGATTATAACTCACAGGAGAATGGTGTTTTGGATGTTTGTGAATTAACAGTGAATTCTACCGGAACAATGTTGGTGAAACCGAACTTTCCAATAAAAGTTAAAAATAAAATCAACAATCAAAATACGGCTGAAAATAGTTTTGTAGTAGAAAGTGATGCCAACTTGATTCAGACTGATAATGTTACAAATTCTGGAAATATCAAAGTAGAAAGAGCTGTGACGGATATGAATAATATTTCTGGCCGTATAGATTATGTCTATTGGAGTTCGCCTGTTTCCGGACAAGCAATCAAAGGTACAAACGGTTTTTCTCCCAATACTCCTGCTAATGGTTATCTGCAATACAATGAATCAACGGATAAATTCTCGGTTACAGGAGACGCGACTTTCCAGACAGGAAAAGGTTATGCGATTCGTGCGGAAAATATATTGGCAAACGGATACAATAAAACATACAGTTTCAAGGGTGTACCAAATAACGGAAATCTACAGTTTTTGAATTTACAAAAATCTGCGGGTACAGACAAAGGTTATAATTTGGTTGGGAATCCTTATCCATCTAATATTGATTTTGATTTGCTTTATAGTTTAAACAGTTCCAAAATTTACAACACCGCTTGGTTTTGGACCAATATTAATTATACAGCTACGCAAATTGGTTCTGGATACACAGGAAATAATTATGCTGTGTACAATGGTTCCGGAGGTGTTCCGCCAGCCTATGATTGGGCAGATTACAATCCGGAAAATCCCAGCGGAATCACACCTAATGGAAATGTGAAAGTGGGGCAGGCGTTCATTGTTCAAGCGAAAAGCGCTGGTGCGTTAGATTTTAACAATAGTGTAAGAATTACTGATAATGGAACATTCTACCAAAAACAATCCGCAAAAAATAGATTTTGGTTGACGATGCGATCTCCAAGAAATATCGTGAACACAATTTTGATAGGTTATATCCCAGGTGCAACAGATAACTATGAAAAAGATTTTGACGGAGAATTATTCGTAGTGGGTGCGGATTCTTTCTTTTCTGTTTTGGGTGCCAAAAAATTGGCGATCCAGGGTAGAGCAGATAGCTTTTCCGAAAATGATATCGTGACTTTAGGAAATGTATTTGCTGATGATGGCAGTTACACCATTGGTTTGCAGACTGCAGAAGGTTTGTTTGATGACAATCAGACTATCTATCTTAAAGACAAATTAATGAATCAATATATTAATCTAAGTACCGATAAAATGTACACTTTCACAACTGCGAAGGGAACAGACGCTTCCCGATTCGAGATTGTGTATAAGGACAATATTGTTCTGAATACAGGTTCAAATTCAAAATCAGATTTCGTGATTTATAAGGATGGTAATGATCAGGTTATCAAGTCCTCCAAAAAATTGGGCAAAATTGATATTTTCGATGCGTCCGGAAAACTGAAAAACACTTTTCACACCAATGTCCAAGAGTTTAGGATAGATGTGAGTAACTTTTTGAATGGGATTTATATTCTCAAAATTGAAAATTCTGGTGATTTAAAATCTAAAAAAATCATCCGATAGAAATTGAATTTTCTACTATTAAAGGCGCTTTTTCGTGCCTTTATTTTATTTTGTCATCATTCAAAGAAATTAAACGTTTATTTGGATATCCATACTAAAATATGGTAATTGGGTTGTTAATATTAAAAAAATATAAATTTTTTAATATGAGTTTATAAAAATTAATTAATTTAGCGCCCTCAATTTTTATTTTTAAAATAGAACCTTAAACATCGATGAACAAAAATTTATTTTATTTACGGAACACAAAAAATATTTATCAGCAGCTATTCTTGCTGTTCATATTATTTTTATCTGGGAATGCGTGGTCGCAGACTTCCATTCAGAATTTTGGAGCTACTGCTGCTTCAAATACTTCTCAAACAGGATCTACAGCTACTATCCCTAATCCAACATCTGGTACGACGTATGCTCGGGCTGGTGCGACTGCTCCTGCTGCTCCAGTTGCTGTTTTAACTGGAACTAATCCATTGGGATCAACGGGTGCATTTTTAAAAGCTACTGCTTCGACGTCAACTTCTATTACGAAGGCAACTCCAATATTATCTTACACATCTTCTACAGAATTTTACACATCATTTAAGGTGTTATGTGGAGATACTAATGCAGGTAATACAGCAGCATCAGGAGTTTGGACTTATTTTATAGGTAATCAAGGAAGTAATTATAATGATAATAATGACGTTTCAAATGCAAATACCTTTACTGGATTGCGTTTTACATATGGCTCTTCTGGTGCTCTTACATTAACATATAATAATGCAGGAACATACAATTCCACAGGTTTAACTTCTTCAGCTTTGGCTCAAGGAACTGTTTATACAATAGAAATATATGGGAATAATAAAACTACGGGAACAATAAGTTATGTTTATAATGGCGTACCACAAAGTGTAGCGGTACAAAAATTTGACTTGTATATAAACGGTACTTTGGTTGGTAATGATTTGGCCAAAGGCGGTCTTGCTGCTAATACAGTAATCAATGCAATGACTTTTACAGGAGTTAGTAGTGCATCAAACGCTGCAAATTTGTTCGTTGATGATATAACTGTTTATAATGCGATTCCTACTACTTGCTCAGCTCCAACTTCTCCAACAACAACAGCCATTACATCAAGTAGTGCTACTCTTGGTTGGGCAGCACCAACGTCGCCTCCAGCCAATGGTTATGATTATTATCTTTCAACAAGCAGCACGGCACCAGATGCTGCAACAACGCCTACAGCAAATGTACCTTCTGGGACATCTGCAAATGTAAGCGTCTCTGCAAACACTACCTATAATTGGTGGGTAAGATCTAATTGCAGCGCTTCTGATAAAAGTAGTTGGGTTTCTGGCGGTAGTTTTACAACACCACAATTAGCGGCAACGTTCCCTTACAGTGAGAATTTTGAAGGAACCAATGGAAACAACTGGACATTTGTTAACGGATCGCAAACTAATAAATGGTTTGTCGGATCTGCTGTAAATAATGGAGGGACACAAACTCTTTATGTATCCAATGATAATGGTGTCACCAATGCTTATTCTAATGCACCATCTTCCGGCGCTCCAGTTGTTGTTCAAGCTTATAGAGATATAGCGATTCCATCAGGAACATTATCAGGATCAATTTCATTTGACTATAGAGCTCTTGGGGAAGGCAGTTTCGATTATTTTAGAGTTTGGCTTGTGCCTACAAGTTTTGTTCCAACAGCGGGAACTCAAATATCTGCTGGATCTGGAAGAATTCAACTAGGAGGAAATTTAAATTTACAATCAAATTATGTAAATTATTTAAATAATTCTGTGGATTTTAGTTCGTTCGCAAATCAATCAATGCGATTAGTTTTTGAGTGGCGAAATGATAATAGTACAATTGGTAACCCACCTGCTTCCATTGATAATTTGACCATAGCATTACCACAACCTTCAACAACCGTAACACCAACTTCTTTAACAGGATTTACAGCAACGACAGCTACAGATTCTGCGCAACAAAGTTTTGTAGTTTCTGGTAATACTTTGGGTTCTGATAATATCACGATAACACCATCAGCGGGTTATGAGATTTCTCAAACATCAGGTTCTGGATATTCTTCTACGCCTATCGTTTTGACACCAACATCAGGAACGGTTGCCAATACAACTATCTATGCGGTGCTTAAAAAAAGTGCAACTACTGGTGCTGCTAATGGAACGATAACAGTTTCTACTCCAGCGGTAACGCCAAATAAGACGGTAACTTTAACAGGTACAGTTACCAAAGCAACCTTTACTTCTGTTACAACAGGTAACTGGGAGACTGCTGCAACTTGGGATCTCAATGCTGTTCCGGGTGCTACTGATAACGTTGTCATTGCTACTGGCCATACTGTTACGGCTACAACTGGCCAAACCAGAGATACTGGAACTACAACCTTGGTTACGGGTACTTTAGCAACCAATGCTTCATACAGTAATAATGGAACAACAACCATCAATGGAACTTTCCAGATTAATGCTGGTGGTTTTGGCGGAGGAGCAAACGATTTTGTTTACGGAGCAGCAGCTAACTTGATATTCAACCATAACAATGGTAATGAATATGGACCTATAGATGGCGGTCATAAGTACTGGCCAGTATCAGGACCTTTTAACGTGACAATCAACTCAAACAGTCCAATTAATTTGGGTGTGACAAGAACAGTTGCCGGAACTTTGCAAGTGGCAGCAGGATTTAGAAATCTTGGTAACATCACCATTGGAACAAATGGTACTTTACGATTGAATGCAGGTTACAGTTGGTTGAATGTCAACAGCAGTCCGGTCTACGGAACTGCATCCAAATTGATCTATAACTCTGGTGGTTCGCCGGGTAGAAGCAATGAGTGGACGGCTAGCGCGGGAACTGTTGGAACTACGGCGGGTCTTCCTCAAGATGTTCAGGTCAGCAATAATACCACAATTAACTTCCCGAATGGAAGTACTAATAATTTCAGAGCAAATGGTGTATTGACTATTGACAGTGGATCATCTCTCTATCAAAACTATAGCGGAGGTTCTGCAGGATTGATCGTAGGAGGTAATCTTGTTCTGAATGGTAATCTGGGTCTAGGTTCTAATGAAGGTGGAGATGTTACAGTTGGCGGAAACTGGACACAGGCTGCGACAGCCAATTTTTATCCAAATGGAAGAAAAGCAATTTTCAATGGAACTATTGCACAAACCATTCAGAAAGTTGGCGGAGGAGCAATAGATTTTGACCGTTTAGAAATTAACAAAACGAATGCAACCAATGTTGCTGTAAGTAACTCAACAGGAAACTTAACTGATATTAATATTAATGGAACTTCATCTAACGTATTTTCAATTACGGGAAGTGGAGCAGGTTCTTTAAATTTGCAAAACAGAGTTCTTACATTCAACAATAATGGTGGTTTTATTTATGTAGATGCTGCAAAAGCAATTACTGCAACAACTGGAGCAATCATCAATGTGAATGGCAGCAAAGCTGTAGCCAATAATGCAGGAACTGGAGCATTATCTTTTCCAGCGCAGGTTACTATTAACTTAAACCAGAACGCTGTTTTCGATTTTGGTAAATCTGCAGCTTATATATCCACAGTGAATGGCGTACTAAATATTAATCATGCCAATGCTTATGTTAATGTCAATCCACCAATCTATGGTGCTAGTTCCAAATTGGTTTACAAATCTGGAGGCACTTATGCAAGAAAGATAGAGTGGAGTACAACTACCGGAGCAGGATATCCGTTTGATGTTCAGGTAACCAATAATACAACTTTAGATTATCCAAATACAGGTTCTGCAGCTTTTACTACTGCTTTAGGAGTTTCTAATGATTTAACCATTGATAGCGGCTCATCATTGTACATGAGTTATGGAGACAATGGTAACAAATCTGGAAGTCTAACAGTAGGTAGAAATATTGTCAACAGTGGTAATTTTTCTTTAGGGAATGCTTTTGGAGGAGATCTTAATCTTGGAGGTAACTGGACAAGTACAGGAACTTTCATCCCGAATGATAGAGCTGTAGCTTTTGTTGGAACCAATGGATCTGACCAAACCATCAATGGTGCCACTACTTTTGACTATTTGACCGTAAATAAAACAGGCTTAGGAAGTGTAACGCTTGCAGCAAGCGTAATTGTTAATAAAAATTTGACATTAACAAACAAAAGTATTGTTTTAGGAAATTTCAACTTAACCTTACCGAATAAAACATCTGTTATTACTTCGAATGCTAATTCTTATGTAGCAATAGTAAGTCCTACTACAGGAAAACTAATCCGTCAAAATGTTGACAGTAGTTCTGATTGGGTCTTCCCAGTTGGTGTTGCAGCTAGTGGTAGATATGCGCCAATTACGATTAAAAACTTATCAAGTACTACAGATTTATCTGTTAATGCTAGTACTGCGATTAGTCCAACAGTTGCCGATGCGACAAGAGTTTTGTCTACCAAATGGTTTGTAACAACAAATAATAATGTAACCGCTAATATCTACGCAGAATGGCAAGGAGTTGCGGCGGAAACCAATAGTATGACTATCCCGGCAACAGGAAGTTTAGCAACAACTGTTGGTGGAGCACCTTATACTTTCTACAATGTAAATTTGGTTGCCAATAATACAACAGCGACAGGTGTTGCTCTTTCCAATGCGGCTGCCAACGGAATTGTGATTGGTAATGATAATGCTATTTCATTACCAAATGACGAATGTTCTGGTGCTGTGAGCATCGTAGTAGATGCTGTAGCGGTTTCAGGGTCTAATAAAGGTGCTACTTCTAGCTCTGGTTTCGCTGCTGCTCCGTGCTCCAGCGGAAGTAACAGTAGAGATGTATGGTATAAATTTACGACTACTGATCAAGGAACTTATAAAATAAATGTTTTCAAATCTGCAGCTACAGGTGCTATGTCTGATCCTGTGTTGGATTTAAGATCTGGAACTTGTGCGGCGTCTGTGAATATCGGCTGTTCCGATGGATCAGGTGATGAAATTATAACTTTATCTTTAAACGCCAATACAACTTATTATTATAGAGTTTACAATTTTGGAAGTTCTACAGGAGATGGATTATTTACGACTTCTGTGACTACAGTTCCAAGCATAATTGTTACGCCTGCAACCTTAGCTTATGGAAACGTAACTTTCAATACCACGTCGGATAAAACTGTTACTGTTAAAGGAAGTTTCCTAAACCCTGCTAATGATAATATTACAGTAGCTGCATTAGCTGGTTACGAATACTCATTAGATGGCGTTTCGTACTCTAGCACGCTTACTTTACCATACACAAGTAAAACATTGGCAGAAACGACAGTTCATGTAAGATTTAAACCTACTACAGCCTGTACAGATTACAATGGGAATATTGCAGTTTCCGGAGGAGGCGCTACTACGGTTAATATTGCGGTGACAGGAAGAGGATCTGTGTTAGCCAATTCTGGAACTGACATTTCTGCAAATACCTTCACAGCAAATTGGAACGCCGTGTCAGGAGCTACAGCTTATAAAATAGATGTTTATAAAAAGACTGTGAATCCAAACGCAACAGATTTATTTATTTCCGAATATGTTGAAGGTAGCTCGAATAATAAATATATAGAGATATTTAATGGAACAGGAGCAGATGTAGATCTAAGCAATTACAGCCTTCAGCTTTTCAGTAATGGAAATTCTGCTGCGGATTCCAATGTTGTACTGTCTGGTATTCTACAAAATAATTCTGCAAAAGTCTATAAAAATGCTAGTGCCGCTATAACGTTGCCTAGTGGTGTAGTTGCAGAAAATAATGCTGCCGTTAACTTTAATGGAGATGATGCGTTAGCTTTATACAAAATTTCTACAGCTGCTAAAATTGATATTTTTGGCAGAATTGGTGATGATCCAGGAGCAGCTTGGACGGGAGCTGGAGGTTATACTACATTGGATAAAACGCTTAGAAGAAAATCTTCTATCCTAAGTGGTGTATCTACAAGTCCAACTGGAACAGGTGCATTAGCTTTTACAACACTTACCACAGAATGGGATTTGTTTAATATAGATGTCGTTTCTGGTCTGGGAACGCATACTTTTGATGGTGGAGTGAAATATACGTACGTAGTTCAAAACCAGGATGTAGGAAATGTTACTTTCCATACAGTAACTGGTCTAGATCCAAATACGGAATATTTCTACGTGGTAAGAGCAGTATTTCCAACTTGTGAATCTGCAAACTCTAACGAGATCCCTGTGACCACCAATAATACCATCATCTGGAACAATAATACATGGACGAACACAACCGGACCAGATGCGACTTTGGATGCGATCATTAGAACACCTTATTATGTTAAAGCTAGTACAGATGAGTTTTCTGTTCGTAATCTGACTATCGAAAGTACAGGTCTTCTGAAAATCAAGTCTGGACATGGGATTACGGTTGCTGGAGATATAACAACTCCAAATGATAAAATTATTATTGAAAGTGATGCGAGTCTAACTCAAACAAAACTGACTAATGGCAACAGTGATAATAAAGTGATTGCTAAAAGAAATGTGAAGATGAAAACGCTGGATTACACTTATTGGAGTTCTCCTGTAAAAGATCAAGTATTGCTGAACACTTCAAACATAAACGCTACCAACAGTTCGGGCGGTTTCTCTCCAGGAACACCAAATAACCGAACTTATGAGTATAATGAAGTTAATGACAAATTCAGAGGAACTACCGATGCAACATTTGTTCCTGCAAAAGGTTATGCTATCAGAGGTAAAGCAGGATATGGAACAACTCTCACGGTAGACTCACTGGCCTTCAGCGGAAATCTTCATAATGGTGATTATTCTATTCAGATTCAAAAGTCTAAGGATTCAAGTGTGAATAATGTAACTTATGACCACGGTTATAATTTGATTGGAAATCCTTATCCTTCTAATATTAATTTTATCAAATTGTTTAATCTGGCTCAAGGTAATGGCGTGAAAAATAGTGATCTAATCGAGGGTAAGGCTTGGTTTTACACTAACTTTTCTGCCAGTGGAACACAGGCCGGGTCATCTTATGGAGGTAACAACTATGCAACCATCACATTGGCAGGAGGTACTTCTCCAACGAGTTTAGATTCTGCAACAGGTACACCAACGCCTAATGAATTTATAAAAGTGGCTCAAGGGTTTATTGTTCGTATGAAAGGTGCTGCTCCACTCGGCAGTATTCCTAATACTGCAATACTAAAATTTGATAACTCAGTAAGAACGAATAATTCAACAGGTCATTTTTATAACAATAATAAGAATATTGGAGATGAGATAAACCGTTATTGGTTAAAAATCGTATCTCCTTATGATATTGCCAATACTGTTTTGATTGCGCATATGGATGGAGCAACCAATGAATACGATCCAGACTATGATGCAGAATTGCTGACTGTGGGAGATGATTCTTTCTATTCAAAAATCAATGCACAGAAAATGCAGATTCAAGCGAGAGCAAATCCGTTTGCTGTGGATGATGTGATTGCTCTAGGAACCAAATACGCTATGAATGGAACTTACAGAATAGCACTGGTTGCTAAGGAGGGGATTTTTGCAACAGATCAAAAAATCTATTTGAGAGATAAGTCAACAAATATTTACACAGATTTAACTGCAAAAGATTATTCATTTGACGCAGCAAAAGGATTGGATGAATCAAGATTTGAAATTGTATATAAAAACAATGAAGTTCTAGGCACTGATAATGCGGGTAAATCTGATTTTGTGGTGTACAGAGATGGAGATTCTTTTGTTGTAAAATCTTCACGAATCCTTGGAAAAATAGAATTGTACGATGTTACAGGAAAGCTGATTCAATCTAAGAATATGCTAAGTAAAGAGTGTAGATTTGATAGTTCTGCTATGATTTCGGGAGTGTATATTATAAAAGCTGAAAACTCTGGTGATATCAGAACGAAAAAAATAATTAAGTAAATATTTGTTAAACGTATTATTAATTTTTTTTAATATTAATAATTCACAAGATTTTGTTAAATTTTTATATCTTTACAACCTGAAAAAAATGTTTAGTTTTAAACCGCCGATGAAAAAATATTTGACTTTAATTTATTTGGGACTAAGTGTAATGTCTTTAGCTCAATTTAGAGAGAATGCTTTTGATAATGAGCATTCGAGAATAGATCAGGAAAATACTGCTCAAAGTTCTACTTTTGAAACAGATCAATCCTCGGCGTCAGCATTGCCTCCAGGTGATGAACAACCGGAGAATCCAGGTAACCCTGGTGAGCCGGTGCCTATTACTGGCTTGACTCCGATACTATTGTTGTCTGGTTTAGTGATGGCAGTTTATTATCAACGAAGAAATAATAAAATTAATATTTAATATTTTAAATCCGAAATTATTGCAATTTCGGATTTATTTTGTCCGATGTATAAAAATTTTTTAAAACCATTTTTTGATTTAGTCTTTGCATTTTTTCTAATTGCAATTCTGTTACCTGTATATCTTATTATAATTATACTACTATATTTTTTTAATCAAAAGAACGTATTCTTTTTTCAAGACCGTCCTGGTAAAAATGGAAAAGTATTCAAGATTATAAAATTCAAAACGATGACAGATGAGAAGGATGTTGCGGGGAATCTTTTACCAGATGAACTGAGGCTTACAAAGATGGGTAAATTTGTGAGAAAAACATCGCTTGACGAGTTGCCACAATTGTTTAATGTGTTGAAGGGTGATATGAGTTTTATCGGACCAAGACCACTTTTGGTGCAATATCTTCCTTTATATGATGATGAACAAAAAAAGAGACATCACATCAAACCGGGAATCACGGGCTGGGCTCAGGTGAATGGTAGAAATGCGATTACTTGGCAGCAGAAATTTATATATGACGTTTATTATGTCAATAACCTCAATTTTATTTTGGATGTAAAGATTCTCTTTCTTACCGTAAAAAAGGTAATCCAAAGCGAGGGAATAAATACAGATGGTGTCGCAACAACAGAACATTTTACGGGCAATGAATAAAGAAGTTTATTTTTTAGGAGCCGGAGGTCACGCCAAAGTAGTTATTGAAATAGCCGAGGATATAGGTTTTATAATTAGAGGCATTTACGATCAAAATATGGAGATTAGTCAGATTTTTGACTACCCAGTATCCAACGATATTGCATCTCTCTCGGAAAAGTCAAATGTTTTTTTTGCATTTGGCAATAATCATTACCGGAAAGTTAGTGCTCTTAAATATAAATCAGCAGATTTTAACTTGATACATCCGGCATCAGTTATTTCAAAAAGAGCAGTGATGGGCTCAGGAAATGTTGTGATGGCTGGCACGGTCATCAATTCTTCTGTCAAGATCGGCAATCATTGTGTTATCAATACATCAGCAACGATCGATCACGATTGTGAAATAGAAGATTATGTACACATCTCTCCAAATGCAGCCCTCGCAGGTAATGTAAAAGTGAGAGAGGGCGCACAAGTGGGCATTGGAGCTTCTGTTAAACAAAATGTAACTATTGGAAAATGGTCCATCGTAGGAGCAGGGGCTGTTATAGTGAAAGATGTTCCTGATAATGTCGTAGTTGTAGGTAATCCTGCGAGGATAATCAATAAACTGTGACATATTATTAACAATATTTTTATTAAATTAAAGATTTTTAACATTAGCAAAGTCAAATAATATTAACTTTGTGATATAAAAATTAAAAAACTCTGGAACT
Source organism: Chryseobacterium sp. (assembly GCA_039595375.1). Lineage (GTDB taxonomy): Bacteria > Bacteroidota > Bacteroidia > Flavobacteriales > Weeksellaceae > Epilithonimonas. The sequence goes on from JBCNLQ010000026.1 coordinate 20,814, forward strand.
ATTTTTTAATCTAGTTATTATCAATGAAATCTAAAATCTGGCTGTCATCTCCTCACATGGGTGGAGGGGAAATGAAATATGTTCAAGAAGCATTCGATCAGAATTGGGTCGCTCCGCTTGGAAAAAATGTAGATGAGTTTGAAATTGCATTAGAACATTTTCTGAATGAAAACAAATCTGTAGCTGCGCTCAGTTCAGGAACGGCAGCTTTACATCTTGCTTTGGTTCAGCTTGGAGTAGGATATAATGACGAGGTTATTTGTCAATCTTTTACTTTTTCTGCTTCAGCTAATCCTATTAAATACCTAGGTGCAAAGCCTGTTTTTGTAGATTCAGACAAGTCCAATTGGAATATGTCTCCAGAGTATCTGGAACAAGCAATACAAGATCGAATTAAAAAAAATAAAAAACCTAAAGCGGTAATAGTTGTACATCTTTATGGCATGCCTGCGATGATGGATGAGCTATTGGAAATTTGCGACAGGTATGATATTCCATTAGTAGAAGATAGTGCAGAAGCTCTTGGTTCTTTATATAAGGGTAGGCACTGTGGTACCTTCGGTAAATTTGCATTACTTTCTTTTAATGGTAATAAAATTATTACTACTTCCGGAGGTGGTGCTTTGGTTACAAATACTAAAGAGGAGAAAAATAAAACCATCTTTTTGTCTACTCAAGCAAGAGACAATGCACCACATTATCAGCATTCTGAGGTTGGATACAATTATAGATTGAGTAACATCTGTGCTGGAATTGGAAGAGGGCAGATGGAAGTGTTGCAAGAAAGAGTGAACAAAAGAAGAGATAATCACGAGTTCTACAAGGAACTGTTTTCTAGCATAGATGCCGTCGATGTTTTTTCAGAAATTAATTCTGACTTTTATTCCAATCATTGGTTAAGCAGTATTACCATTAATCCCACCTATACCAAAACGACCAATCACGAATTAATGACTGCCTTTGCAGAAGAAAATATAGAAACACGTCCATTGTGGAAGCCAATGCACCTTCAACCTGTTTTCAAAGATTGTCCGTATTACGGAGAGAATGTGGCAGAAGATCTATTCAACAGAGGGTTATGTTTGCCCTCAGGTTCTAATATTACAAATGATGATAAAAAAAGAATTAATGATGTTATCAGTAATTATCAATTTTAAATCATAACTAAGTAATTAAATGGAGAAGGTTAAAAATCTTAAAAGATTTTCGCTCAATGACAATGTCCTAGATCTTGCGGATCTCAAATTTTTGCCAAGATGGGTCATATTAGTTATTGATATCATTATATTATTACTATCCCTTTCTGTATCCCATTTTCTGATAATGGGTTTGGATGTTAAGCATTATAATGTTTTTCCACTGCCTTATGTCTTCTTGTTCTTAATGGTCGTTAATGTTTTTTATATGTATATATTCAAAACATACCTAGGAGTCATAAGACATTCGACCTTTGTTGATTTGTTGAAGATTTTCGTTGCGAATCTGTGCAGTAACTTAACCATCATTATATTGAACTACAGCTACTACTTTGTAGCACATCAGAAGATAGTGTTGATACCTTTCCTAAGTTTATATCTTGCAGTTTCTTGCCTTTTTTTATTCGTTTTTCGTTTGTGTGTAAAAGGCGGATTTAATCTGATTAAAGAAAATAAAAGAAGTTCCAGTAGGAAAAAGATTTACATATTGGGTGATGATGATTTGTCTGTTGCAATAGCTCAGGTTATTCTGTCTAGTCCTAATTTGCCTTTTGATATCCAGGGTTTTATATCTTATAATAATAAAAAATTAAACATCAAATTATTAGATAAAAAAATTGTTACGAAAGAGAATTTTATTAATAATTTGAGGAATGGTATCAATGAAATTAATGGAGTCTTAGTTATCAAAGAAGCCCTACAAAAAGAAGAATTGGAGTTTTGGGTTAATTTACTCTTAGAATATAATCTCAAGATTTATAAAGCGCCTGCTATGCAGAAGCTTCGTAGCAATGATATTATCAGAAATATAAAAACGATCCAAATTGAAGATTTGCTGAATAGAAAGCCAATTAAGTTGGATAATGAGGAAGTTAAAAAAAGACATTTCCAAAAAACGATTTTGGTTACCGGCGGTGCAGGATCTATTGGAGGTGAGATAGTGAGACAAGTGGCACTTCTAGAACCATTGCAGATCGTTATACTGGATCAATCGGAGACACCTTTATATGATACAGAGTTAGAAATGAGAGAAACATATCCTCATATTAACTTCAAATTCGTTCTAGCAGATATATCCAATTATAGTCGTCTGGAACCTCTTTTCGAGAGGTATAACTTTTCGATGGTTTATCACGCAGCTGCTTATAAACATGTTCCAATTATAGAGGATAATCCGCACGAGGCCGTTCTTGTTAATGTGCAGGGAACCAAAAATCTAGCTCTTTTATCAAGTAAATATAACGTGAACCGTTTTGTAATGGTTTCTACAGATAAGGCGGTCAATCCAACTAATGTTATGGGAGCGTCCAAGCGTGTTGCGGAATTATTTGTACAGTCTTTACAAAACGTAGAAGGCAATACAACGAAGTTTATTACAACAAGGTTTGGAAATGTTTTAGGATCCAATGGTTCCGTAATTCCACATTTTAGAAAGCAAATTGAAAAGGGAGGTCCTCTTACAATCACTCATCCCGATATTGTCCGTTATTTTATGACAATCGCAGAAGCTTGTGAATTGGTTCTGAATGCCGGGACGATGGGAAGTGGTGGAGAGATATATGTTTTCGATATGGGAGACCCAGTCAAAATCCTAGAATTGGCAAAAAGAATGATCAAACTATCTGGCTTCGAACCTGATATTGATATCAAGATTATCTATACGGGATTGAGACCAGGTGAAAAACTCTATGAAGAGCTTCTTAGTGATAATACCAGAACATTGCCAACATCACACGAAAAGATAATGATCTCGAAAGATCCATCTATGCAGTTCTCAGAAATAGATGAGTTAACCGATTTAGTTATCGCATATTCTAAAAAAGAAGAAAAGCAACAAATAGTTAGAATATTAAAATTAATCGTAAAAGAATTTAAAAGCAATAATTCTATATATGAAGCGTTAGATAAATAAGAATTCCTATATTTGCAAACCTTCAGTTAAGAATTATATGTTTATGAGAAGAACTTTATCCATAATTTTTATGGTAACGTCATTATTTTTAGTATTTTCATGCAAATCTCGCAAAGAGATACAATATGTTAAAAATATCGAAGATATAGCGTTTAAAGAATCTATTAGAGCTAATACTGCTACCATACAACCAGGTGACCAGATTGCCATCACAGTTCTTGCCAAAGATAATGAGGTCGCAAAACCGTTCAATCAAAATTACTATTCTACAGATATGTCTCAATTTTCTTCGACACCCGCTCGAAGTGCCTCCACAGAGCCTACTTACATTGTTGATGGAAAAGGTAATATTGATTTTCCAATTCTTGGTACACTTAATACTACCGGTAAAAACATTGATCAATTGAAAGAAGAGCTGAAGGGAAAACTATCAAAGTATATCAAAAACCCTGGTGTTAATATAAAAACAACCAACTTTAAAGTAACTGTATTAGGGGAGGTAGGCAGAACCGGAACTTTTACAATTGATGGTGGGCAGCCAGCTACAATATTTAACGTCATCGGTATGGCTGGAGATCTAACAATCTATGGTCAGAGAAAAAATGTTTTGATAATCAGAAACATTGATGGAGTTACTACAAAACAATACATTGATTTGACTGATGCAGAGTTTATGAACTCTCCTTACTATTATGTAAAGCAAAATGATGTAATCTACGTGTCTCCAAATGATGCTAGGAAAAGTGCTTCTTCTTATGGACCAGAAGTGGGAATAATTATTTCGGTTATTTCTGTTGTTGTTGGTGTTTTAGCACTTGTATTTAGGTAGAATTTTTTATCTTAATTTTCCTTATCATAACAATTACTCAATCTAAACTTAGGCATTTATGATGTGCCACTTTTTCAATATAATAAATACTTAATGGACTTTACAAAAAAGGATGAAGAGCTTAATCTGAAAGATGTTATCAAACCGTATCTAAATAAATGGCATTGGTTTGCTCTTTTTATTTTGATTACAACTATTTTAGCCATTTGCTATATTCTCTTTACAACTCCAGTTTATAAGTTACAATCTTCGGTTTTAATTAAAGATGCAAAAAAAATGTCAAGTGCATCTGGCGATTTTGGTGTTTTGGCTGGTCTTGGTGGATTTGCAGGAATGGGAACCAACAGTATTGAAAACGAACTGGAGATTTTCAAGTCTAAGAGAATTATGGAAGATGTGGCAAAAAATTTAAAGCTTCAAATTTCAATTTATTCAAGAGAGAAATTTCACGATGTAGAACTTTATAAAGATAATAATCCTTTTAATATCTATGTCATCAACGAAAAAGCAGATGAAGAACTGCCAAAAAAACCTATTGATATTAAAATTGACGGTGAAAAAATCACTTTATCATCAAAAGAATTAAAGCGAGATGTAATAACAACATTCAATAGAACCGTTAATTTGCCTTATGCCAATCTCATGATTGTTCGGAATCCAAAATTTAATCCTAAGAAGGTGAAAAAAATGGATTTGAATGATTTATATTTCACATATTCCGACTTGTCTGGAATGGCAGAGAATTATCAGAAATCTTTGGAAACTGATCTCGCAGATAAGGAGGCAACAGTTATTCTTCTATCATTAGCTCAAATAAATCAAGATAAGGGCAAAGATATTCTTAATAATCTAGTTGATGTCTATAATGAGTATGCAATCACAGATAAAAACACAGAGTCTAAAAAAACCAGAGATTTTATAGATCAGAGAATTGTCTTAATATCTCAGGAGTTGGGCGCAGTGGAAACTGAAAAACAACGTTTTAAAGTTGATAATAATTTGGTGGATATTGGAAGTGAGGCTAAAATTAACTTACAAATATCTACTGAAACAAGAAGAAAGGAACTGGAGTTGGAAACACAGATCGAGGTTAGCCGTATGCTTCTTGGCTTCATCAGTAGTCAAAGTAATAATTATCAAGTTCTTCCTACCAATATTGGATTAGATAATCCTACAGCAACATCCAATATTACTGCTTATAATAAATTGGTAATGGATAGAAATAGATTACTTGAAAATGCAACACCTGAAAATCCATTAGTAAAAGAAATCACAAGAGATGTTGTAGACCTTAAAGATGCGATGAAAGAGAGTATCCAGCGTTATCTAATTAATCTCAATGCAACAAAAAATCAAGTTTCAAGAGAGAATAGATCGAGTGATGCCGAGATACAAAAATTTCCAAATCAGGAGAGATTATTCAGAAATATAGAAAGGCAGCAACAAATAAAGGAAAACCTTTACCTTTTACTATTGCAAAAACGCGAAGAAGCTGCAATTGCAATGGCTATTACAAGTGAAAAAGCCAGAGTTGTAGATTATCCTTATGTCGATAAAAGGCTGGTAGCGCCTAAAAAACTGATTTCTATTCTTGGCGCTTGGGTTCTAGGTCTATTAATTCCTTTAGGAATTATATATTTGAGAGATTTACTAAACAATAAGCTTGTCAGCAAACATGAACTTGAAAAACTTAGTAATAAGCCTATATTAGCAGAAATCCCTCGGCTTTACAAAAGTGATGGACAGATTATTACTAAGAATGATGTGTCGCCACTAGCAGAATCTTTCAGAATTTTGGTTACAAATCTATCTTTTATGTTGCCTAAAACGTCAGGTGCAAAAATTATTTTTGTTACCTCTACGGTAAAAGGAGAAGGTAAAACCTTTATATCTGTAAATCTGGCATTGGCATTAGCAACTAGTGTGAAAAAAGTTTTGGTGATAGGTTCAGATATTAGAAATCCGCAGCTGCAGCGATATAATCCTTCTATGAAAAATGCCCAAGGTTTGTCAGAATATCTCTATGGCGAAATCAGTAATTATAAAGATATTATCCATCCAAGTACTTTTAATCCAAATTGTCATTTCATTTACTCAGGCATCATACCACCTAACCCTACCGATCTTTTACAGAGTGGAAAATACCAGGAATTATTAGAACATTTAAAGGATGACTATGATTACATCGTACTAGACACTGCACCTTTGATGCTTGTTACCGATTCTTTCTTGATATCTGAAGTGGCAGATGCTACTCTTTATGTTACGAGATCTGAAACTACTGAAAAAGCCTTCATCGATTTTGCTAACAAAAGCATTGATAGTGAAAAAATTAAAAACGTTGGCTTCGTACTGAATGATGTTCATAAGACAAACTTTGGTTATGGTAATAAGTATGGCTATGGATACCAAGCCGAAAGTAAAGGTTTTTTCAGCAGGTTAAAAAGATGGTTTTAAGTTCAATAATCACTCAGTATCAATTGTTTTCTTATTAGAGTTTTGAGATCATAAAGATGTGATGAAAAATAAAAAAACACTAATCAATGTTATAACTTCTGGAGGTCAAATAGCTCTTATAGGAATAATCTACTATTTTCTGTATAGATTTTTGCTGGATGAGTTAGGTGTAAAATTACTTGGTGTCTGGTCTGTGGTCATGTCTACATCATCTGTAGCAAATATTGCAGATTTGGGTATTGCAACTTCTATGGTACGTTTTGTAAGTCTTTACGAACACAAAAACAATTTGAAAAGAATTCCAAAGCTTATATTTACAGGTGTTGTATTAAATGTTGTGATTTTTATTCCGATCTGTCTCCTAATATGGCCCGTAGCTTACTATTTACTTGGAAATATAATCGAGGCAGGTTATGTTGATCTTGCTAGGCAGCTATTACCTTTTTCATTGATCTGTGTACTGATTAATTCATTAGCAGGTGTTTACGGATCTATTTTAGATGGATTTAGGAAAAATTATATAAGAAATTCGATATTTTCATTTTCATCTTTACTATTTCTTTTTCTTACAATGTGGAGTGTGAAGAAGTATGGTCTAATTGGTGTCGTTTGGTCACAAGTTCTTCAATCTTCTCTCTCACTCATTTTGTGCATTATATTTTCTATTAGAGTCATTAGATTCAACCCATTCAAGTGGAATTGGAGCAAAACTATTTTTAAAGAAATATTCAACTACGGAATTAAGTTTCAATTGACATCTATAACCGGTATTTTGAACGAACCAGTTACAAAGATGTTGCTGTCAAAATTTGGCGGCTTAGCTTTTACCGGTTATTATGAAATGGCCAATAAGCTGGTAATGCAGATACGTGGTGTTATTGTAAATGCCAATCAGAGCTTGATGCCACTGATGGTGAAAGAAAGTGTATTAGAATCGAATAAACAATCTAAATATTCTATTCTAAGCATAAGTTTTGCAGGTGTATTTGTCATTTCGCTCATATCACTATCTGTAATCAATATTATCTCTCCGTACATTTCTAAAATATGGATTGGTCACGAAGAACCCATATTTGTGAATGTTTTATTGATAGTTTCCATCTGTATGTTCATTAACCTACTGTCTGCTCCTATATATTTTACACTGCTATCAAGGGATAAGTTAATGCCAATTATTATCTCGCAATCTTTGATGGCTGTGATTAACATAACTTTAGGGTATCTCTTGGGTATGTATTTCAGCGGATTTGGAATTGTCTTCACTTGGATGATTGTGGTGCTTGTAGGATCTTGGTATCTTCTGAAATCTGTAGATTTTAAAAGTACAATCAGCCTCACCATAAATTTCAAGTATATTGCGCTATTTTTATTACTTGGTACGATATCAAGCTTAATTTTAGCATTAAATTATCCCAGTAATATTATAGCGATATTAATTATTTATCTTACTTTTATCTCATCAGTATTTGTATTTATCTTTATCAATAGGAAAAAGTACATTAATTCTCTAGTATAATTTATGGTGATAGAAAAGATAATCAATAAAGTAAGAAGAATCCAAAATCTGTTATTTTCAGGGATTATAAAGTTTTGCTTCAAATATCCTGGAAAGAACCTTTTTGTAGAATATCCAATACGAATAGTGGGTGGTAATTATATTAAGATTGGAAACAATTTTTCTTCTTTTGGTAGGCTGAGAATAGAAGCCCACGCATTTCATAATGGATTCAAGTTTTCGCCTGAACTTATAATCGGTGATAATGTTTCTATAAACTACGATTGCCACATTGGATGTATCAATAAAATAATTATTGGAAATGATGTCTTGATAGCCAGCAGAGTGACTATATTAGACCACTTTCACGGAGATATCAGCTTGGAAGCATTAGAGATACCTCCATCTCAAAGAAAAATAGTTTCTAAAGGTCCTATTACAATAGAAGACAATGTTTGGATAGGAGAGGGAGTAGCAATTATGCCTAATGTGACTATCGGTAAAAATTCTGTTATTGGTGCAAATGCTGTTGTAACAAAAGATTTTCCACCCAATTCAATTATTGGCGGCATACCTGCCAAACTTTTACAACAACTTTAGAAAAGAATCTTGAAAAAAATATAGATGAAAGCGAATGCTATTTTTACCATCTGTGCCAAAAATTATCTTGCACAGGCCTTAACACTTAGGGATTCTGTTATTGCGCATAATCCAAGTGCAGATATGTTTATATTTTTAGCTGATGAGCTGACGGACGCAGTCGTGGATCTAGAACTTGTTGGCTTGGATGAAAGCTGGATAGCCAATTGGAGAGATATGGCATTTAAGTATAATGTTATAGAATTTGCAACCTCAATAAAGCCATTTTGTTTTGACAAATTGTTTAAGGAAGGTTACCAAAAAGTAATTTACTTAGATCCAGATATATTTGTAACAGATGATTTGTCCAGTATTTTTGATTCTCTGGAGTCATCTTCTATGGTAATTACCCCACACTATAATCATATTGAAACTAAATATACAGGCGCAGTAACAGAAGAAGAACTATTATTTGTTGGAATTTACAACCTCGGATTTGGAGCCATAAAAAACAACGAAATAGGAAGGCAAATTGTCGAGTGGTGGCAAAACAGGTTGTTTGACAAATGTTATGCAGACAAAGACGATGCTCTACACGTAGATCAAAGATGGATTGATTTTTTACCAGGTTTTTTTCCAAATGATGTGCTCGTTTCACATCATCCTGGAATCAATATTGCGATCTGGAATCTGCACGAGCGAGAATTAAGAATAAAAGATCATAAATATGTGATTGAAGATTTGAGAACCAAAGAATCGCACCCTCTGCTCTTCTTCCATTTTTCAGGGTTTGATCCGTACAATAGAACAGTCATAAACAGAAGACATCCTAGATTTAATATAGATGTATTTCCATCATTTATTCCGATAATAAATAACTACGCTGATACAGTCTATAAAAATAATTACGATAAATATTCTAAGTTAAAATACTCTTTTAATAATTTCAAAAATGGTAGTGTTATCATACCACTTCATAGAAGATTGTATCGACTTTATTCCGAAAATTTAACAGAATTTGCAGATCCATTCAATCATCAGAACGAATTTTTCAGACTTTTAAGCTCCAAAAAACTAATTCTAAAAGACAATAGTGCCGATTTCAATCTGGGAATTAAAAAAGAAAAAAATACAGACCTATCATTTATTGATAAGATCTTCAACTTTTCAGCAAAATTATTTATTCTTATATTTGGCGTAAAACGTTACTTTTTCTTGATAAAATATGTGCGGATGAAAACAAGATTAGAAAATCAAGACTTTTTAATAACCAAATAAAACGATAAATCTACATCATGAGAATTGGTTTTGATGCTTTTCCAATGCAAGTTAAACCAAGCGGTATCGGAAAATATGCTACAAATTTGATTGAAGAACTCATTCACGATATACCTGGAGAGTTTTTTGCCTACTCTAATAATGAGATTGGCTTAAGCGAGAAGTTGACTTCAAAAATATTTAAAAGAGAGTTCAGTGTTGGATTCGAAGGCAAATTGCCTGGGAAGGTGTGGCTAAAGTTTTTTTCCGGAAAATATATAAAGAATGATAATCTTGATTTCTATATATCAACTACAGGATTTTTTCCAAGATTACCGAGAAGGGTCAAGAGAATTGCGATAGTTCATGATTTCAATGCAAAATTGGTCCCAGAGACAATGGGGAAATTACATTACGTAACTCATCTACTCTTTTTTAAGAGAGATATTCTGAGTGCAGACTTCATTATTTCTAACAGTTTTGGAACGGCGGAAAAACTTTCATTCTATTATAAAAAAAATACCGATGAGATTATCAATCCACCAGTTTCGTCAGCTTACAAATCCAGATCTGCTGACGAAATAGATGCTGTTCGCAGAAAATATAATATAATTGGTGATTACATTCTTTTTGTAGGAAATTTAGAACCTAGGAAGAATTTGGCATTTGTGCTGAAAAATTTTACAGATTTAGTAGAAAATAGGAAGATTCAAAATGTAAAATTGGTTATCGTAGGACTTAAGGGCTGGAATGATAATGAAATCCAAAATCTTTTAGAAAAATATAAAGAAAATGTTACCACGCTTGGTTATGTGGATGAAGGTGATTTACCTGCAATCTATTCTGCCGCGAAATTATTCGTATTTCCATCTATATATGAAGGATTCGGAATACCTGTGAGAGAAGCTTTATTGTCTGGTACTCCCGTACTAACCACTGATATATCAGAACTGAGGGAGGCTGGTAATATAGCTGCAAATGAGAATATGATATCATATATTGAGCCTACTGATGATAATCATTTTAAAAGGATGATTATGAAATATGTGCACGAGGATATTATCCCAGAAGCAAGCGAACCTCCAGTCATTTCTATGCCGAAGTTGAAACATTTTCTTACACATTAAATTATATAAAAAATATCTATTTCATACAGCTAATATTATAATTGCTGATATTATTAATAAGTTCAAAAGAACTTGATTTGTCCGAAGAATAATGAATATAAAATCCATAGAAAATGAAATTACAGTTGCAGAATTGCCTGTTTATCGCTGCAATGCTATTTACCTCTTGATGTTGAGATTTTACTTCATCTTTTTTCCAATGTATCCATTACTTTCTAAGTTTATAGGAACCTCACTTTGGAAAGATGGTTTGTACATTTTTTTCACCATTGTTGGGATGAATGTTTTCATCAAAAACAAATTTCTAATTTGGTATTTTGGACTACTAGCTCTTATTGTTATTTTTCAAGTAGCACAAGGCTACAGTTATATGGAGTTTTTGACTTGGTTTCTTATGGGACCACCAATTTTTCTTTACTATAGATATATAACTCCTGCAAAATATAAAAATGATCTTAGGTTGCTGATTCTTATAATGATTTTGGGGTTCTTATTTGTTTTTTTATATGAGATACCAACAAGAGATTCTCTGTTTTTTGAACTTGCAAGTGAAAAAGCTACCGGTACAGGAGGATTCTTTTTGAGAGATGATGAAGTGCGTGCCAGATTTGGATTTGTCAGTCCCATGGCATTCAGCCAGTATTCTTGGTTTATCGCAGTAATTATTTTAATCAATAATCGTTTCAGTAAGATTACCAGATGGTTATTTGCGGTACTAATGGTAATTTCAATATTTTACTGTAACACAAGAGCAGGTGTATTTTTAACAGTTCTAACAGTTGCGGTGTTTTTTTATACAAAATTTAAATTTCATAAGGTGAAATTGTATAATCTAATAGTTGTTCTTTCAATTGCATTTGTGGTAATTTTTAAGAATTTTATATCCGGACAAGCTGCAAACCATAATAACGAAACACTTTCTGATGAATTGAGAATGTTACTTTTGCTAGATGGTCTCAATAAAGCTGGTGAAAATTTTATCTTTGGAATATCAGGTCAATATTTCTCTCCTCGTGCAAAGGATTGGTATGATTTTGAAAACTCATGGCTGTCTTTAATTGTTTGCTTTGGATTAATTGGTATAGGGATGATTTATTTATTTCTTAGGAATATAATTTTTAAAAGCAATAACAAATATTTTTTACTTCTAATGATCCCATGGCTCGGATACTCTTCTATATTTCCAGTTTTGCAAGAGCCCACCGCCGTTTTTATTACTTGGGTCATTATCATAGCATCAATAAACAGTGATAAGTGGAATGCTCTAAACGGACTGAACCCACAAACTTTGGAACTTTCAAAGTGAAAGGAGAGGACTAAACTATTTTATATTTTTAAAACTAATAATCACAAATGAAAATAATTGTCAATGCTCGTTTTTTAACACAACCGATTACTGGCGTGCAACGTTTTGCAATAGAGTTAGCAAAAAGATTGAAAAAGCAAGATAATTATGATATTCAATTTTTTGCTCCTAGTGACATTATTCATCACGAATTAGCAAATGATTTGGATGCCGAAGTCATTGGGCAGCTCAAAGGTCATTTATGGGAACAAATCGATCTCCCAAGATATTTGCGAAAAAATGGCAACCCACTTCTTTTGAACTTATGCAGTACAGCACCTTGTTTTTACAAAAATCAGATTGTTACCCATCATGATATAACGTACATTAGATGTCCAGAAAGTTTTTCTGTAAAATTCAAATTGCTTTATAAATTATTGGTGCCGCTGTTTTTGAAGAATTCAAAAAAAATAATTACGGTCAGCGAATTTTCTAAAGGGGAGCTATCGCACTATTTTGATATTCCCAAAGAAAAGTTCTTAGTGATTTATAATGCTGTAGATAAAGAAAAATTCTACAAGCCAGATGAACAAGATCCTTGCCTTCCGAAGTACATCTTAGCTGTGTCTTCCCAAAACTACCATAAAAATTTTCAAGGCCTTGTTGACGCTTTCAATACAGTAAAAGATAAAATCAAGAATGTAGATTTATATATTGTTGGTAATTCTGGTATTCAGTCATTCAGTAAAGTTGACTTAGATATGGATGAATCAGTGAAAGATGGTAGAATTCATTTTCTCGGAAGAATAGATGATGATAAGCTTGTAAAAGTATACCAAGAGGCTTCTTTATTTGTTTTTCCTTCTTTTTATGAAGGTTTTGGCATACCACCAATTGAGGCTCAAGCGTGCGGCTGTCCTGTCATGGCTTCTGATCAAGCAAGTATGCCGGAGATTTTGGCAGACTCGGTGATGTATTTTAATCCATTTGACTCCAATGATCTTTCAAAAAAACTGATCATGTTTTTTAATGATACAAACATTGGCGACAATCTATCAAAGAAAGGCATTGAGAACATTGGTAGATTTGATTGGGATTTGTCAATGAAAAAAATATTAAATAACTTGGTTTAAATTTACTTTCCTATGTCGCATCTTAAAACTTTTATAATCGGTTTTTTTTTGGTCAATACTTTGTTGCTGTACAGTCAAAATAATATTTATTCTCCAAGGATAACAATTGATCTTGCTGCTAAAGCTCAAAAAAAAGAATCTGTCGCAGGTTTTTTACATTTCAATGATTTAGAACCATTAGAAAAAAATATTAAGCAACTAAAACCTAGATTCTGGAGATTTGGTGCAAAGTTGAAAGAGCACACACCAAAGAGAAAGCAGCAGGTCGATATTCTTTTAAAAAATAATATTACTCCCATCATTGTTCTCAGTGATATTTATGACGAAGAGCATTGGTATAAAGAGAAAGGCGGTTGGATAAGACCATCAGACGACTCCAAACCTTTTACAGCGCTTGTCAAAAAATTGTTTACTGAATTGGGGAATAAAACAGTTTTTGATGTATGGAATGAACCTGATTTGAAAGAAGTGTGGGGCGGTACTAGAGAAGAATATTTCAAAACATTCAAAGTAGCTCACGATGCCTTAAGAAGTTCGAAAAATGGAGAACAGGCATTGATTACTGGACCATCGATAAGTTCTTATAATAAAGAGTACATTGACGCATTTCTTAATTACTGTAATGAAAACAAAATCAAACTTGATATATTAAACTGGCATAGCCTAGGAGATCAAAAAGATGCTATCAAATTAGGAGAAAATATTGCCGAAGCAAAAAAATTGCTTGTAAAATACCCGAATTTAGATGTTAAAAATATTTACATTCCAGAAATTATAGGACTTAAAGAGCAATTTGATCCTCTATCCGCATTCACTTATCTTAACACTTTGGAAAAAAATAGTGTTTTCGGTGGCTGCAAAGCTTGCTGGGATAATCCTCAAAATCCAGGTGAAAATAGCTGTTGGAATAACTCAATGGATGGGATTTTAACTCCTGACGGTAGAACCCGTGCTATTTGGTGGACCTATAAATACTACGCAGATAGTCTGGATAAAAGATTGCTTGTCAAATCCTCTTCTGAGCAACTGATTTCTATTGCGTATTTTGATGGTACTGGTAATTTGAATTTATTGTTGGGAAACCTTAATGAAACTAAATACTCTAATGTAAGCTTAGAAATTAAGAATATTTCAAATATGGCAACATTTAGAAATAAGGTTTTTAATGTATATGAGATTCCAAATGTTGGATCTAATTACCTTGAAAAACCCATTTTTTTATTCAAAAATAAATTTACACAGAAAAATAAAGGTATAAATGTGAATTTTAAAAATGTTAATGCCAAAAGTATTTATCATATCGTGTTATCAAAATAAATAAAAACTTAGAATAAGACACATTCATAACTATTTCAAAAAGATTGTAATTTCTATTTATTTTACAATATAAAAATGGACAATCATTTAAAATTTACTTAAAACATTGCTGTGGATAAAAAAATTAAAATTGTACAGTTTGTTGAAGCATTTGGTGGCGGTGTTTACACTTATGTGAAAGACCTATGTAATTTTCTGGTACAAAATTCAAATGATATAAACTGTGATATTCATTTAATTTATAGTGCAAATAGGTTGGAATTTGATCAGGAACTGTTTGATTTTGAAATCGACTCCCGTATTATTCTTCATAAACTCGATATGCGACGAGAAATAGTTTTAAGGAAAGATCTGGATATTATTCTAAAAACAAGAAAACTTCTCAGAGAAATCAAGCCAGATGTACTACATCTGCACTCTTCCAAAGCCAGTGTAATTGGAAGAATTGCATCTTTAGGTATTGTGAAAAATAGCAGAATGTTTTATTCTCCTCACGGATACGCTTTTATGCAAAAAAATATTTCGCACAAGAAGAAGGTATTTTATCAGTTTATCGAGTGGATTATGCCCACTCTCTTTGGTGGACTCACTGTTGCTTCTGGAAACACAGAATATGAAATCTCAAAAAAAATCTCCAAATCTGTTCTTATAAGAAATGGTGTCGAGTTTGATTTGCCGACAAAGTTATTTAATCCTAAAAACAATACAAATTTAGTCGTTGGTACAATTGGACGGCTCACTCCACAGAAAAATCCGCATTTGTTCAATCAGATTGCAGAAAAAATTCCAGATGCTGATTTTATTTGGATAGGAAATGGGGAACTAGAGCGCGAGATCACTGCCAAAAATATTTCCGTAACTGGATGGATCAGAACTCGTGAAGAGCTTCTTAACAAGCTTAATGATATAGATTTATACATCCAGGTTTCTCTTTGGGAAGGTTTACCTATTGCGTTGATAGAAGCCATGGCCATGAAAAAACCACTAGTAGTTAGTAATGTAGTCGGTAATAGGGATTGTGTGGATGATGGTTCAAATGGGTATGTTTTCAATTCATTAGAAGAAGCCGTTGAGAAAATTGATGTTTTTAAAGAGAAGTCAAAATTGATGACAATGGGGCAAAATTCTTTTGACAAAGCCTTTGCAGAGTACAATAAAGATAGAAATTTTTCAGATTTGTTTATTTTATATTTAAAATAGATTTTAATCGCAGAAATTATACAACCTTAAAATAAATAATCCTATTTTTGTTTTTTTACTAATTATTATGAAAACAGAAAAAATAGGCATCACATTTTCAGCATTCGATTTGCTGCACGCAGGCCATATAAAAATGCTGGAAGAGGCTAAAACCGTATGTGATTATCTCATCGTGGGTCTGCAAATGGATCCAACGATAGATAGACCCCACAAGAATAAACCTTCCCAATCAGTTGTGGAAAGATATATCCAGCTAAAAGCTTGCAGATCAGTTGATGAAATTATTCCTTACAATACAGAGGAGGATTTGTTGGATATTTTAAAATCTTTTGTCATTGATGTAAGAATTATCGGTGATGATTACAGAGATAAAAACTTTACTGGAAAAGAATATTGCGAGAAGAAAGGTATTCAAATTTACTTCAACAAAAGAGATCACAGATTTTCTAGCTCTGCTCTCAAGAAAGCCGTATTCGAACAGGAACTGAAAAAAATTGATTCAACTTTAGGATAATAGTTATGAAAATAAAAGAGACACCTCTAAAAGATTGTTATATAATAGAACCAACTATTTTTAATGATGATAGAGGCTATTTTTATGAAAAATTTAATGAACAAAAATTTACTGAGCTAACTGGGCAAAATGGACATTTCGTTCAGGATAATATCTCAAAATCATCCTATGGAGTCTTGAGAGGTTTGCACTTGCAGAAAGGTAATCACGCGCAAGCAAAGCTAGTATCTTGTTTGGAAGGTAATGTTTTCGACGTAGCTGTGGATCTCAGACAAGATTCTCCAACTTTTGGCAAGTGGTTTGGGATCGAGCTGACAGAGGAAAATAAGTTGCAATTGTACGTTCCCAGAGGTTTTGGACACGGATTTTCTGTTCTTTCAAAAACCGCAGTATTCTCATACAAATGTGATAATTTTTACAACAAAGAATCAGAAGGCGGTGTGCTATGGAATGATGCAAATCTCGCCATAGATTGGCGTCTTCCGGAGAATGATATATTATTGTCTGATAAAGATCGTATTCTTACACCGTTCTCCGAGAAGAATTTTTAAATTAGAACCTTAAAAAAAACAAATAATATTACTAATGAGTTCATTTGCTTATTTAATAATTATAAATAAATGAATAAAATTATTTGAGCTAGGAGATATATGATTGTTTATCTATTTAGGCACTTACCCAAAATATTTCTGGTTGTAGATTATATTGTTATTAATCTTTTTCTTTATTTATACAACTTTTATTTTTTTGAGGTACAAAGAAGTAATCTATTCAACATAGATTACAAAATACAGTTTATAATTGTCAATTTTTCGTGGTTTATCATTACGCAACTTACAAGACTGTACCAATCCAACACGCTCAAGGAATCGTCTCTTCAGTTTAATGCGCTTACTAAGTCGTGCCTTCTTTTTATTGTTTTCTTCTTGATTTACCTTTTTTTAGTCTTCTCAAGGAATATAAATTATGCAAAATTCAGTGTTTATTTTATCGTAGTAAGCTCTTTGCTTTTTACAAGCCGTTTTGTGCTTTTTTTATATAGAAAGAAAAACAGAGTCAAAATTGGTCGTAAACTATTTGCCTTCAGCACAGTTTTGGTTGGAGAAAGTAATCATTCAAAATTTTTAGTTTCTGATCGAAATATACGAAGAAGCTTAGATATCAGAGGTTTTTATGTATATGATAAAAATGACTGTAGAGAAAAATGCTTAGGAGATATAAATCAATTATTTTCTGATTTGGAAAATTTTGAAATCGATAATATAATATTCTGCGATGACAAAATTGATATTGATTTGTATGAGAAGATTGTCAATATTGCGGAGCATAAGATGATAAGGATTTATATGGTTCCCGAGTTTAAGAATATTCACTTAGGTTCTTATTATGTTGATGTCATTCACGATATGCCTTTTCTGAAGCTTATCAAGGAGCCTCTTTCTAATCCAAAGAAACAGTTTTTAAAACGCCTTTTTGATATTTTGTTTTCACTGTTTGTAATTGTTTTTCTTTTGTCTTGGTTAATGCCAATTGTGGCATTAATCATCAAATTAGAAAGTAAAGGACCTGTATTCTTTCGTCAAAAAAGATCGGGCTTGAAAAATGAACCTTTTGACTGCGTCAAATTTCGAAGCATGGCAGTAAATGAAGTCGCTGATTTACAAATAGCCAGTAAAAATGACTCTAGAATAACAAAGTTTGGAGCTTTTATGAGGAAAACAAGTATCGATGAACTGCCACAGTTTATTAATGTGTTCTTGGGTGATATGTCTGTTGTAGGACCTAGGCCACACATGTTGTCGCAAACAGAACAATATTCCAAAATCACTAAAAAATATATGACCAGACATATCGTCAAACCAGGTATTACAGGCTGGGCACAAGTAATGGGTTCCAGAGGTGAAATTTTTTCTGACAGAGATATGGAGAGAAGAATTGAAAAAGATATTTGGTACATCCAGCATTGGTCATTCTTTCTAGACCTCAAAATTATATTTTTAACTTTTTACAATATTGTTAAAGGTGATGAACAAGCTTACTAATAAAAAATAATTTGGAATCAAAAAATTGATTCCTTTTTTTATTCCTAAATTTGCAAACTTAAAATTGTAGACAATGCGTACCAAATCTGTAGGTAAAAAGAAAATTAATATTGTGACACTCGGATGTTCCAAAAACGTCTATGACTCAGAAGTTTTGATGGGTCAGCTGGAAGCCAATGGCAAAAATGTGGTTCACGAGGAGAAGGGTGATGTAGTAGTGATCAATACCTGCGGATTTATTGATAACGCCAAAGAAGAAAGCATCAATACAATTCTGGAATATGTAGATCTGAAGAATCAGGGTATTGTAGAAAAAGTTTTTGTAACAGGCTGTCTGTCAGAAAGATATAAACCAGATTTGATTCGTGAGATTCCCGATGTTGATCAATATTTTGGAACGCGAGATTTACCTATTTTATTGAAACATCTTGGCGCCGATTACAAACACGAGTTGGTGGGAGAGAGACTCACAACTACACCCAAACATTATGCATATCTCAAGATCTCTGAAGGTTGCGACAGACCTTGTTCGTTCTGCGCTATACCGTTGATGAGAGGTAACCATATTTCTACACCAATTGAGAAGTTAATTGTCGAGGCTCAGAAATTGGCCAAAAAAGGCGTGAAAGAATTAATCTTGATTGCTCAGGATTTAACTTTTTATGGACTTGATATTTATAAGAAAAGAGCACTGGGAGAACTTTTGAAGGAGTTAATCAAAGTAGAAGGGATCGAATGGATTCGTCTGCACTATGCATTTCCGACAGGTTTTCCAGAAGATGTTCTGGATATTATCAGAACGGAGCCTAAGATTTGTAATTACATTGATATTCCGCTTCAGCACATCAATACAGAATTGTTGAAGGCAATGAAACGAGGAACGACATTTGAGAAAACCAATGCACTTTTAGACAAATTCCGTGAAAAGGTGCCTGATATGGCCATCAGAACCACGCTGATTGTTGGTTTTCCTGGTGAAACGGAAGAGAAGTTTGAGGAGTTGAAACAATGGGTTAGAGATCAACGATTCGATAGATTGGGTTGTTTTACTTATTCTCATGAAGAAAATACGACGGCTTATGTTTTGGAGGATAATATTCCGGACGATGTGAAGCAGAAGAGAGTAGAAGACATAATGGAAATCCAGCAACAGATTTCTTGGGAAAAAAATCAAGAAAAAATCGGTAAAACATTCAGATGCATCTTCGATAGAAAGGAAGGTGATTATTTTGTAGGACGAACGGAGTATGATTCTCCAGATGTGGATAATACAGTTTTGGTCCCAGCAAAAGACGTCTATATATCGATTGGAGAGTTCGCAAATGTGAAAATTACTTCAGCTGAAGATTATGATTTAATTGGAGAACTAGTATAAGATGCGATATTAATAATATGAAAACCTCTTTTTTGAAGTGGTTTTTTTTTGTTGTATGTTAAAAAATCTTTCCATTTCCGATAACTATTTGTAATTCAGTGGATTAAAATTTATTTAGCATCATTAATTAAGTTAAATTTTAATATATTGGATTTTTGATAAAATTTTAGGTTAATTTTTATCAGATGTATAATATAATAACGAAATGTTAATATATATTTAGCTAACATTAGTTTAAAATTGATTTTAATTTATTTTATTAAATTGTTGTTTAAGATTTAAAGCGTTGATAATCAATACTTTTTGGGCGTTGATTGCCAGTTTTTAGGTATTAATAATTAACAAAATACTTAATAAATTAACATTCTTTAACAAATCTCCTTATCCCTTTTCTGCAGGTAGATTTGGAAGGCTTCTAATTTCAAAAACCTCAAAAACGACTTTAAAAATCTCAATTGTTGAGAAGTGATGACCAATCCGGGTATCTTTGCGGAGTCAAAACCCCAAAAAATATTCAAGATGGTGAAAAGAGTTATTCTCGTAATCATAATGATGATTTCAACACTTGGCATTTATTCCTTCAAGAGTGATGCCACAGATGCCAAAACAAGTTTTGCATCGTTCTACCACGATAAATTTAACGGTAGGAAAACAGCAAGCGGAGAGATTTTCAATAATAGTGAGTTAACCGCTGCAAACAAAACCCTTCCTTTTGGAACAGAAGTAAAAATTACTAACTTGATTTCAGGGAAAAGTGTTGTAGTAAAAGTAAACGATAGAGGTCCTTATCATTCTTCAAGAGCCTTCGATTTATCTAAAGCTGCATTTAGTTCGATCGCTGATACCAACAAAGGTACGATTGCAATCGAATACGAAATTATCGACTAAGATTATCTTACATTAAATCAAAACCATCTCAATGCGAGATGGTTTTTTTATATGATTCTGGTAGTAGTTCCAGTTTTTATTTATTTTGGGATCAGTTCCAAAAGTTGACCAGGCAAAAAGTTTTGCTAATTTGAACAAGAAAAAAGACTTATCTCTCACGCCTCTGAGTTGCAGTCTGAAGTTTTTGATTTTTGCGTTGAACGATTCTGTCGCCGCATTGTTACTTCTCGGGTCAAAATTTAAAATATCGCTGTAGTGATTTATAATGCTGTAAATCCGGATATCGCAAGAATAGGATTTCAGCTCGCTGATTTTGCGATGCAGCACATTTTCTCTGGTTTTATAGAGTAAATTCCGGCACGGTGTATAATTCGTCATCAGAAAGAGCAACTTCATCCAGAAAAAGCTGCTGTGAAAGGTTTTGAGGGTACAGAATCCACTCTTCAGCGTGCGATTTTTGTTCCCAGCTTGTAAAATTGCTGATGCTGCGTTTGTATTAATTTCATTTTCTCCCCAACTTTTGAGATTGAACCTTATTTTGATGGATTATTAGTTTTGCAACGCCAAGTTATTTTATTTTTTCTTTTTCAATGAAGATAAAATTGAGACTATTTTCCTTCAAAAACAAAAACCGCCTAAATTAGGCGGTTTTAAGTGGTTTCTCCAGGGATCGAACCAGGGACACATGGATTTTCAATCCATTGCTCTACCAACTGAGCTAAGAAACCAAAACTTTTTTGTTTTGTGCGATGTAATTTATACATCTTTTTTTTAAATCTTAAATTAAGATTTTGTGGTTTCTCCAGGGATCGAACCAGGGACACATGGATTTTCAATCCATTGCTCTACCAACTGAGCTAAGAAACCAACACTCTAATTATTATTTTGAGTGGTGCAAAAGTATATTCTTTCTCGTTATAATGCAAATTATATCAGCATTTCTTCGCACTTTTATTTAAAATCATTGATTATCAGAAGATTTTTTTTCGGTTTGAGCTTTGAAGAAATCACTCAATTCCTCCAAAACAGGCTTGATGGTGTCTTCTGGAAGATCACTGATTCTGATATACATCAATCCGTCAATCGCATCATTGAAGTTTGGATCTACATTAAACGCAATCATCTTCGCATTTTGCTTGATATATTTCTTAATCAAAACAGGCAATCTCAACTCAGGTTCAAGATCGTCGATGATTTTATCCAACTTGTTAAGATCAGCATCCATATCTTCAAAAAACAACGCTTTATCGCGCTCTTTCATGACCACTTTGAACTCATTTTTTGGATGTATGTATTGTGCAACAGCAGAATCATAATAATGAGAACGCATAAATTCTATCATCAGTGATTTTGAAAATTCTGAAAACTTATTACTGATACTCACGCCGCCCATCAAGAACTTATGCTCCGGATTTCTAAGACAAACGTGCACAATTCCGCGCCAAAGTAAAAATAATGGAAATGGTTTTTGCTGATACTCCAGAGAAATATAAGCACGACCCATTTCTATCACTTTTCTGAAAAAAGGTTGCAATTCTGGATCATATTCAAAGAGTGAGCTGGTATAAAATCCGCCGATTCCGTGTTTTTTCATCACCTCGGAACCCAAAGCCATTCTGTATGCACCTACTAATTTTTTGCCGGCATTGTCCCAGAGAAAAAGATGGTGGTAATGTTTATCATATTCATCCAAATCAAAAGGAAGATTTGTGCCTTCTCCTATCGCCCGGAAAGTGAGTTCTCTTTGTCGTCCGATTTCCCTCATTATGGAAGGGATCTCATCTGATTTTGTAAAGAACACATCATAATCCCCGTGAGAAAAAAGCTTTTTATTTTCTGCAATTTTCAGTTGTTCTATCTCATTGATGATATCGTCAATCGGTGTTGGATCGATGATATTCTGGACGATATTATTTTGTTTTTGAAGCGGATTTTTAAGAGCCATATTGGGCAGCTTCAGTTTTTCTGTGATGCTTTTTCTTCTCTCATAGTAAGATTTCAGCATATACACTTTATTGTAAAGATAGTCTCCCAATTCTTCCAAAGACTCTTCCTCTTCCATCTGTTTTACAGAAATTGGTTTACCAATTCTGATCCTGATGGGTTTATCTCTTTTGCGCATCATCTCTGTTGGCAACATCAGGGTTTGCAAATCGGGATGAAGCTTAGAAATGTTATAAAAAATCTTGCTATTGGTAGCGTGGAAGTACATAGGAACCACTGGAACTTTGGCTTTTTTAATAATCTTTAAAGCTGTTTTGCCCCAAGGTCTGTCCAGGATTTCCCCGTATTCATTATTTTTATTGGAAACTTCGCCAGCTGGAAAAATCCCCAAACAACCGCCTTCTGACAAATGCCTGAAAGTTTCTCTCATTCCCGAAGAACTGTTATAGGCATCTTTTCTGTCTTCAAAAGGATTAACCGAAATCACAAAAGGATCCATCGGTTTGATTTTGGAAAGGAGAAAATT
Organism: Chryseobacterium sp.; assembly: GCA_039595375.1. GTDB lineage: Bacteria > Bacteroidota > Bacteroidia > Flavobacteriales > Weeksellaceae > Epilithonimonas. The sequence continues at coordinate 43,890 of JBCNLQ010000026.1, forward strand.
TCCCATTACTTTGAAGTCCGGACGAACTCGTAAGATAATTTTACACATCAAAATTCCGTCTAGTGCACCCAGCGGATGATTAGAAACGATGATGAACGGTCCGGTTTTAGGAATCTTGGCCAGATCTTCTTCAAAAACGATATAACTCAGTTCCTGTTCTCTTACAAACTCATCAAAAAATTCTGCACCTTTTGTATCAATTAGCTTGTCATAAAGGGCATTGACTTCATTGATTTTGGTGAGATTCATGATTGCCGAGGCTACTGGTCTTTTGAGAAAACCAATTTTATCGAGTCCTGCAGCTTTTATCAAGTCTTCTTTGGAAATTAAACTCATAGTTTTTACATGGTTACCATTTGGAAGGTTTTTTTGGAAATCTGCTCCAGCAATACTTTTTTGTCTTTGTAGAACTTCTCCAACTGATCCAATTCAGCATTTCTGACAGTGAATAAAGATACGTTTTTTGTCATTTGTGTAACAAAATTCTGTTGCAATTCTTCATTAAACTCATTTGCCGTTCCAAATTTATCTTCTAAACATAAAGCTAAGGAAATTGCTGAATTCTGCATCAAAGAAACTTTTATTTTATATTTTGCCAAAAGCGTGAATATTAAACTGATGTGATCTTCTGCTATGAAAGAGAAATCTCGCGTTTCCACATTCAGTAAGGTTTGATTTTCTTTAAGAATATAACTTTCTACAGATTCATTTTCTGCCGAATTTCCTACTTTCGTTCCTGGTTCTTTCGGCTCAACAAAAGATTTGACAAAGAATGGAATATTCTTCTGCTTCAGTGGCTGCAAAGTTTTTGGGTGAATGACAGATGCGCCGTAATAGGCCATCTCAATAGCTTCTTCATAAGAAATGAAGGACAACAATTCTACGTTATCAAATTTTCTAGGATCACCAGTCATCACACCGGGAACATCTTTCCAGATGGTCATTTCGTCTGCATTCAGACAATATGCAAAAATTGCTGCCGTGTAATCTGAACCTTCTCTTCCAAGCGTTACAGTGAAGTTATTACTTTCTGAACCAATAAATCCTTGTGTCACATAACAGCTGATTTTATCCAACTTAGAAATATTTTGTTCTGTTTCCTGCCAATTGACGATTCCTTCTCGGTAATTGCTGTCGGTTTTGATATAATCTCTGGCGTCTAACCAATGATTGAAAAACTGAATATCATTCAGGTATTCGCTTAAAATTTTGGACGAAATCATTTCTCCACAACTCACAACCTGATCATAAACAAAGTTATAATTAGGAGATTTGTTTCTTCTTAAAAAAGAATCAATATCATCAAAAAATAATGATATCTCTCCAAAAACGGGATGACCTTCTGAAAACAAACCTTTTGATATATCGATGTGTGACTGTTTTATCAATTCAATTTCTGCTTGATAATTCTGTTTTTTGAAATAATATTCTACCACTTTTTCCAAAGCATTGGTTGTTTTTCCCATTGCAGAAACTACCAAAAGACACTTTTCAAACCCCTGAGTTTCCAGAACCAAGGCCACATTTTTCACACCCTCTGCGTCTTTTACAGACGCACCACCAAATTTGTAAACTTTCATTAGATTTTTTACCGTTAAACTTATTATTAGAAATTAAGAAATTGTTAAATCATTAATAACTTTCAAAAATATTAATAATGAACGGAATATAAAAATCAGCTTAGTATTTTATAATGTTTCAAATTGAGATAATGAAACCATATTAATTAAATTATAATAAGTATCATCAAAAATTGATGAATTTTGTTTTATTTCATTGAAAAAAAAATTAGTTTTGTAGAAAATCAAATTAACCCACTATGTCACAGCAAGCTTTACAGACTTTAGGAGAATTCATCATAGAAAAACAGGATGATTTTAAATATTCTACCGGAGAACTTTCCCGTCTCATCAGCTCCATCAGAATCGCTTCAAAAATTGTTAATCGGGAAGTCAACAAAGCTGGAATTGCTGACATCGTTGGAAAAGTGGGAACTGAAAATATCCAAGGTGAAGAGCAGCAAAAACTGGATGTTTTAGCAAACGATATTTTCATCGCGGCATTATCCCAAAGAGAAGTGGTTTGCGGAATTGCTTCGGAAGAAAGTGATGATTTCATCGAGGTCAAATGCACGGAAAATGCACACCTCAGTAAATATGTGGTATTGATTGACCCTCTGGATGGTTCTTCTAATATTGATGTGAATGTTTCCGTGGGAACTATTTTTTCAATTTACAGAAGAGTTTCTGACCCAGGAAGTCCTGTGGAACTGAGAGATTTTCTACAAAAAGGTGTGAATCAGGTTGCTGCAGGCTACATCGTTTATGGATCGTCTACAATGATTGTTTACACAACAGGAAATGGTGTAAATGGTTTTACGCTGGATCCGTCAATCGGAACTTATTACCTTTCTCACAATAATATCAAATTTCCGACTGCGGGAAAAATTTATTCCATCAACGAAGGAAACTATGCCAAATTTCCGCAAGGCGTAAAAGATTATATCAAATTCTGTCAAGAGGAAGAAGGTGACAGACCATACACTTCCAGATACATTGGCTCTTTGGTTTCGGATTTCCACAGAAATATGCTGAAAGGCGGGATTTATATCTATCCTCAAACCTCACATTCGCCCAACGGAAAATTGAGATTGCTTTACGAAGCGAATCCCATGGCATTTTTGGCTGAGCAGGCTGGCGGAAAATGCAGCGATGGGTATAAAAGAATTATGGAAATAGAACCTACAGAGCTTCATCAGCGTGTTCCGTTTTTCTGCGGAAGTGCAGCAATGGTGACGAAAGCTGAAGAGTTTATGGCGAAAGCGGTGAGTTATAAAGATTAATTTTCAATTTTAAAGCATACCAAAGACCGATTCTGTCGGTCTTTTCTTATTTTTGTAAGATGAAAACTGCAAAATTCTATCCATATATTCTTAATTTCAAAAAACCTAGCGGAACATCGCGAGGTGTTTTGGAAACGAAAGAAACTTACTTTATCGAAATCTTTGAAGGTGACAAGAAAGGAATCGGTGAATGTTCCCTTTTCCGAGGCTTGAGTTTCGATGACGGTGATGATTATGAAGATGCTTTGGAATGGGCTTGCCGAAATATCAACTTGAAATTGGAAGA
>JBCNLQ010000027.1:0-45020 GCA_039595375.1 Chryseobacterium sp.
ATCAAGCGCAAAACTTGGGGACTAAACACAAAGTTTTGATAATCTCAACAAGAAAAATAACTTATCTCTCACCCCTCTGAGTAGCAACCTGAAGTTTTTATTTTTATGTTTAAAGAATTTGCCGCGTTCTTTGTGTAATAAAACCATCAAAAACTTTCAAACTTATCTAGTAACGGATCTTTTATTCCAAGTTTTAGCGGTGTAATTGACTAAATCTTGAAATGTTAAGAGTAAACAATGAATACTCTTACTCAATTATTTAAATTAGAAAATAAAATAGTATTAATAAAGAAATCAAAGAAAAGAGAAGCGCTATAAGCCGGATTCTGTCGAGACTTGTTATTTATCTGCGTTCTTATATTGCTATAAAACTTTTGCTGCCTACCCCTCATCAATGTTCGGGCCGAACTTAACTGATGATATACTTGGCATTGCACCGCATAGAGTTTACCTGGTTTCACTACAGCCGAACTGTACATACTTTCTGTTGCACTTGTCCTATTTTCACAAATGACGGATGTTATCCGCTATGCTGCCCTATGGTGTCCGGACTTTCCTACCCAATTCAAAAATTGGGTCAACAAGCCACGCTTCTCTGAGATGCAAAAGTAACTAATAACTTCTATTTTTTAATCATTTTCTTTGATAATATCATTTCTCCTTTTTGATAAACATTAATGAGGTAATTTTGAGAAGTCAATTTTGAAATGTCAATTTTCTCTTGTTTGTTCAGATCTACATTCTGTTTTTTGATAAGTTTACCGGAGTTGTCGATTATTCTTACTTCAACTTTTTCGGTAAAGCCAGATTTGCTTTCAATAATAACAAACTCTTCTGCTGGATTAGGATAAAGTATAAAATCAAATTGTTTTGTTCTGATGTCATTCGCGCCAAGTTGGCTGTAATTAATTGTCCAGGAGATAGTGGATAAGTGTAATGTACTGTGGTTATTAGTTCGTACCATCGTTGTATTATCATAGACATTAAACAAAACCGTATTAATTCCAATATTAAGCTGTGAGGTTTGTATCGTTATATCACTTACATCCGATGCAATAGTAGAGTTGTTCAACTTCCATTCAGATTTTAAAGTGTTTGGAATCGGTAAAATTAGATTTACGTTTAAATCTATATTCTGTGTGGTAGCAGTATCCGTGGCATTTGAAGGTGTAAAACTGTCAATTGGATTTTTGGTCACGTGTATTTTTTCAATCAAACCTTCTTTACAGACATTACAAAACTGACGGTTCAAATATCGCATTTCGCAGTTTTGATGCGGACGATACCAAGCCGTATTCTCAGTGAATGGATAAATGCCAATATTTCCTGTATTCAACCAGTTTTTCCAACGGATTGTTTCGGGACTGGATGTCTTAGTCTTATTCGGAGACTCTCCAGAGCCAGAAAACCAGTATTCATCTGCCAACTTTCCAAAGGAATGTCCCAATTCGTGATAAGCTACATCTGGTGCTTGCTCATTTCTTGATAGAAAGGCATAAGTTCCACCGCAACCGCCATATTCCGTATCATTTCCTAAAATTAATGCAATATCAAATTCCGGAATGTTGGCAGCCAAAGTTTGAGTTACTTTATTCACGCTACCGTAGATACAACGGTGGGTACCCGAAGTATCATAAGAAGAGTTTAGATAATTATTCGGATTTGAAGCGGGAATGACTGGTTCTGTAACGTCAGTTGCTGTTGCAGGATGTTTAACACCACTTTCTGCTGAAATCACTTTCAAAGCATAGACGTTAAAGTAGTTTTTATAATTTGAGTATGGTTCTTTGGTCATTAAATAATTAGCAACAAAAGTAGCATCAGTAAGAAATGCAGATTGCTCGCTTGCAGTGTATCCATCCCCCAAAATCACAAGGTTAATTCTCTTTTCTTTTGAGCCGTTTTCTAAAAGTGGAACTAAGTCAAATATCTGACCGAAAGATATAGTATAAAATAGAATAGATAACAAGTAAAGGTTTTTCATAGTTATAATGTTAGTGTGAAGATTAAAGTCGAATGGTTATTTTCTGATTTATGTATTTCAAGTTTTGAGATATTACCATTGTCATTGTATCGGTAAAAAAACTCTGCCTTGTCCAATTTCCCGATTTGCTTCTCCATCGAATCTTTTCCGTAAGATTCAAAAACGGGAGCAAATGGATTATCAATGATTGAGGTCTTGCACGCTTGATTATTTTTATCAAACAATATCACTTGATAAAATGTAGTGGTTACGTCTTTCGCAGTTCCTAAGTCTTCATTTTTGAAAAATCCGTCTGACACTTTTTTATCAATCAACGTGATAGTTTCCTTTCCGTTATTGGATTTTTCACCTTCAAAAAAGAGATAAACAATCTTAGGCGTTGGCTTTTCATTGGCATTATTATTTCTAGCTGATGAATAGCTGGAATAATTGTTACAACTAAAAAAGAAAATCAAAATAATACAAAATAGAAAATTGGTAATTTTTTTATTAATCATAAGGTAAATATAATCAATAATATATAATTGAATTAACATAATTTAACAATTCAAATTAAAACTTAAGAAATCTGTAGAAAAACGATAATTTCCTTATCTTCGTTACCAGAATGGAGAGTAAACAGAAAACGTTTTCTAAATTAATAAAGAGCAACCAAGGACTTATAATAAAGGTCTCGCGTCTCTACACCCATTCTTTAGAAGATCAGGAAGACCTTTTTCAAGAGATTGTGTTACAACTATGGAAATCATACGACTCCTTTCAGGGTAATTCCAAAATTTCTACATGGATGTATCGTGTTGCACTAAATACCGCGATCACATTATTCAGAAAAAAAACCAGACAACCACAGACGGACGAGTTGCAGGATTTTCACAGCAAGAATTTCTTGGAGGATTCTGATGAGAAACAGCAACAGATTTCCTTATTGTACAAGGTCATCAAAATGTTGCCTGATGTAGAAAGAGCCATTGTGATGATGTATCTGGATGATGAACCTTATCGGGAAATTGCAGAAACATTAGGCATCACAGAGGTCAATGCCAGAGTGAAAATGAACAGATTAAAGAAAACATTAAAAGAATTAATGATAAAGCATGCCTAACTCAGAAGATTTTGACATAGATTCTCTCAAAAAATCCTGGCAGGAACAGGTGATTTCTGATGATTATAATCAGGATGAGATTGAACAGATGCTTAATAAAAAATCCAGAAACTATGTAAAATATATTCTGTGGATCAGTATTGCCGAATTTATAATATTCGGAATCGTCAATTTTGTTGCTTTATTTTCTTCCAGTTTCCACACAGATTTTACCAGTATTCTGAACAAACTTCAGATTAAAAATCAAAATGAGGTAGAGTTTTCATTAGACAAAATTTATTTTTGGATCAAGATTGCCAGCCTTGTTATCACTGGGATTTTTGTGGTTGTTTTCTATAAAAATTATAGGAAGATAGATGTAGAAGCCAATCTGAAAAAATTTATCATTCACATCATTAATTTTAAAAAATCCGTTAACCTTTTTATCCTAAGTAACATTATTTTACTGTTTCTATTCATCGGAAGTTTTACGAGCTTTATTATTTTTACAATTAGACGACAACATATTGAGATAGATAATCCAACATTTTGGGGACTCATTACAGGGGTTGTTTTTAGCCTTTTGGTGTGCATAATTCTCATTTTACTTTATTACAAAATTGCCTACGGAATTATTCTGAAAAGACTTTCCAAAAACCTGAAACAATTAGAAAAGATAGATTCTGAAAAGGATAATTGAGTTTTTGGGCAGCTAGTCTGCGCTCCGTTCCCGCAATGTCACTCTGAGATCGTCGAAGATTCCACTCAGTTCGGCTGGGATAGATCCAACTTTGCAATTCAACAGATTAAGGATTATGCTATTGCAACAATTTTCATTATCTTTGCAGCCACTAAAAGTTCTTTGAAATGCTGGGAAGAAGACAAATCCGCGAAAAAATTGTAGAATCTTTGTATTCTTACTATCAAAACCCTATCAAGTTTGATGTTATTGAGAAAAATATGTTCTCAGAAATCAACAAAATCTATCATCTCTACATTTATGAACTCAACTTTCTTGTTGGTTTAAAGCGTTTGGCAGAAGACCAAATGGAAATCGGGAAAAACAAATACCTGAAGACTAAAGAAGAGGAAAATCCTAATCAAAAATTTATCAGAAACCAGATTTTTCTTCAAATTGAGGACAATGAGGAAAGAAGAAGCTTTTCCGAAAAACACAAAGAATTAATCTGGGATCCAAACGATGAGATTTTGGTAAAAACATTCCAAAGAATCAAAGCAGGAAAGCGTTATCAGGATTATATGCAGGACGAAGAAATTTCGTTTGAAGATGACCAAAAATTCATTGGTAAATTATTCCTGAGATACATCGCAGAAAATACAGATTTACACGAGAGATTCGAGGAGAAAGAAATGTCTTGGGCAGATGATTTTCACATTGCCAACTCAATGATTCAGAAAACGATTGGTTTTATGAAAGAGTCAGAAGCTTCCCACACCTTAATCAAAATGCTGAAAGATGACGAAGATGAGGATTTTGCAAGAAAACTTTTAAGATCATCTCTCAACAATTGGGAAGAAACCGAAAAGAAATTGAAATCTAAGTTACTGAATTGGGATTTGGACAGAATTTCTTTGATTGACAGAATTATTCTAGTCGCTGCAATCACAGAATTGGATCGTTTTCCATTAACGGCATCAAGAATTATTATTAATGAATATATTGACGTTTCCAAAGTGTACGGAACGGAAAAATCCAATATCTTTATCAATGGAATTCTTGACAAATACACAAAAGATCTTAATAGAATATAACCAAATATATATTTATGAAATCAATCAAAATATTAGCAGTGGCTACGCTTTGCACACTTGCATTTTCTTGTAACAAAAAAGAGGAAACCAAACTAGATCATGTTCCAGGGGCAGACTCTGCACAGGCAAGTTCTGTGGTAGAAGCAATGTCTTCGGAAACTGTGAATCCTGATGATGCGGCAATGGTAAAAGAAGCGCAAAGCAAACCATTGACAACTATTGCATTCAGCGAAACGGATCATAACTTTGGAGACATCAAAAAAGGTGAAAAAGTGGAACACATTTATGAAGTGACCAATACAGGATCTAATCCATTGATTATTTCTAATGTGAAACCAGGTTGCGGATGTACGGTGCCTGACTTTACAAAAGAGCCAATCTTACCAGGAAAAAAAGGTAAAATCACTTTGCATTTCGATTCTACAAACTTCGACGGTGCAGTAAATAAAATGGCTGATGTCTTTTTAAATGTAGAAAAAGCTCCAGTTAAATTAACATTTGCAGCTAACATTTTACCATAAGATGATGATGACAATATTTTTACAGGCAGCTCCAGCACAATCAATGACGCCAACGTTGTTGATGATTGGATTGATGTTCGTCGGATTTTATTTTCTGATGATACGTCCGCAAATGAAAAAACAAAAGCAAGAAAAAACTTTCCAAGAAGCTTTGAAACCAGGCGCAAAAGTGGTTACAACTTCCGGAATGCACGGAACTATTTTTTCCATCACAGAAGACGGAGTAGTTCTTGAAACTTTGAGCGGAAAGCTAAAATTCGAAAAAGCAGCGATTTCCAGAGATTTCACAATCGCAAGATTCCCGGAAACTTTCGGCGTAGAAAAGAAAAAGTAATTAGCTTCTGGCGATTGGCTTTTTGCTGATAGCTTAAGAACATTACTGATAAAAATAGAAGGCGAAGAATTATTTTATTCTTCGCCTTTTTTTTATCCTTTTAAAGCTAAAAGCCAATTGCCAAAAGCTATTCGCCCTTTGTTACATTATCAATAAACTCCAAAACAGAATCTTTGCTCCAATCCATAGAGCTGTCTTCTTTTTTCAGGATTCTGCCATCTTTTCCAATCAAATATGTTGTAGGAAAAGCAGTTGGTAAAACCTTCGGATCTAATGGACTTTCGGCAATGTAAACTGGCGCTGTATAATTATTTTCTTTTAAGAATTTTCTGACATCTTCTTCTTGGTCCTGCATTGCAATCAGCGCAAATTCCATTTTATCTTTTTTCAATTGATACAGTTTCTCAATAGTTGGCCATTCCGTTCTGCAAGGCGGGCACCAGGTTCCCCAGAAATTCAGGAAAAGCACTTTTCCACGCAGGTTTTTCAGGTTGGTACTTGTTGTGTTGATTCCTTTCAAATCAATATTTAAAACTTCGTCGGGAAGTAAAGTTTCATTATTGATTTTCGCAACAGTTGGACTCATAGAAATCTGTTCTGAAACAAAATCACGAAGCGGTTTTATCATTGCAAATGCTGAGATAACAATGATTACAATTATATAAATCAGATTTTTTTTAAGAAAATTCATCTTGTACAAATTTACAGTAATTCCAAAAGTTCTTCAATTGTATCGAAACCTCTGTTTTTTGCGTAATAAGTCTGCAATTCCACATAGAATTGGTCTTTCGTGAATGCTTCCGGATTCGCTTTGTGTTTTTCCAAAAGTTCCGTTCCACGCTTCGGTCTCGGTCCCCAATGTGCCATTTCACTAAAATCTTCATCCAAAAAAATAACAATCGGAATAGATTTTCCACCGTGTGTGAGATAATTATCAATCAAACTTGGCTCTTGGTCGCGGTAAGTAATTTTAACTTCAAATTGTTCAAAAAACTTAACCACAACTGGAATCACCTGACTGGCATCGCCACACCACGATTCAGAAATAATTAATATTTTCCCATTGAATTTCTTCTTCGCCAAAGTTTCAACCTGCTCAGAATTCGGGAGATATTTTTCCCACATTCTGTTCATTCTTTGGATTCCCAATCGGTAATATTCAGCGTAATCAGCTTCCTGAGTGTCTTTCGGATTTCCCAATCGTTCTCCAGCATTACGAAGATATTCTGTGTACGAAACAGCCTTGTCCCAAAATGATTTGATGTCCATTATATTTTTCTGGTTTTATTGATTAAATACATATCTGCTAGCACAAAAGCAGCAAGACTTTCCACAATCGGAACCGCTCTCGGAACTACGCAAGGATCGTGTCTTCCTTTGCCTTCCACAGTTACCGTTTCGCCATCTTTATTGATGCTTTCCTGAGGACGAAGAATCGTTGCCACAGGTTTGAAAGCCGTTCGGAAGTAGATGTCCATTCCGTTGGAAATTCCACCTTGGATTCCGCCGGAAAGATTGGATTGCGTGGTTCCATCTTGATTGAAAAGGTCATTGTGTTCTTTTCCTGTCATCTTTGCACCGCAAAATCCGCTTCCATATTCAAAACCTTTACATGCGTTGATATTCAGCATGGCTTTTCCCAATTCGGCGTGCAGTTTATTGAAAATCGGTTCGCCCAATCCAACCGGAACATTCTTTATGACACAAGTCACCGTTCCGCCAATGGTGTTGCCTTCTTTTTTGATTTCTTTGATTTTTTCAATCATCTTTTCAGCAGTTTCCTCATCCGGACAACGAACGATGTTGTTTTCGGTTTTAGAAAAATCCAAATCCTGATAAGGTTTCTCACAAAATATTTCGCCAACGGACGAAACATACGCATTGATTTCAATCTCAGGAAGAAGCTGTTTGGCCAATGCGCCTGCGACAACCCAGTTAAGTGTTTCGCGGGCAGACGATTTTCCACCACCACGATAGTCGCGGATCCCAAATTTCTGATCATAAGTAAAATCGGCGTGACTTGGACGATAGGCCTGAGCAATATGATCGTAATCTTTGGAACGTTGGTTTTCATTTTCTACAATAAAACCGATTGGTGTTCCGGTTGATTTTCCGTCAAAAATCCCCGACAGAAATCGAACTTTATCGCCTTCTTTTCTTTGTGTGACAATGGCAGATTGTCCTGGTTTTCTCCGGTCGAGCTCTTGTTGAACTTTCTCAGTGTCGATTTCCATTCCAGCTGGAAAATTGGTAATTATTCCGCCATAAGCTTCTCCGTGACTTTCGCCAAAAGAAGAAAGCGTCAAAAAGTTTCCTAAAACATTAAACATAAATAGAATTTAGATAATAGACGGATAGATAATAGAATTTTTAATCTGCGTCTAATGTTACAAATTTACTGATTAAAAAGTTATTTTTAAGTAATTTGCCAGTCTATTATCTATCCGTCTATTCTCTTAAAATCTATCTTTGCAAAATGAATTCTTGTAAAACTGTTCTGATTCTCGGTGCCAATTCGGATGTAGCGAAACAATGCATCAAACTTTATATTAATAAGGGTTTCTCTGTGATTGCATCTTCAAGAAATCAAAAATCTCTGCAGGATTTTGCTGATGAAAATCATTTCGATAAATCAAAAATTGAAATCAAATATTTCGATGCAACAGATTTTGCCTCTCATCAAAAATTTTATGACGAATTATCAGTAAAACCAAATATCGTCATTTATTCAGCAGGATTTTTAGTCGAAAATCAGAAAGCTCTGAAGAATTTCGAAACTACATTTGAAATGATGAAAACCAATTACGTTGGCGCAGTTTCTATTCTGAATATTATTGCAACAGACCAATCCAATAAAAATCTGGAAAGAATTGTTGGTTTATCATCTTTGTCAGGCGTTCGTGGGCGAAAAAGTAATTTTGTTTATGGTAGTACCAAATCTGCTTTCACTCAATATTTAGCTGGACTGAGACAGGAATTAAATTCAAGAAAAATTACGGTGAATGTTTTGGTCAGCGGTTACATCAATACAAAAATCAATGAAGGTTTGGATTTGAACAAATCTTTATTAATGGAACCGGCTTATGTGGCGAAATATATTGTTGATGCTGGAAATTCTTTCACCATTGTCCCGAATTGGAAATGGAAAATCATCTATTGGATTTTGAAATGGTCTCCAGAGTTTTTGGTGGCGAAGTTGCCTTAAATTTTAAGATCGGATGTTTTATATTTTAAGTCTATCCGATACCAAAATTTTTTTGAAGGAAAGATTTTATCCTTTTAGTATTGGGAAAATAATTTTAGTAGAATCAATTTTTCACATCTGTGATTTGTTATATGCTATGGCAACATGAATTTCAAAATAAGAAAAATCTTCACCCAATTCTTCTTTAATAGCTCTTAGAGATGGGATTGTTTGTGTTTTTGCGATTTCTATGATGGGTTCTATCTTATTTGTATCCATCAGTTCTGCGGGTTTTATCTCTCCAGATTCTACAAATCTTACCAAATGATTTTGAATGGTGTTGATAGATAAATTTCTCTGATTTGCAATTTCATCAACACTATAATTTTTCTTATACAGTTGAAAAGTGGTTTCAAATGTTTCGGAACTTGTGGACTTGGTTTTTTTCGGCTCTCGCTGCTTTTTTGGTTTTTTCTCCGAGATTTTACTTCTTAAATTACTTTTCCTGCAAAACGCAACTATTGCAGACAGAAATATTTCGCCATATTTTTCAATTTTGAAAGCTCCAAAACCGCTTATTTCGCTTAGTTCTTCTTTGGTTTGAGGAAAATAGGTGGAAAGTTCCACCAAGGTGGCATCAGAAAAAATGACATAAGGCGGTACATTTTCCTTTTCGGCTTGTTCTCTTCTCAAGGTTTTGAGTTCTGCAAACAAATCGAGATTGGCCTCCATTTCTTGGGGAGAATAATGCGTTTCGGTTTCTTGTATCACTACCGCTTTTGCCTGTTCTTTTACTTGTTTGCAGGTTACTTTTTTACCTTTAAACAAAATTTCTCGGCTCACGTCATTCAGTTTCAGAACAGAAAATTCATCATCAGACTCACTTAAGAAACCTTTGATGAGCATTTGCCGGATCAAATTTTGCCAATAGTCTTTTCCGTGGTTGTTTCCAACGCCATAAGTGGGCAAACTCCGCATAAAATCTGTGATTTTTGCACCTTTTGAACCTCTTAGAAAATCGATAATTAAGTTTTTTCCGTAGCGTTCTTTCAATCGGAAAATGGCACTCAATAATTTTTGAGCATCGGTTGTGGCGTCCCAAACTTCGAACTCACTCAAGCAATAATCACAAGAATTGCAGTTGCCGTTGTGTTTTTCGCCAAAATATTCCATCAAATATTGTCGGCGGCACTTTTGCATTTCGGCAAAATCGGACATTTGCTTTAGCTTTTGCAACATCAGTTCAGATTGCTCTGCGTTGTTTTCTATCATTGCAAAATTTTTCAGCTTCATTACATCGCCATTGGAGTAAAACAAAATGGCTTCACTTGGCAAGCCATCTCTTCCCGCTCTTCCGGTTTCCTGATAATAGCTTTCGATATTTTTAGGTAAATCTGCGTGCATCACAAAGCGAACATTACTCTTGTCGATTCCCATTCCAAAGGCAATTGTGGCAACCATTACACGGGTTTTATCTTTTAAGAAATCTTCCTGAACTTTCGCTCTTTCCGCAGATAGGAGTCCGGCGTGATAGTAGGCAGAATTGATGCCGTTTTCTTTTAATTTATTGGCCATTTCTTCTGTTCCTTTTCTGGATAAGCAGTAGATAATACCAGAATCATTCGGATGCTCGTTAAGATATTGAATAATATTTTGAAGCACAGATTGTTTCGGCTGAACAAAATATTTGATGTTGGCTCTGTCGAAGGACGAAATAAGAACCAGCGGATTTTGGAGGTTGAGTTGTTTGATGATGTCTTTCCGTGTAATATCGTCTGCACTAGCCGTTAAAGCAATGATGGGAACATTGGGAAACTGATTTTTAATCCCATTCAGAAACAAATAATCTGGCCGAAAATCGTGTCCCCAATGCGAAACGCAATGGGCTTCATCCACCGCAAACAGGGAAATATTGACATCTTTCAGCATTTCTAAAAACGCACCGTTTTCCGAACTTAGTTTTTCGGGAGCCACGTATAAAAGCTTGAGTTTTCCGTTTTTTAGCTGGCTCAAGGTTTCATTTTGCTCGAAAGAACTCATCGAAGAGTTGATGAATGCCGCAGAAATACCATTCACACGCAACGCATCTACTTGGTCTTTCATCAAAGCAATCAGCGGCGAAATAACGATTGACGTTCCGTCCAAAACCAACGCAGGAACTTGGTAGCAAAGGGATTTTCCACCGCCAGTTGGCATCAAAACAAAAGTGTCTTTTTTAGCAATTACATTTTCAACCGCATTTGCCTGTTCGAGACGGAAATTGCTGTAGCCGAAATATTGTTGTAAGATTTCTTGTGGAGATTTCATCAGTTAAAATTTTGTGTTTGAGTAAAAATAAGGAATTTTGGTTGAGTTTTAAAATTTCTTAATCTAATTAGTAAAAGGACGTATTTTGTCTATTGCGCATTTTATATTTGCTTTATTATAAATGAAATATAGATACAAAATAAAATCAGTTGCAATATTCTCATTTTTTTAAATCGAAAAATATAGTTTAATAATGAAAAGAAATTTATTTTTAGCAGCAATTGCTTCATTAATGCTTTTGTCTTGCGGAGAAGACCGTGATGATGACAATACACAACAAAATACAATCAGTCAGAAAATAGTCGGAACTTGGACTATTGTAAAAAAAGAAAACAATGGAGCAAATGTTCCAACTTCTCTGCCTTGTACAAATCTTGGAAATTTTGTTTTTGGCTCTGATTTTAAGTTATTAGAAAATCATAGTTCTGTTGTGAATAGCAATTGCGTCACAGATTCAGATAATTACACTTATTCTGTTGATGAAAATAGTAAGAAAATCACAACTAAAAATGCTCAAGAGGATGTGTTGGTTTATACAATTTCAAGTTTGTCAGATAAAGAGCTAATTTTGTTAAATATAGAAGGAAGTGATGTTAAAAAATATACTTTAAGTAAATAATTACAATATAATATTATGAAAGATTTTGAATTAAAAAAAGATAAATGGTTAAAGGAAGTTGCAGAGCAATGTCACGAATATGCTATAAAAACAGATTTGGATTTTTATGCTTTTCAAACTCCAATATTTCAAAATCCTGAAATATTGATTATCGGTATCAATCCTGGGAATTCTGGAAAATACACTAACTATTTACAAGAAAATAACATAGATAGGAGAAAGCCTGAAAGTTTATATTATTCTCAAAATTTATTAATTGAAGAAGCAAAAGAATGGAGTGACGGAATGAGGCAAGTAAGACGTAAGTTTAGAGAGATATTTTTCACGGATTTACTTTTCTCTAAATTACAAAATTCGGTTATGACAAATATGATATTCTTTAATACTCAATCAACAAAAGATTTAAAAAATCTAAATATCGAAATTGAAGAGTACTGCATAGGAAAAACTTTGGAATTAATTGAAATTTTGCAGCCTAAAAACATTCTTATATTTTCTTCAAATACTTCTTTATTGAAAAAAATAGGAATAGAAGACCTTCAACAGAAAGGAGATTATACCAAAGTAGGTTTATTGAATAAGAGAAATGTTTGTGCAATACCACATTTTTCTGCGCGAGGATACAATACGGAAAAAATTAGAAATAAAATAGGAGAAGAAATTATAAAATACTTAAAATGAAAAACCTTCAACCAAAAGACATAGACGAAGTTTTCACTTACCGAAACGAAAACAATGGAAAAGAACCCACAGAATGGCAACAAGTAACGACATTCAACAATCAAGGTTATGGAATTGTTTCTATTGATGGATGTTTTGGTGCAATCAACAAAAACGGAGAAATTATTATTCCCTTAAAATATTCCAATCTGATTGATTTCAACGATGAATTAATTTTAGCCTGTAATGATGAGGATTTCTGGGGATTTATCAATTGGAAAAATGAAATCGTAATTCCGTTTGATTATTCTTATGCTTCCATATTTTTAGAAAAATATTATCTCTCAAAAGTTTGTAAAAATGGAAAATACGGATATATTGATAGAAAAAATCGAGAAATAATTCCGTTGGATTATGATTCTATAACAACCATCAATTTCAATAAAATTGGGGTTTTGAGAAATGAAAAATGGGGAATTGTTAACATTCAGAATCAACAAATTATAGATTTCAAATACGATTTTGCAATTTGCATTGCAGAAAACATTTATTATGTGGGTAAAGAAGTGGATGAGAAAATTGAAAATTACGATTTAGAAAGAGATTTGCTGACTTTCAAAAATGGTAATTTGGTCAAATTTGGTTTGATTGATGAAAACGAAAATCTGTTGATGGATTATGAAAGTTACACAACAACAGGTTTCTTTGGAAACAATAAAGTTCTGGCTTTCGATTATCATAAGAATGAAAGTTATTTGTTTGATATTATCTCCAAAAAAAGAATTTGTGCACCAACAGAAATTAATGAAGATGAGAAAACAGATTATCTGAAAAATCTTTTATTAACGAAATAATCTTTATCCAAAACTAATATGGCAAAACTCGAACAAATTCAACGTTTATTGTACATCGCAGAATTATTGAAAACTAAACCCAACGGAATTACCTACGAAGAAACCAAAAAATTTCTTGAAGAAAAGTTCGAAGAGAAAGGTTTTGAACTTAAATTCAGTGAAAAAACTTTTAAGCGAGACCGAAATCTGATTGCTGAAATATTAGGTTTAGAAACTAAATACAAAAAAACTTTAGGAACTTTTGCTTTAAATAATGAAGAACTAAATCCCGAATCGGAAGGAACTTTAGATGATATTTTATTGATAGAAGCTTATCGAAAATCAAAGAAAAACTCGAAAATTGTTTTATTTGAAAAAAGAGAGCCAAAAGGTTTATATCATTTTTCTGAATTGATTGATGCGATTAAAAGTCATCGTGTTGTATCGTTTACGTATCAAAAATACTATGAGAATCAGCCTGAGAAAAGAGTTGTAGTTCCTTATGCTTTAAAAGAATCTCAGAACCGGTGGTATCTTTTGGCAACCGATTTTTCTATTGAAAATAAAAAATCGATTGAGCATTTTCTTTCAAAAGATGAAAAAACAGAATTTGAGAAACCTAAAATTAAAAGTTTTGGATTAGACCGAATCTCAGATGTCGAAGTTCATCACACAAGACAATTACGATTTGAAAACGTTTTAGAAAATTCATTTAAATATTCGTTTGGACTTTCATCTACTTTAAATGAAATTCCGCAAGAAATAATTTTGTCTTTTACACCACATCAGGGAAAATACATCAAATCTTTGCAACTTCATCATTCTCAAGAAATTTTAATTGACGATGACAGAGAATTGAGAATAAAATTAAAGCTTTTCCCAACTTTTGATTTTACTCAGGAAATTCTTTCTCACGGACAAAACGTTACGGTAATTTCTCCCGAATCTTTTCGAGATGAAATAGCAAAAACCATTTCAGAAATGTATAAAAAGTATAATTAATTTGTTGAGTATGACTTTTGAATTAAAAAAGCGAGAAAAAAATTCTCGCTTCTAATTTATGATTTTAAATCCAATTTCAATTCTAGTTCTGTAAGCTGTTCCTGATGAATCGAAGCCGGCGCATCAATCATCACATCACGTCCCGAATTATTTTTTGGGAAAGCGATGTAATCTCTGATAACCTCGTTTCCGTCAAGAATTGCAACCAAACGGTCAAACCCAAACGCCAATCCACCGTGAGGCGGCGCTCCGTATTTGAAAGCGTTCATTAGGAAACCAAACTGTGCTTCGGCTTCTTCTTTTGAAAATCCTAATAAATCAAACATTTTCGATTGCAAATCTCTATCAAAAATTCGGATCGAACCGCCGCCAATTTCGTTTCCGTTCAAAACCAAATCGTAGGCATTGGCTCTTGCTTTTCCGGGGTCGGTTTCTAGTAAACTAAAATCTTCGGTTTTCGGAGACGTGAAAGGATGATGCATTGCGTGGTAACGTCCAGATTCTGCATCAAATTCCAAAAGCGGAAAATCTACCACCCAAAGTGGGGCAAATTCGTTTCCTTTTCTTAGGCCAAGACGGTTTCCGAGTTCCATTCTGAGGGCAGAAAGTTGCGTTCTCACTTTGTCTGCGTTTCCAGACATTACGAAAATTAAATCGCCAGCTTTTGCTCCGAATTCTTCTGTGATTTTTATCAAATCCTCTTCAGAATAGAATTTGTTGACAGACGAAGTTACAACACCGTCATTTTGGAATTTAATCCAAACCAATCCTGTTGCACCGATTTGAGGTCGTTTTACCCAATCCACCAATTCGTCGATTTGTTTTCTGGTGTAGTCTGCAATGCCTTCGACATTGATTCCGACAACCAATTCTGCCTCGTCGAATATTTTGAAATCTTTTCCTTTTGTTAAATCATTCAGTTCGTGGAACTCCATTCCGAAACGGATGTCGGGTTTGTCGTTTCCGTATTTCTGCATCGCATTAGCGAAGGTCATTCTTGGGAAATCTCCGAATTCATTTCCAGTGATGTCTTTCAGAAGAACTTTCGTCATTCCTTCAAAAACATTCATAATGTCTTCTTGCTCTACAAACGCCATTTCGCAGTCGATTTGCGTAAATTCTGGCTGTCTGTCGGCTCGCAAATCTTCGTCACGAAAACATTTTACAATCTGAAAATATTTATCCATTCCGCCCACCATCAACAATTGTTTGAAAGTTTGTGGCGACTGTGGTAATGCATAAAACTGTCCCGGGTTCATCCTGCTCGGAACCACGAAATCTCTCGCTCCTTCTGGAGTAGATTTGATGAGAACGGGCGTTTCTACCTCTATAAAACCTTGATCCGAAAGATAATTTCTCACTTTCTGCGCCATTTTGTGACGGAAAATAAGCTTGTCTTTCACGGGGTTTCTGCGGATGTCGAGGTACCGGTATTTCATTCTCAATTCTTCACCGCCATCGGTTTCATCTTCGATGGTGAAAGGTGGCAATTGAGACTCGTTTAAAATATTTAATGAATCAACTAAAATTTCTATGTCGCCTGTTGGAATTTTTGGATTTTTAGAGGATCTTTCGATAACGGTTCCTTCTACTTTGATGACAAACTCTCGGCCTAATTTCTTGGCTGATTCTATAAGTTCTTTGGAGTTTCTGTCCTCGTCCAAAACCAATTGTGTGATTCCGTAACGGTCTCGCAAATCTATCCAAATCATAAAACCTTTGTCGCGGATAGTTTGGACCCAGCCGGAAAGCGTTACTTTTTCATTTAGATTTTTCAGCGTCAGTTCGCCGTTTGTGTGTGTACGGAACATTTTTTTTGATGTTAGATGTTAGACTTTAGAAATTAGACTTTTGTCGTCTATTTTCCGAGTGCAAAGATAATGTTTTGGAGGGAATTAATTTAATTGATACTGGAAGCTTTTTTGATGGGCAAATCCTCAATCTTTGTGCGGCTCACAATCACGTTGCCTTCAAATTGAAAAAGCCACCTCAAATTATTTGAGATGGCTGTTATATTTAAAATTGTAAAAATTTATTTTCCGAAAATGCTTCCTAGTAATCCGCCAAGTCCGCCTTGTTGCGAATCTTTTTGATTACTATTTCCTCCTAAAACGCCACCGAGAATATCGCCCAAACCGCCACCAGAAGATTGTGTTGCGCTTCCCAAAACGTTTCCTAGAATATCGCTCAAAGGATTGTTGGATGCTGTTGCTTCCTGGGTAGAGTTACCAAGGATTCCGCCAAGTAAATCGCCTAATCCACCGCCTGATGTTACGTTGCTGGCTTGTTTTTGCTGTCCGATGTAACCCATGATGACAGGCGCTAGCATTGCCAAAACCGGTCCGATCTTGTCCATAGAAATGCCTGTGTTCTGGGATAATTGATTTTCTACATTTGCTTTGTTTCCGCCAAAAATATGATCTAGAATAGAATTGCCTTCTGATTCTCTTTCGAGTGCCTGTGCAGGATTGTTGAGGATGCTACCGTCGTGGTGCTTGTCCAGCGTTGCATTGAGCTTGTCGGCTTCTTCGGAATTTTCCGATTTCTTTTTCAAATAAGTGATGACCAAAGGTGCCGCTACAACTAGAAGCGCAATGATTTGGTTTTTGCTGATTCCGAATTTGTTTTCAGCTTGTTCTGCCACTTGGTTTCCTGTGCTGCCAGTGATAAGGTCTAATAAACTCATAATTTATGTCTTTTGTATAAAATCAAAGATAGAAATTATTAAGCAGATTTAAGATTTAATTTTAAAGATTCCGAATTTCTTCGATTGATTGATATTTCTTTCGCAATTTTATAAATTCATTGGAAGACTCTTTCAACGCGACAACATTATCCTCGGTTTGGCCATTATCTAAAGTGAATTCTAGGCAACCAATATTGTTATGAAGCCACGGAAGCATATAATAGCTTAAGCCGCCTTTGTATAATTTATTTTTATTAAATTCGAGTCCTTGTGGTATTAATGAAACGATATTAAGGGAAATGATATAAAATAGAGGAATAAAGATTGGAACGATTCTCAATTGACGTAACGCATATTTCTCACTCATCTTTTTAATGCCTAACGCAATAAGTAAAGCAAAAACAAGATAGAAAGGAATGAAGAAGACGTAATTATCTGAAACTGCATAAAATGTTGCAAATCCCAATGTAAAAATAGAAGCTGTGATCAAAAAGAGTGATTCTCTTTGAAAATTCTTATATAAATATATCACGCCAGCCACACTAAACAAAATAAAAACATTGAAATTATAAATCAAAAAGGCAGTTGCTTTCACAACATCTTTTATCAAATCTATAAATCCCTGATCGAATGTATTCTGAACCCAAGGCCCTTTTTTTGAAGCAAACGCGTATTTCCATTCGATGCCTTGAAGATGATTGACTATAAACATCACGGAAACTACAGCACAAAATAAAATTATTGATATCACTGCTTTTTTGCGATTAGATTTAAGCAAATAAAGCAAAACCAGATAAGCTGGAATCAGCATAATGTTCTGGATATGGACCCAAAAACTTAATCCCAATAATAATCCAACAGGGATAATGTAATTTGTAGAATTATTTTTTAAAGATTTAACCGAATAAATCAAAAACAGAATAATCCAAAGCGCATTGAAGGTATAAACTTCCACTGTCTCTGCACTCCGCCAGAATGTAAAGGAAAATCCAAAAACAATAGTGGACATCACAGCAATCCAATTTTCTTCAACAAACTCTTTTATCAGAACAAACAGAAAACTTACGGTGACAGCAGCCGGAATCACCGACATCATACGCATCACAAAAACGCTGTCCATTCCCAGATATTTGGTCATAAAAATCGCTGTATTCAGATAAAGAAAATGCGTGAGTGGCATAAAATCTGGCAGAAACTGCTGTTTTTCTACATCTACGACAAATCCGATACAATCTCCAAATGATATTTTGGAAAAACTACCAGCGTAGTAAAAAATAAGAAAAACAAAGAAAATTAGAACGGTTATAGTTTTTTTGGACATCCATTAATTTTTAAAAATCGGAACGTTGCTACAAGCTTCGCCAAACATCAAAGATTTTACAATTGGTTTCAGTTGTTCCACCAATTCTACATAAGCGTTGTTAGGAATCAACTCATCGCTGCAGCCTTTTACCAAAACACGTTTGTCTTTCAATTCAGAAAAATCATAAGTCTGGATGGAGTTGTGCATTAGCAAAACCTCCAAATCTTCCCGGTTTCCGAAAACTATCTTTTTGGTTTGATCTGTAATTTTGGACGTAATCAGAAAATAAGCCCAAAGCGGAATAATCACATCCTCAGAACAATAGATGTAAACATAAGCGTCTTTATAAAACTGAATGTCAATATTTTTAATCTTTTCGCGGAAGTCTTTTTCTCTCAGAATCTGTCCTTCCCAAAGAAAATCCTTGATGTCGATTCCCAATCTATTTCCTTTCGGAACAAGGTCAGAAATATCAAAATTTACCAATCCACTTTCCGCAACTTTATTTTTAATTTCTTCCATTTCAATATCATTTTTTTTGGAGCTTAATCCCGCTATCCACTATATCTTTTTTGTTTTCGACGTTTTGTATACAATAAAGAACGATACTAGAAAAACAAAAAAGGATGCCGTTTCTATCGGGTCTATGGGATTTTTCTCTCAAACAAATTTTTCTCAGATTAAGACTTTCGCAATCCTAATCGCTCAAAAAGATTTAATTTTGTTCAAAGTTAAGCAATTCACAGAAAAAACTTAATTTTAAAAATCTATCATCCAAACTATATTAATCTAAAATTGACACCTTGAAATATTACATCATAGCAGGAGAAGCGTCCGGCGATTTGCACGCTTCCAACCTGATGAAAGCCATCAAAGAAAAGGACCAAAATGCAGAATTCCGTTTCTGGGGCGGAGATCTGATGCAAAAACAAGGTGGGACGTTGGTAAAACATTACCGCGATTTGGCTTTTATGGGTTTTCTGGAAGTGATTCAAAATCTTGGAACGATTCTCAATAATATCAAATTCTGCAAACAAGATATTCTGGAAAACAAACCAGATGTTTTGATTTTGGTCGATTATCCAGGCTTCAATTTACGGATTGCAAAGTTTGCGAAAGATTTGGGTATCAAAGTGGTTTATTACATTTCGCCACAACTTTGGGCGTGGAAAGAAGGTCGTGTAGAAACCATCAAAAAATATGTGGATGAGATGCTGGTGATTCTCCCATTCGAGAAAGAATTTTACAGAAAACATCAGGTTGATGCACATTTTGTTGGTCATCCTTTACTAGACGCGATTGAAGGTTTGCATCCGATTGATATTGATAAATTCAAAAAAGAAAATCAACTTAATGATAAAGAAATCATTGCACTTCTGCCGGGTTCCAGAAAGCAGGAAGTTTCTAAAATGCTGGAACTGATGTTGTCTGTGAGAAATGATTTTAAGGATTATCAATTCGTGATTGCTGGTGCGCCGAGTCTTGACAAAAATTTCTACGAACAATTTGTAGATCCCGATGTCCATTTTGTCTCCAACAGAACTTACGATTTGCTGAGATGTTCAAAAGCAGCTTTGGTCACATCTGGAACAGCAACTTTGGAAACGGCTTTGCTTAATATCCCTGAAGTGGTTTGCTACAAAGGAAGCCGTATTTCCTACGAAATTGGGAAAAGACTCATTAAAAATATCAAATATATTTCTCTCGTCAATCTGATTATGGACAAAGAAGTGGTGACTGAATTGATTCAAAACGAGCTCAATACTAAAAATCTGGTGCAAGAACTCAACAAAATCCTTAATACCGAAAAAAGAACTCAGATTTTAGCTGATTACGAAGTTCTCAGAAAAAAATTAGGAGGAAGTGGTGCAAGTCAAAAAGCAGCGGAAATTATTGTCAATTTATAAAAATGAAAAATATAAAAATTCAACTTCAAAAAATCGAGTCTCTCATTCCGAAAATCAATGTAAAAAATGAAACAATTTCCAAAGCTTCTGTTGGTTGGCATCTGGAACATTCTTTACTGATTCTGAATAGCAGTCTGAAAGGTTTGACGATGTCAAATCCGACAGATTATCACCCGAAATTTAGTTTTAAAAAATTTGTATTTCTGAATTTCGGATTGATTCCAAGAGGGAAAATAAAAGCGCCAAAACAGTTTTTTCCATTAGAGACACCAACGGAAGAAAGTGTTTTGAAACTGGTAAACCTAGCCAAAGAAAGACTCGCAATGACTGAAAATCTACCAGAGAAATCGTTCATCACACATCCTTTTCTGGGAGATTTTGACAAAAAAACAACGTGGAAGTTTTTGGGACTTCATACCAATCATCATTTGAAGATTATTGATGATATTTTGAAATAAAATTGATTATCTTTATTTCAAGAAAATCCGTTTTCGTTCATATTTGAAAGCGGTTAAAAAACACAATTGAACTTCGATGAAAAAACAACCATTGTTAATACTGTTAATATGCTTTATTAGTGGAATAATCTTTCAGGAATATCTGAATGTGAGCCAAGTTACATTGTTTGTTTTCATTTTAATTTCAGGGATTTCTTTATGCGCAATCTTCATTAACAAAACTTTTTTCCAACGCATCAAATATTATTGTCTCGGCATTTTCTTTTTCTCAATCGGGATTTTCGTTCATTCACTCAATTCTTCTGATGCAAAAATTCCAGACTTGAAAGAGAAAGAAAACATCGTGTTTCAAATCAGCAAAAAACTAAATACCAATCAAAAAAACAGACGTTATATTATAGAAATCATCGCTGTTCCTTCTGCGGGAATTGAAGATTTTGTTCCACTAAAATCAGTTTTGAGTATTCCGAAAGAGCAAGAACAATTGGATTTTAATCATTTCTATGACGCAGAAGTTTATCTCCATCAACCTGAAGGAAGTAAGAATGATTTCCAATTCGATTATAAAAAATATCTCGCCAGGCAGGATGTTTTTCTGCAGGCTTATCTGCCTGATGATATTCTAAAAGCTAAGAAGAGCGAAGTTAGTTTTGCAGATGAAATCCGGCAAAAGCGATTAGACGTTCTGAACAAAATCAATCAAACTTCGCTCTCTCCGAAGATCCAGGAATTTCTGAAAGGTATAATACTCGCAGACAGAACGGAGATGGATGCAGAAACGGTAAAAGATTTCAACCAAACAGGACTCACGCACCTCTTGGCGATTTCCGGTTCGCATATGGTGATTATTTTCTGGATTATATTGATGATTTGTAATCAGATTTTCCCTTTCGGATTAAGAAAATTTTCAATTATCACGAGTTTGATTTTCATTTGGTGCTTCGCTATTTTTATTGATTATGGCAGTTCGGTGATGCGGAGTTGTCTGATGATTTCGTGCTACTACATTATGGTTTTACTGCAGCGGAAATCAGATCTATTGCATTCAATAGCTTTGTCGGCTTTTATTATTTTAATTGTAGATTCTAATCAGCTTTTTGACGTTGGTTTTCAATTGAGTTATGTTGCAGTTTTAGGAATTTGGTGGCTTACGGTTCCGATAAAAAAACTACTTTTCCGAAGTCCAAAATACGTTGCAGAGAAATTCTTCTACGAGATTACAGCAATGACATTGGCAGCTCAGATCGCAACTTTACCGCTGGCAATTTTTTACTTCCATCAGTTTTCTTTTGTGTCGATTTTCTCTAATGTCATCATTATCCCACTCTCCGAAATTTTGATTATTTCATCTTTATTGATGGTGGTTATCATCACATTTGGAATTAAAAATGATTATTTATTCAGGATTTTTGATGTCAGTATTGAGTATGTTTTGCAATCCATCCATTGGTTTTCCAGCTTCGAAGGTTTGATGAATAAAAACATTGCGCTCAACCTTATCGAGTTGAGTGTTTTGATGATTACAGTTTATCTTCTCAGATTTTTATTAAAAGAGATTTCTAACCCAAAGCATTATCTGAGATTAGGATTTTGTCTGCTGTTGTTTTTTGGGTTAAGGCTAGGCTTCAATAGTTATCATTATGGAAAGAACGAAGTAATGGTTCATCATTTCTACAAGGATAAAATCATCAGTATCAAAAATAAAGGTCAGGTAGATTTTTGGATTAAGACAAATAAGAATGAAGAGAAAATCATAGATTTTGTTATCGACCCGTATTTAATTTCAAGACGGATTTACGAGTGTGATGTCAATTATTATCCGGAAAATACTGAGGGGTTTGTCTATCAGGGAAAACAATATAATTTGAGGTAATCATAGTTTTTATGAATTAACTCTTGCAATTTTCATAAGAAAAATGTATTTTTAAACAAAACAAAAAACTATGACAGACTTCTTCGTTGGGATGAGTACTTTGCAGCAATCCTTTTGGTGGGTAGCAATTATCGCCAGTCTTATTTTCTTAGTTCAATTGATTTTTACAATTATCGGGACCGACCTTTCAGATGGACTGGGCGCAGATTTCGATGGACATCTGGATGCCGTGCACGGACCTTTTCAATTATTTTCTTTCCGGAATCTTGTTAATTTTCTGATGGGATTTGGATGGACAGGCGTTGCCTTCTATCACAGCATCCAAAATCAAGGTTTTCTAATTGCCCTTGCGGCAGCGGTGGGGATTCTTTTTGTGGTGGTTTTCTTTATGGTCATCAAACAAATTCTTAAACTAACGGAAGATAACACATTCAACATCCAGAAACTGATTGGCAAAACTGCCGAAGTCTATCTCAGAATTCCTGAACAGAAATCCGGAAAAGGTAAAATACTGGTGTCTTTAAATGGAACCAATCACGAGTTATTAGCCGTTACGGAAGGTGAAGAGATAGCTTCCGGAAGTTTAGTAAGAATCATTCGTTTAGAGGAAAAAATACTTATTGTCGAAAAAATTTAATAGCATTATATGGATATGATTAACGGTAGCTTTATTCTGATTCTGGTCGGAGTATTTGTATTATTTGTAACATTTTTGGCGCTGATTTCGCGCTACAAACGTTGTCCTTCTGACAAGATTTTGGTAATCTATGGTAAAACTGGCGGGAGTTCGGCCAAATGTATCCACGGTGGTGGTGCTTTTGTTTGGCCTGTGATTCAGGATTTTGCGTATCTGGATTTGAAACCGATTTCTATTGAGGCTAATTTGACTAATGCCTTATCTCGCCAAAACATCCGTGTAGATGTTCCTTGCCGATTTACAATTGCGATTTCTACCGAACCAGATTCTATGGGAAATGCTGCCGAAAGGTTACTAGGTCTTGCGCCAGAGCAGATTCAGGAGTTGTCAAAAGACATCTTGTTTGGTCAGTTGCGCTTGGTTATTGCAACGATGACGATTGAGGAAATCAACTCAGACAGAGATAAGTTTTTGGATAATATTTCTAAAAACGTAGATACAGAACTTAAAAAAATTGGTCTGAAATTAATCAATGTCAACGTAACAGATATCCGCGATGAGTCTGGCTACATCGAGGCTTTGGGAAAAGAAGCGGCTGCAAAAGCCATTAACGAAGCCATTATCTCCGTAGCAGAACAAAACAAAATAGGGGAGACTGGAAAAGCAATTGCTGACAGAGAAAAAGATACACAAATTGCGGAAACTCAGAGAGACCGCGACGTAAAGATTGCCATTACTCAAAAAGACAGGGAAGTGAGCATTGCATCCGCTGCAAAAGATGAATCAATCGGTAAGGCAGAGGCTGCAAAAGAGTCTCGTATCGCAACATCGCTTGCCAACTCTTTAGCAATAAAAGGAGAGAATGAAGCCAAAATTACGATTGCAAATTCTGATGCAGAAAGAAGAGAAAAAGAAGCGGAAGCATTAAGAATTGCTATGGCTGCAGAGAAAGTGCAGGCAGCAAAGTCCTTGGAAGAGTCTTATGTAGCAGAACAAAAAGCCGAAGCGGCGAGAGCAGAGAGAGAGCGTTCTACACAACAGGCAAACATTGTAGTTCCTGCTGAAATTGCGAAACAAAAAGCCATCATCGATGCACAGGCGGAAGCTGAAAAAATCAGATTGCAAGCCAAAGGAGAAGCAGACGCTATCTTCGCCAAAATGGAAGCGGAAGCAAAAGGTCTTTATGAAATTCTGACAAAGCAGGCAGAAGGTTATGACAGAATAGTGCAAGCTGCAGGTGGAGATACGAACAGTGCATTCCAGTTGCTATTAATTGAAAAATTACCAGAATTGGTCAAAACTCAGGTAGAAGCCGTGAAGAATATCAAGATTGACAAAGTAACCGTTTGGGACAGTGGCAACAATCAGGATGGCAATACCTCAACGGCCAACTTCGTATCTGGAATGATGAAAACCGTTCCACCATTGAATGATTTATTCAATATGGCTGGGCTGGATTTGCCATCTTATCTTAAAGGAAAAGATGACAAACAAATCGTTGAGGTAAAAGAAGTGAAAACCGAAACACCTCCAAAAAAAGATGAAGGTGCAGGACATTCTTAATCTTAACTTCTAAATAAACATTTTAATAAATGATGTTTTATTAAACACAAGTGTGTTTTTGAATGCCTCAGGCAACAAAACTTGTTCATAGGTCATTCTTTAAATTCAATCAATAAAAAACCTCCTGAAAATCAATTTTAGGAGGTTTGTTTTTATCTCACTTGTGGCGCAATTTTGTCACCAAAGAGCTGGATAGAATTCATCATCATGTCGTGAGCGGGATCGCCCACATCCATATGTCCGATGAATCTTGTCAAGCCAAATAGCGCTTTCATCTCATTGATTTTGTCTGCGACTTCATTCGCTGTTCCAATAAACAATGCACCGTCTCTGCTTCTTCCGCCTTCATATTGTTCTTTGCTATATGGCGCCCAGCCGCGGCTTCTGCCGATTCTGTCCATCTGAGATTTGTAGTTGAAAAAGTATTGGTCAATATCTTTCTGGTCATCGCTCACAAAAGTATGTGAGTGGACGGCAATCTGCATTTTGCTTTCGTCGTGTCCGGCTCTCAGATATTCCTGTTTGTAAAACTCGATGAGGTTTTTGAACTGTCTTGGCATTCCGCCAATAATTGCAACAATCAGAGGCAATCCCAAAGTCGCCGCTCTCAAAACAGATTCAGGAGTTCCGCCCACGGCAATCCAAATTGGTAATACACCGTTGTTGAAGGCTCTTGGGTAAACGGTTTGGTTTTCCATCGGTCTTCTCAGGATGCCGCTCCAGCTTACATTTTCTTCATTGTTGATTTTTAGTAGTAAGTCTAGTTTTTCTTCAAAAAGCTGATTATAGTCTGACAAGTCATATCCGTAAAGAGGAAAAGATTCAATGAAGCTACCTCTTCCAACGAAGATTTCGGCTCTGCCTTTTGATATCAGATCAATCATTGAGAAATCCTCATAAACTTTCACAGGTTCAGATGAACTTAGGACGGTCACGCCGCTCGCCAGTCTGATATTATTGGTAATACTTGCCGCAGCAGCCAAAAGGATTTCGGGAGAAGAAACCGCATAATCTGCTCGGTGATGCTCGCCCATTGCAAAAACGTCAAGACCGGTTTGGTCCATCAGCTTCACTTGCTCCAGGATTTCGTTTAGTTTTACACTGGCATCTCTATATTTTCCGGTTTTGGTGTCCAGAGCAACATCTCCAAACATTCCTATTCCTAATTCCATAATAGTCTCAATTTTTATTATACAAATGTAAGATTAAGGATTTTGATGCGCATTGATGTAGGGTAATTATGAATCGACTTGTAGCTCCAAAAAAGATTTTATCTGAGGGAGCAAAGTATGAAACTTTTCAAGACGGTGATTGTCATCAGTTTCAATCAATTGGATGTTTTGGAAATTGTTATCAAATAACCAATTCTGATTCAGGACAGCATCTTTTCTTGTCGCAATAACTAATGCGTTTTTGGGTTGTTTGAATTTTTCTAATTGAGGAATCAACTTCTCAGGAAAGTTAAAGTTTGCAATTCTTTCATCAATATCAAGTAACGGACTGCTCATTATTAAAATAGAATTTTTCCCTTTGCTTAATCTTCTTTCACGAAGTTGATAAGCGAAGTTTGCTCCCGTAGAATCTCCTGCCAAGATTGGGTTTTCGATATTTTGAAGCTTAATTTCTGCTTCATTTAGTAGTTCAGAAATATTACTTTCATTATTCCATTCCACAAAATCATAATTGAATTGGTCTTGGAAAAAGTCTTTCAAATTGATGAATTTTCTCGAATATCGGTCTGAGCCTAATCCGTGGATGCAAAGGAGTGTGTTTTTCATAGTAAAATTATTGTCTACCAACTATTGGGCTAATATTATCTCTAATTCTTTTTTCTAAGAATGGAACGACTGAATCATAATGTTTTTCATTAATTTCATTTAGTCTAATTATTTTCCCCATATTTTAACTTTTCTTATTACAAATGTAATGATGTAAATAGACAAACTAAGACCGTTGGAATTTAATTTTGACCAAAAAGCCTCAGAAAAATCTGAGGCTGATATTAGACTTTGGAAACAATTTTTTGCGATTTGGGATGTTTTTAATTTTCGTCTGTGAGTTTGTAATAGATGCTCTTTATCAATCCATCTGCCACAGAAATCTTCGGAACAAAAATATACTTGATTTCTGCCCAAGTCATCACATTATTGAAGATTTGAAGCGCGGGAACAATCACATCTGCACGGTCTTCACGGAACTGATAATTGTGCATTCTCTCTTCTATAGAAAGATTCTGCATCTCTTTCAGGTATTTTTTAATGGCAGAAACAGGCATTGCTTTGCCGTCTTTGGTTTTGCTTAGAGAAAATATTTTGTTGATATTACCGCCGGAGCCTATGGCAACAACCTGTTTTTTACTTTTGATTTTACTTTTGATTTCCTCCTTCATCTCGTCCCAGGAAGACTGCTGAACCAAACCATTCAATAGCCGGATGGTTCCGATGTTGAAGGAATGTTCGTACTTCATCTCGTTATTTTCATAGAAAGTGAGTTCTGTAGAACCGCCGCCAACATCCACATAGAGATAGGCAAAATCTTTGTCAAGACCTTCTGCAACGTGATTTTCGTAAATCAGAGTTGCTTCCTCATCACCCGTGATGATTTCAATATTAATATCAGCTTCTTCTTTGACAATGTTGATGATTTCCTGTCCGTTTTTCGCATCTCGCATCGCACTTGTGGCGCAAGCACGGTAATGATCCACTTTATACATCGCCATCATCTGGCTGAAAATCTTCATCGTGGTAATGATCATCTGCTTTCTTTCATTACCAATTTCGCCTTTGCTGAAAACATCAAAACCCAGCCTCAACGGTATACGCAGAAGATTCAACTTCGTGAATTCTGGTTTTCCATCGTGTTCTTTTACTTCATTAATCAGCAATCTTGCGGCGTTGCTCCCGATGTCTATAGCGGCAATTATCATGTTCTGGAACTAAATTAGATGATAAAAGTAATCAATTCTTAATATTTCTGGACTTTCAGATAATGGTAAGTTTCTATCTGTGACCTGATTTCTTCTTTTTTCTCTGTTTCTACATACTCATTTCGCATATTTTTGTCAAGAATTCTCGCCTTTACATTATCCTGTAACTGAATGTCTAGAAGTGTTTTGAGTTCTTTCTTTAGATTTTTCTGAAGAACTGGCGTTGCCGCTTCGATTCTGTAATCCAAATTTCTTGTCATCCAATCGGCGGAGGAAATGTACATGTTTTCTGCACCTTTATTGTAGAAATACATCACTCGGGCGTGTTCCAGATATTCATCAACAATACTGATGGCGTAGATTTTTTTTCTGAATTCTTTTTGGTTGATGGCGCAATAGATGCCCCGCACAATCATTTTGACACTCACACCAGCTTGTGCTGCTTCGTAGAGTTTCATAATCAGGGTTTTATCACTCAGGGAATTGACTTTGATAATCATTTCGGCTCTTCTTCCAGCTTTAGCTTCTTCTATTTCTTTGTCAATGTGAGCGATGATCTTTTCACGCATAAAAACCGGACAAACCATCAAGGTTTTACAGCTTTTCAAAGCAATAGTCGGATCAATTTTTGGTTTGTTAAGTGCAAGAAAAACTTTGTTGATGTCTGCCATTATTGCTCTGTTGGAGGTCATCAACAAATGGTCACCATAGATCTTCGCCGTTTTTTCGTTGAAGTTTCCAGTGCTGACAAAGCCGTATTGAATCGTTCTGTTATTGACTCTTTTTTTGATAACGCAAAGTTTTGCGTGCACTTTTTTATTCGGAATTCCGAGAAGAACTTTTACGCCTTCCATCTCGAATTTTTCTTTCCACCAAAGATTAGATTCTTCGTCAAATCTCGCTCTCAGTTCCAGCATTACGGTCACTTCTTTTCCGTTTCGAACCGCATTGATCAAAGCATTCGCAATTTTGGAACTCGATGCCAGTCTGTACGCCGTGATTTGGATGGATTTTACATCTGGATCCATCGCCGCTTCCCTCAGCAAATCGATGACTGAGTCATAGGAATGATATGGGAAAGTCAGTAAAACGTCTTTTTTGATAATCACATCCGTTACTCTTTGTTTTTTAGCAAATTCCGGATGGATGAAGGTCGTTCTTTCTACAGGTTTCTGATAGGCTTTGAACACATCAGGAAAATCCATAAAATGTCTGAAATTATGAATCTTAGAACCTGGGATGATGCTGTCTTTTTTGGTTAAGTTTAATTTTTTAATCAAGAATTCCAGCAACGCTTTATCGATTTCTTTATCGAAGACAAAACGCGTTGGTTTCCCCTTTCGCCGGCTTTTGACGCCTTTTTCGATTTTGTCTGCCAAAGTAGTTTTGATGTCATTATCCAAATCAAATTCTGCATCTTTTGTTACTTTGAAACAGTGCGCTGTAAACTCGTCGTAGCCGAAGTAAGAAAAAATATGAGGCAAATTATGAATGATGACGTCTTCCAAAAGCATCACATCTTTCTGTTCAGGATTTTGCGTTGGTAACAAGACAAATCTTCCGTTGGCTGTCACAGGAAGTTCGATAATGGCGTATTGACTCTCGTATTGCCATTCTTTTCTTCGCATTGCAATGCCGATGAAAAGGCTTTTTTCACGAAGGTAAGGCATTGGTTTGTTATCGTGCAGCAAAACCGGAATCACGTTGGATTCTACTTCTTCATCAAAATATTTGACAACAAATGCCTTCTGCTCCTCTGTCAGATGATGATGATCTTTGATAAAGACTTTTTCCTTTGCCATCTCTCGCTGAACGTCTTTCCATGTTCGGTCAAAATCTTCTTGCTGATTGATCACCAGTTTGTTGATTTTCTGAAGAATTTTGGAAGGCGCATCATAGAAAGACTCGGCGAGAACTTTTTGTTTGAAGTCCATCGCCCTTTTCAATCCTGCGACACGCACGCGGAAAAACTCATCCAGATTATTAGAAAAAATTCCTAGAAAACGAATTCTGAGATGTATCGGGACACTTTTGTCCATCGCTTCCTGTAAAACTCGGGCGTTGAAACCAAGCCAAGTGACGTCGCGCGGATTAAATTCTTGTGGCATTGTCGGGTTTTTGATTATCTCAAAATTAGTAAAATTCATCGTATTAATTTGGGTAGGAAAACTACAATGTTCTTTTGTGATGCCATGTTTCGTAAGTATCAATTAATTTTAAATTATTTCTATTTATGACTTAAGCAAAAATTTTTTTACAATTTAATTAATTTTATAAATTATAATCAAAAAAAAGATATAGATTTGCAGCCCTTTTTAATTATGTGTATAAAATGAAGAAAATTTTACTATTATTGACCAGCACTTTTTTACTGAGTGCGTATGGACAAAGAACTTGTGGAACCGACAAAAAAATGGCTGCGTTTTTTGCTGCCAATCCGGAAGCAGCTGCAAACAAACAGGTTTTGAGAGATTTTTTAGTTAATAATCAATCTCAAGTCAATAGAAAGGCAGGAGTTATTACCATTCCTGTCGTTGTTCACGTTTTGTACAAAAATTCAGCACAGAATGTTTCTGATGCACAAATCGCATCTCAGATTGCGGTTTTGAATAATGACTTTAGAAAATTAAATGCAGATTTCAATACTGTCGTTCCCTCGGCGTTTAAATCAGCAGGAGCAGATTTAGAATTGGCATTTTGTATTGCAACAAAAAAACCTGATGGTTCTTCTACTAATGGAATTGAAAGAAAATCGGTTCCTAGCTCTTTCACATTTGGAAATGATTATTATAAGTCAAATGGTCTTGCGGCTTGGGATCCAACCAAATATCTGAACATTTGGGTGGGGAAATTTGATGGATTTGATGAAAATGGAGACCCGTGGAGTGGTACATTAGGATTTGCATATCTGCCGGATGCTGCAGGATTGCCTTATGATGGTCTTTGTATAGGTTTTGATTCTTTTGGAACTACTGGAACGGCAACAAGTCCATTTAATAAAGGAAGAACCGGAACTCACGAGATTGGACATTATTTTGGACTAAATCACATATGGGGTGATGAGGAAAATTCTTGCGGAACTACTGCTGGTAATGATGGTTGCGCAGATACTCCTGCAACAAAACGACCTTATTTTGATAAACCTACATTTCCTACAAATCAATACGCCTGTACAACTACCGCGAATGGCTCGATGTTTATGAACTATATGGATTACGTAGATGATGCAGCAATGGCAATGTTCACAAATAATCAGAAAACTATCACACAAAATACGATGGCAGGACCGAGAGCTAGTTTATTAAACTCGAATGCATGTTCGCTGTTAGCTGTTGGAGAAGTTGAAAAGGCAAATTCTATCAATGTTTTTCCAAATCCAGCAGTTAATTATATTTCGATAGCTTCTCCTTTAATGAAAATCAATGAGGTAGAAATTTTTGCAATTGATGGAAAATTGGTTAAACAGGCAAACATCAAAAATGAAACAGATAAGATAGATGTGAAGAATCTTCCTTCCGGAACTTATTTTGTGCGAACTTATGACAATGGTAACTTCATCAAGTCAATGAAGTTTATCAAAAACTAAACTAACTACTTTTGACTTAAAATTAACTCTGCCAGGTGCGGAGTTTTTTTATTAATGACAATTTGTCACACTTTTGGCAGTGGTACAAATATTGAGAATTGCTGTGTGTAATAATTTAATAATAACAAAAAATAACATATAAAAATGAGTAAAATTATTGGAATTGACTTAGGTACTACCAACTCTTGCGTTGCTGTAATGGAAGGTAAAGATGCTGTAGTTATCCCTAATGCAGAAGGAAAAAGAACAACGCCGTCTATCGTGGCATTCACAGAAGATGGTGAAAGAAAAGTAGGAGATCCTGCTAAAAGACAAGCGGTGACAAACCCTACTAAAACGGTTTATTCTATCAAAAGATTTATCGGAACTCATTTCAAAGATGATTCTGCTGAAATCTCTAGAGTGCCTTACAAAGTAGTTGCTGGACCAAACGATACTGTAAAAGTAAAAATCGACGATAGAGAATATACACCACAGGAAATATCTGCAATGACGCTTCAGAAAATGAAGAAAACCGCTGAAGATTATCTTGGCCAAGAAGTAACAAGAGCGGTAATTACCGTTCCTGCATACTTCAACGATGCTCAAAGACAAGCTACCAAAGAAGCTGGAGAAATCGCAGGTCTTAAAGTAGAAAGAATTATTAATGAGCCTACGGCAGCAGCTTTGGCTTATGGTATGGATAAAACTAACAAAGATCAAAAAATTGCAGTTTATGATTTGGGTGGTGGTACTTTCGATATTTCTATCCTAGATTTGGGAGACGGTGTGTTCGAAGTATTGTCTACAAACGGAGATACACATTTAGGAGGTGATGATTTTGATGATGTTATTATCAATTGGATGGCAGACGAATTCAAAGCTGATGAAGGTGTTGACTTGAAATCTGATGCAATCGCGTTACAAAGACTAAAAGAAGCTGCTGAAAAGGCAAAAATCGAGTTGTCTTCTTCTCCTCAAACTGAAATCAACCTTCCTTACATTACAGCTACAGCTACGGGTCCGAAACACTTGGTGAAGACTTTAACTAAAGCTAAATTTGAGCAATTATCTGCTGATCTAGTAAGGAGATCTATGGAGCCTGTTTCTAAAGCGTTGAAAGACGCAGGGTTATCTACTTCAGATATTGACGAGGTGATTTTGGTTGGTGGATCTACAAGAATCCCAATCATCCAAGAAGAAGTGGAGAAATTCTTCGGCAAAAAACCTTCAAAAGGCGTAAATCCAGATGAGGTTGTGGCAATTGGAGCAGCTATTCAAGGTGGAGTTCTTACAGGAGACGTTACAGACGTACTTTTGCTAGATGTTACGCCGCTTTCTTTAGGTATTGAAACGATGGGTTCTGTTTTCACTAAATTAATTGATGCAAACACTACAATTCCTACAAAAAAATCTGAAGTTTTCTCTACAGCTTCCGACAATCAGCCAGCGGTAAGCATTAGAGTAGGACAAGGAGAAAGACCAATGTTTAATGATAATAAAGAAATTGGTAGATTTGATTTGACAGATATTCCACCTGCACAAAGAGGTGTTCCTCAGATTGAAGTAACTTTCGATATCGATGCAAACGGAATCTTGAGCGTTTCTGCTAAAGATAAAGGAACTGGTAAAGAGCAGTCTATCAAAATTCAGGCATCTTCAGGTCTTTCTGACGAAGAAATCGAAAGAATGAAGAAAGAAGCCCAGGAAAACTCTGCAGCAGACAACAAGAGAAAGGAAGAAGTTGAAATCTTCAATAAAGCTGACGGATTGATCTTCCAAACTGAAAAGCAATTGAAAGAATTTGGTGAGAAGTTATCTGCTGACAAAAAAGCAGCTATCGAAGCTGCTCACGCAGAATTGAAAACCGCTTTTGAAGCTAAAAACGGAGACGATGTAAAAGCTAAGACAGAAGCTCTAGATGCAGCTTGGATGGCAGCTTCAGAAGAAATGTATGCACAGGGTCAAGGTGCAGATGCAGGAGCTCAACAATCTCAAGGTCAGGCAAACGGAGCAGAAGATGTTCAGGATGCAGATTTCGAAGAAGTCAAATAAGTAGCAATTATCATCGATTAATATCGATTGAAATAAATTATCAAATCGCTGTAAACGTAATGTTTACAGCGATTTTTTTTGTTTTTGTATTTTTTGACAGTAGTTGATTTTAATCGATTTTTATTGTAATTTTGTCTCTTATTTGTACCGAGCGTTATTTAGATAATATGTGCGCCTTATGCGCCTAAAGTGTAAAAAATAGTCATAAAGCGGAAGATGTTCAGGATGTTATTTCAGGATGGGATTTAGTAAATTAAAAATACCAAGGGTTTGTGAATATTGTTCTAAACCATTTGAAGCAAAGACAGTTATGACTCGTTTTTGTACTGTTTCTTGTGCTAATAAGTCAGGAAAAGAACGTAAAAAGAAAGAAAAAAAACAAGAAGAAAAGGAAACGCTATTACAAAAGTATGCACTTAAGATTGCGGAAGTTCAATCTCGAGAATTCATCTCAGTGCCTGAAGCAACTATTATGTTTGGACTTTCAAAAGATACAGTGCACAGATATATAAAGCGAGGGATTATTACTGGAGTTAATCTTGGTTCAAGATTGACTCGTGTGAAACGATCAGATTTGGAACATCTATTTTCATCAGTTGAAGTATTGGAAGAAAAGGAAATAGTAATTGAGAAACCCAATTTTGAAGTTGGTAATTGCTACACTATTTCCGAAATTAGTTCAAAATTCCACGCTGATCCAGGAACTGTAACAACCCTAATTAAAAGAAACAAAATTCCGACAAAAAAAGTTGGAAGTTTCGTGTATGTTCCTAAAAATTTAATTGATAAAATTTTTGACGGAAAATGAAAGAGTTATTGAAAACCAAAGTTACCGTACGACTGCGAAAAGCCGAATTCCGAAAAGAATGGTTTATTTATTTGGAAAGTTATCCAGTGATTGTTCCGGGTAAAGATAAAGTTCAAAGAATTCGGGAATATTTGAACCGAAGCGTCACAACCGTAGATTTTGATAAAAAAAGACCTGCAAGAACAACCGAGGAATCCGTTTCATTTAAACCTAAAAGAGACGACAATGGTATAATCGTTTGCAAAAGCGAAAATGATAGAGAGACTATGTTCTATGCAGATTCTTTGCGAAAATTACGTCAAAGAGAATATGATAATTTTGAGCTTTATAGCGAATTGGACAAAATTCAAATAGAGCAAAAGGAAAAATCTGAGGAGGATTTTGTGAGGTATTTTGATTTATTAGTAAACAAAAGACATAAAAACAATTCAGAATCTATTCAAGTCAATTGGTATCGTTCGATAGAATTTCTAAAAGATTTTGGTGGCGAAAAAATTATGTTTTCGCAGATCAATACAAAATTCTGTGAACACTTTAAATCATATTTGTTGACTGCTAAAAGCGGTAGCAATAAGGAAGAGACTATTTCTCAAAATACGGCTTCAACTTATTTTTCTGTATTCAAAGCAGCATTGAAACAAGCTTTTATTGATGGTTATTTTACGATTGATATTTCTGCTAAAATAAAAGCGATTCCGCAAGAGGAATCAAGACGAGAATATTTAACACTTGATGAACTTAATACTTTAGTTGAAACTCCCTGCGAACTTGACGTTCTTAAACGAGCAGCACTTTTTTCAGCTTTAACAGGTCTGCGACATTCCGATATTCAAAAACTAACGTGGAATGAGATAAGTATTGAAAACGATCAGGCAAAAATAAATTTTACACAAAAAAAGACAAAAGGTGTAGAATATATGCCTATGTCTAAACAAGCATTACAACTTTGTGGTGAAGTAGGTCTTCCAAATGATTTGATTTTTAAAAATCTGACTAATCCGGCTTGGATTTCCCGACCACTTAAGAAGTGGATTGAAAGTGCAGGAATTACCAAAAAAATAACTTTTCATAATTTTAGACACACTTTTGCAACACTTCAACTTTCGAGCGGAACTGACATTTACACCGTCAGTAAAATGCTTGGTCATACGAACGTAAAAACGACGCAGGTTTACGCAAAGGTTGTTGATGAAAAGAAAAATAAAGCTTCTACCGCTATTCATTTAAAAAACTTATAAATGCGCTTTAAATATTTTGATTATATTGTTATTTACCTTTCTGTATTATTGGTATGTGTATTTGTAGGAGTTGTTGCAAGGCTATCATTTCTTGGTAAGGGTGGAGACGAATACACCGCAAATATTGTATTTTGGTCAATTACGGCACTAAGTATCTTAATTTTTGCAATTATCATTTTATTTCTTGATGGGATAATTATCTTATTCAGAAAGATTTTCCTTAAAAAAGTTAGTTCCGAAAATTCTACTGAAGATTTTATTCTATCTGAAAATCTTGAGAATATAAAGGAGAAGCAGCAAGAACAAATAGTTGATGAAAACGCACCAATCTATTTAGTTGAAAATTCGGAGGAAAACTTTGTGAATCAAACTACAGAATCCGTTAATCTAGAATCTATAAGAAAAACTCAACTCCAGAAAAAGCAACAGAATGACATTGTAAAACTACAAATTGCTCTGGAATACACTCGGAATCAATTTG
Source organism: Chryseobacterium sp. (assembly GCA_039595375.1). Classification (GTDB taxonomy): domain Bacteria; phylum Bacteroidota; class Bacteroidia; order Flavobacteriales; family Weeksellaceae; genus Epilithonimonas. The sequence continues at coordinate 35,799 of JBCNLQ010000027.1, forward strand.
CATTATATGTAACAGATGAAGATCTTGATGCACTTTGTAATGCCGTAAGTTTATACTCAAAAAGAGAAGAGATTCCTATCGATATTTCTGTCCAAACCAAAGAACTAAGTAATCTAGACCTTTATCATTTCGGTTGGAATATTTGGAATTATTTTAGACCAATAAAACAGGAAGAAATTTCAAAATTATTAAAAACTGTATTTGTTTCGCTTGATGATATTGATTTAGATAGTATCAAGTCACATTTGAAAGATGAACCTCAAAAAGGTAATATCAAAATTCAAGAAGACTTTACAGATTACCAAAAAACATAAAAAATCACAAAATGAAGTGTATGTGAAGTGATTCCTCTGTGATTGCGTGTTTACAGCCATCACAGAGGAATCACTTTTTTTCTTTGCACCATAACAATTAAAAACAATAGTTATGGATAGCAATGACATTTCATTTGAAAACCTGCCAAGGGCAGTTGCGCATCTGGTTAGCGAAATAGCCGAAATTAAATTTCTCGTAGAAAGGAGAGAACCTCCAATCATTCCCGTAAAAAGAATTCCGATTGATATTGTAGAAGCTTGCCAGATTATCGGCAAGGCTAAACCTACAGTTTACACTTTGGTGCGGAAAAGATTGATTCCTTGTTATAAAAATGGCAAGAAGCTTTACTTTTTTGAGGACGAATTGTTGGATTGGATTTCTAAAGGAAAGAAGAAAACCTTACACGAAATTCAATCTGAAGCGGAAGCCAGTTTTAGAAAAAATTCAAGAAAGGCAAATGTGGATTCTAACCAAAATCTACAAAGATGAGCCAAAAAATCCCCTATATCAGAGTTGGTACAACTTACTACAAAACAATTGAAAAACCCCTCATTTCAGGAGACAAAATTTCGATACTTGTTCGATGGAATCGTGAAACCATTATCAGTGATTATGGGAAAGTTTATTTTTCAAAGGTTGCCAAGTACGATGGCTTTTGTTGCATTCCCTCCCATATGCAATACCAGCAGATTATTGATGGTTTCTACAATACTTACAAGGAAATTCCTTACCAGCCTTCGAATGAGATTGTAAAAATAGATTCACTTTTAGAAAAAATTCCATTTACCTTAAAATTTATGGAACATATTTTTGGAGAACAATTGGAATTGGGTTTAGACTATATTAAAATATTAATTCAAAATCCAACACAGATTCTTCCAATACTTTGTCTTGTCAGCAAGGAAAGATCAACCGGAAAATCCACTTTCATAAAATGGATGAAATCAATCTTTGGATTAAATATGACCTACATAAAAAGTGACTCTTTCAGCAGCCAGTTCAATTCGGATTGGACTTCAATGTTGATCGTAGCAATTGATGAAGTTTTTTTTGACAAAAAAGAAATTACGGAGCGTCTCAAATACCTTTCGACGACGGACAAAGATAAAAAAGAGGCTAAAGGAAAAGATCGGGAGGAAGTAGAATTCTTTGGTAAATTCATTCTGTGTTCTAATAATGAAGAAAATTTTATTCAAATTGATGAAAACGAAATCCGATTTTGGATTTTAAAAATTAATCCAATTAAAACCGAAAATACTGAATTCTTAAATGACCTTAATTCCGAAATCCCCCATTTTCTAAGATTTTTAATTGAAAGACCGTTTTCCACAGAAAAGAAAACACGAATGTGGTTTTCTCCCGATGAGATAAGAACAAAAGCACTTCAGAGATTAGTTTTCAAAAACAACAATAAGCTAGAATCTAAGATTATAGAATTGCTTTATGAGTTTTTTGAAAGCAACAACGATGAAGAAATCAATGTCGTTCCGCAAGACTTACTGAATATGATGAATAGAATGTTTCGCCCAACTTACTGGACAAGAAATGACATTCGAAATCTATTAAAAGAAACTTGGAAACTAAATCCGCAAAAAAATGGTTTGACCTACATCAGGTACGATATTGATTTTGCAGGAATATTTTGCCAAAACAATTCAGTCGGTCGCTATTTCAACATAAAAAAGAATTTTATACTTAATAAATATGTTGAAATGTTGAATTAAATGATAAAGTATAGAAAGTCAAACACTTAAAATTCAACAAAATCCTCAACAAACTTTTAGACCAAACTTTTTTGTTGAATGTTTGTTGAGTGGAAAACCTCTAGTTTGTTGAATTGTTGAACATTTGTTGAGTGTATAAATTATATTTAATCAATGAGTTACAAGATTTGCTCAACAATTCAACAAAAAACATCTTACTCAAAACACGGAAAATTTACAGCTATGAATTGCAAACAATTAAATACAATATCGTTGGAAGAAGTCCTCCTTTCTCTCGGACACCTTCCCACGAAACAAAATGAAAAAGAAGCTTGGTATCTCAACCCCTTTGCCACCGAATCCCAAGCCTCTTTTAAAATCAATAAAAGAATAAACTATTGGTACTTATTTTCAGAAGGAATAGGTGGAACGAATACCGACTTTATGAAGAAATATCTGAACGCTTCAGTCAATGAAGTTTTAGTTTGGGCAGAAGATCAGAATTTCTCTTCTTTTCAAAAGCAAAACATTCCTGATCATAAGTTACAAGACCTCACTAAAAATTATGAGATACTTGATATCAAAAACATTCAGCATCCTGCTTTATTGGAATACTTGAAAGAACGAAATGTTGAAAATCAAACTCAATTTTTAAAAGAAGTTCATTACCAAATGAATGATAAAAATTATTTTGGAATCGGTTTCGAGAACGATTCTGGCGGTTATGAAATCCGCAATAAGTATTCAAAAATTTGTTTAGGCAAAAAGGATATTTCAACAATAAAAAACGGTTCTGATTCACTCCGGATTTTTGAGGGCTTTTTTGATTTTCTTTCCTTTAAAAATGTAGAGAAATTTTTAGAAAAAGAACCTTCTGATTATATCATTTTGAATTCCGTTTCGATGATTTCTAAGATTAAAAATTCAATCGAAAATTATGAAAATATTGAGCTTTATTTTGACAATGACGAAGCTGGAAATCGTGCGGTTGAAATGATTAAAAATGAAAATAAAAACGCAGAAGATTGTAGGATTTTATATTCAGATTTTAAAGACTTGAATGATTGGATGATTCACAAAAATCCACCACCCGAAAGACAAGTGAAACTTAGAAGAAGGTGAGTAAAATAAATACAGGTAAAATACGGTGGGTAGCTAGTGCAAAAAGTACCCAAAGTTTACAATAAGCGTAACCGCTGATTGCAAAATTGGGATTTTTGATTTCTTCCTATTGTCAGAAATGTTTTGAAATACACTTAAATAAAACACAATGGAAAAAGACTTTTTACAGGAATTCGTACAGCAAGCTGCCAAAGAAAATGCAGAAAAGATTGCTCAGGAAAAGAGAAAAAAATATTTTCGGGAATTAGGTCGGAAAGGTGGTTTGAAAACCAAAGAAAATAAAAAATTGGACAAAGTTATTTCGATTAGAATGACCAATTCTGAATATGAAATTCTACTTCATAAACAAGAAAAATATCCGCTAAAACTGTCCACTTACATCCGGAATATTTTGTTCGAAAAAGAATTAAAAATCAATGAATTTCAAACCGATGAAGTCCTACTCCAATATGGTATTCATTTCAAAAAAATCACCAATCTTTTACGAAACCGGGAATGGAATGTTTTTGAAAATAAGAAAGAAATTTTAGTAAGAATTGAAAATCTGATCGAAATGATTCATCAATATTTATATTCTAAAACTCAGAAAGATGAATAATTCTGCGACCACAAGAACCATTACAAAAATCGCTTTGGAGTATAATGGAAATGACAAAGGAACAGCGGAAATGATTTCGTCAAATTGTCTTTTAAGTTCAAATCCGGACGGTCAGTATTTAGAAATGAAAACTGTAGCTGAACGAAATTCCAAAGTGAAGAAATGGGCATTGACAGGCTATATTTCTCAACCGGACGAAATTGGTAGAAAATTGAAGGATGAAGAATTCAAACAAATTGCAATAGAAGCTCTTTCAAAAGTAGGTTTGACAAACAAAAATCAGTACCGATTGGATATTCACAACAGTACGAAACATAAGCATATTCATTTTGTAGTAAACAGAATTGATATTTCGGGAAAGTGCACTTTGAAAGCACACGATATTGGAAAGAGATTTGGTGAAGCAGTTCGAGAAGTCTGTAAAGAGAAAGGATTGTTGACAGATGTGGAAATTGGGATTCAGAAAAAGGCGGAAATGCTAAAAAGCTTAACCGAAGTTATTAGGTCAGGAGATAATTTTAATGATCTGATCGTTGCAATGACGAAAAGAGGTTTTGAAGTTCAATTGTCTTCAAATGTTAAAGACGGGATTTCGGGAATGCGGATCGTGATGGAAAAGGACAAAAATCATCAGACAGAAAGAATTTATAAAGCTGGTTACAAATTGTCTGAGATCTCAAATCAATTAAAAATTTCTGAAATAAAATATGTATTTGAAGTTAAAACTGCGGTTAAGGAAGCGCAAAAACACGTTAACAATTTAAAGGAGTTTCGGGATAATCTACAACAAAAAGGATTCTCTGTAAAGATTCAATATTACGACGAATTTAAAGTCGGTCAAAAAAATGAAATTCAGGATATATGGATAACCAAGATTGATAGTGGTCAAGAGAAAAACGGATTCTTTTTTCGAAAAAATGTTGGGTTCTCTCTGTCGGCAATAGATTCGGATCTTGGTGATGCAGTAAAATCATTGAATCAAAATAGTGTTGTAAATGATGCAAGTAATCATCTGAAATCAGAAACAAATGAAAGCCTAATAGAAATTGCAGGTGGATTATTAGGTGACTTTCTTAATCCGACCTATGTTTCTCAGGACGAAGATGAACTCTGGAAAAAGAAGCGAAAATTTAGAAGATAATTTATATTTAAAAAAAGTAAATATGGAAAATGAAAATAAAGAATCTAAAAGTAACGGAATGGAACTTTTAGAAAATGTGATCAAATCAAATATGGAAAACATTGAACAAAATATCAAACTTCAGTCTGATATCGAAGACCATACGAATCTGCTGAACGATGTACAAATGAGTTTGCAAGAGATACATTCGATCTATGATGATGCAGCTAGATTTTCAAAATTAGAGGAAGCCAAGAGAACTGAATTTCTTGCCAGTATTCCTACTCAGGTAGAGGCAGTTCTTTCAAAAGAAAGTAAAGATGATTTGAAAGGTTTTGCAAAGGATATAAAATGGAAGAAGATATTTATTTGGAGCGGAATTGGAATTTTTGTCTTTTCTGTTTTAGTGCTGATTGCCTCCGTAAATTTCGCAACCAAGTGGTATAAAGAAAGCATCAAAGCTAAAAGTGAACTGCGCCAGGATATTTTAAATGAAATTGCTGATGAAGGAAAAGAAATCTACGATGAGAATAAGATAAAAGTTTTGAGTGAAAACACTCAAATAATGCAATTGTGGATTAAGAATAACCCAAAGAAAGCAGAAGATTTTTTGAGGTTTAAAGATGGATTTGAAGCAAGTATGAAATCAAAATAAATTGATATAACGTGGATAATGAATCCAAATGAATCTTAAGATATATAGTTCTTAAAATGCTGATTCCTTCAAAAAACAAAATGGTGAGCCGATTAAAAACTTTAATCGGCTCATGTATTTTAGTATATTTGAGCCAAATAACTTATTTAATCAGCTCATGGAATATATTTGGCAATCAGAAGATTTCCCGAAATTCATATTTAATAAGCGAGAAATCATTCCGCTGATTCAACAGTTTGCGCACGATTTGGGCGAAATATCTGGAATTGTGATGGGTTTTTCTGAAGAAAATAAACAAGATTTATTTACTGAAATTATGCTTTCTGAAGCACTGAAAACATCAGAAATTGAAGGCGAATATTTTAGTCGTGAAGATGTGATGTCCTCACTGAAAGCCAATTTAGGTATCAAAGATTACCATCAAAACAACCGGAACAAAAAGGCTAATGCTATTGCACATTTGATGATAGAAGTTCAAAACAGCTATCACAAGCCAATTTCCGAAAAAATACTTTTGGAGTGGCACCATATCTTGATGGAAAATGAAAAAGGAATTAATGCCGGACAATTTCGAACAGGAATAGAGCCTATGCAGGTGGTCTCTGGTAAATTTGGTGATTTCGTCATCCATTATGAAGCGCCACCTTCTGAGGATTTGCCACTTATGATCTCGCAATTTTTGAAATGGTATAATGACTTTGATATGAATGACATTGGAAAAATCGGAGAAGGTGTCGTGCTTTCGGCATTAGCGCATCTATATTTTGAGACGCTGCATCCTTTTGAAGATGGAAATGGGAGAATCGGACGTGCTTTAGCGGAAAAAGCTTTGTCCGAGAAACTTGAAACCCCTGTTTTTGTTAGCATTTCAAAATCTATTGAAAAGGATAAAAACCGTTACTACGAAGAACTAAAGCTGGCTCAACGAAATCTTGAAGTAAACAGCTGGATGCTTTATTTTTGCTCAATATTGCAGGATGCTTTACTCGATTCTAAAAATCAAGCACTTTTTACTTTGAAGAAGACTTTGTTTTTCGATCAATTTAAAAACCAACTTAATGAAAGAGAATTGAAGGCTATTCAGAAAATGACAGAAATGGGAGAAAATTCTTTTGTTGGCGGAATTAATGCGAAAAAGTATATGTCTATCAACAAAATTTCTAAAGCTACTGCAACCAGAGATTTACAACATCTTTCCGAAATTGGAGTTTTTCTAAAAACGGGTGGTGGCCGTTCCATTTCCTATCAATTGAATTTGTAAATAATCAAGTGTTATTTCCGGATGTTCGTTATTTCAATCAAAATAGATGTTTTTGTATGAAATAGCAATCATTCGTATTATTAACTACAGATAAACCTTCTCAAGTTCAAACAACTGTTACACCAAATGCGAAAAATTATAAGCTCGCAAGAACGTGAGTAAGACTCACAGACTTATAGGTTTTTGAAAGAACAGACGTTGAATGCTCAATATTTCAGTGCAAAAGTTTTGGTGGAAAAAGAAACCCACGCCGTTGTATACACTAGAAAAGTTTTAGTTTCTAGTATTTAGTGAGTGTTCAAAACCTCACCCTACGGGTTTACAAGCACCCTCATTTTTTTAGCTATCCGATGATCAATTCGATACCGGCTTTTTCAGCTTTGTATTTTATTTTGGTCTGCAGTTCATAATAGCTCCAGTTGCGAAGCACAAACTCCTGTTCCTTTGCAATCCCGATTTTGTCTTCCTGATCTTTAAGAATCAGTGTGCCAGCCTGTTGCCGGATGCAGAAATCAATCAGCATCCGGCTGTACAGATGAAGATGATGACTGGCAAAACGGTTTTCCAGATTCTCTGTTTTTTGCAGTGCCTTCTGTTTCCGTTTGGTTCCATGTCCGGAACGGGAATAGGCGACTCCGGCTCGAATCCTTTTGTTACTGGCTTGGATCGCCAACCTGCGGTAGAGGAATTCCTCTTTCGAGCCAATATTCATTCGCACATTGTTGGCTTTTACCACGATCGGATGTTCCAATGATAGGGACGCTTCAGCAATGATTTCGGGCTTTAAACCGTGGTCTTCCTTTTCAAATTCAAAGACTGCCAGCCAAAAGATCTTACCGTCTTTCAGCTGGATCTGTGAGTTGCACAGTTTGATCTCTTCTCTTAAAAGGCGTTCCAGTACCAAATGTTTATCAGAGAAGTCTCTCCCTAAATAGGTTTTGACCGGGATTGCAAACATATTGAAGCTGAACGATTTCTTTTCCGCATCATACTTCATTTTGCTGATGCATTTCACCGGAAGCGGTATGGGAATGTCCTTTTTAAAGTTCCTCAGTGATTTTGAGCCCTGCCAGTAGTCGGCTTTGTTTTTGGAAAAGGTGGATTGAATTGTATTGTTAAGGCATCCCAGAATGTCTGTGGGAATTTCTCCCTTGAAACGGTCAAAGACCAGGCGCGCCGTGGTATTTGTTTTCGAACGGTCGAAGATTCCCATTTCATCCTTTTTTTCATCAGCTAATTTATATTGGATTTCTTCGGTGAGGTAAAAGAAATCCTTGATCATTTCCTGTACATACAGATGGGAAACAATCAGATTAGCCGCCCGGAAACAGCGGTTCTGATACCGATAGAGTTTTTCCCACATATGGTTTTTATCATCGGCTGGAACATCGATCAGCAGCTGAATTTTTCGGGTCAGGGTTATCGTGGACTTTTCCATATCATAGCAGTATTTCAGATCGGTTTTGATTTTGCAGATGCTGATAGGCGTACAGAAATTCCCGATGGACTTCCTTTTCCGGTAGTTGGAGTTCCTGTGCAATCACCGCAAAAGAGGATTTCTGTTCAAACCTTCTTTTGATAATCTCGAGCTGCTGACTGCTGAGTTTTTCTGACTGCTCTTCTTTATCAAAAGCTATTTCCTCTGGCTGTTCAAAAGAAGTGACTTTAAGAATTTTCCGAAGCTCATCTATGGCTTTGCTTACCTCTGTGCTGATGCCTGTCACGCTGCTTCCCATAGCCTCTGCAATTGGTTTGTACTGAAAGCCATATTCCAGGCAAAGTTCTATCAGGTGTTTTCTTTTAGGATTCAGAACGGGTAACACCTTTTTGATTTCATCGAATTTGTTTTGGTCGGATTCCTGGCTATGCAAATACTCTTTATCTTTCAGAGGATCGTAACCTGCAAGATATTCCTGATAATTCTCAAAACTGTCAAGAGAGGCCATCAGGCGGGTGAATTTATTTCTTGGAGCAGTGACATATGCGATGCAATCCCTTTTCATGACAAAACGTAAAAAGCCTGTAATATGATCAGGTGTTTCAATGGTGTCGCGGTGCAGCCATAGTTTGAGGAAGGTATCCTGAACAATAGTGTCCACTACAAAATCATCCTTAAGCACCTGCAATCCAACCCAGAAAAGAAGTCTCTTGTAGCGCAGATGAATATGTTCCAGAGCGGTCGGATTACCTTTTTTCAGAAGTTCGTACAGCTGAAAATTGGTCAGCTTTCTGGGCAAAGAGTCTGTTCTTTTCATAAGCAGCGTATTTTAGCAAAATTATTGCTGAAGGAACTGCTTAAATCTTTACGTAAATTCTCCGCACCATTTATAAACCATTATCTAACTACATCTTGCCCAAAATAAAGGCGTGGAACTCAACATATCCGAACTGGGGCACTGGTATACCTTATATGCAGATAAGTGAGCTCACGCCTAGGTCGTGAGCTAC
>JBCNLQ010000028.1:0-44800 GCA_039595375.1 Chryseobacterium sp.
CTAAATAGAGATTCTAATTAATAGAAAATGATTTTTATTTATCTATTTAAACTAAATATTGTAATTTTTATATCCTTAAATTAATCGATTTAACTGGCAAATATTGCTAATGAAATAGTCTTTTATTTACTTATTTCTCAATCCAATTTTTTTTGTTTTCATTACAGTTTACCATTTATTTTCCTTTAGAATTTTCAGAAGCTTATAGTGTTAAGATAATTTATGGATAAGAATTATCATTACAAATATAAATTTATTACCTTTATCAAGAAGTAATCTAAAATTAATGGAAAGAAAACCTGAATATACTAGAAGGACTTTTATAAAGCTTTCTGGTCTTCTAGCTGCGTTTGCTGCTGTACCTGTTTCTGTAAAAGCATTTTATCAAGATGTCAAGCAGTTTTTAGTTCCAAAAAAAAATGTTTCGCGCGTGACATTGTCTGTCAACAAAACCAACTATACGATGTATATAGATACACGTACGACCGTATTAGATTTTGTGAGGGAACAGCTTAATCTTACAGGATCAAAAAAAGGCTGTGACCATGGCCAATGTGGCGCTTGTACAATCCATATTGACGGTGAGAGAGCTTTGGGTTGTTTAACGTTAGCATCGATGGCTCAGGGAAAAGAAATCACAACAATAGAAGGCTTGGCAGTGAAAGGTGAATTGCACCCGATGCAAAAAGCGTTTATCGAATGCGATGGTTTTCAATGTGGTTACTGCACACCCGGACAAATTATGTCTGCCGTCGCTTGCGTAAAGGAAGGTCATACCAGTTCTGTCGAAGAGATAAAAGAATATATGAGTGGCAATCTTTGCCGATGTGGTGCCTATAACGGTATTGTTCAATCTATACAAAAAGTAGCAGCAAGATGAGACCATTTAACATACAAAAAGTAGAATCTTTAGCCGATATTGCCAAAATAAAATCGGTAGAGAAACAAGTCATTGCCGGCGGTACCAATCTAGTTGATTTGATGAAGAAAAATGTAGCGCAGCCGGATATACTTATAGATGTTACAAGTGTTTTATCGAAAAAAATAATTCTTAAAGATAAGATTCTACAGATAGATGCCTTGGCCTCCAACAGTCAAGTGGCAAATGATAAAGTTGTGATAGAAAAGTTTCCTCTCATTGCTAAAGCTATTTTAGCCGGAGCATCTCCTCAAATTAGGAATATGGCAAGTTCTGCAGGAAATCTTTTGCAGCGCACGCGTTGTCCTTATTTTTATGATGTAACCACGCCTTGCAATAAAAGAAAACCCAACACCGGTTGTAGTGCTATAGAAGGTAATAATAGGATGAGTGCTGTAGCAGGATATAATGAACAATGTGTTGCCGTACATCCCTCGGACTTTTGTGTCGCTTTGGCGGCAATGGATGCTCAGGTAATTTCGACAACAGAAGACGGAAATGAAATAAATACACTTTTCAAGGACTTTCACAAGTTGCCAGAAAATACACCTTGGCTCGATAATACTTTACCAAAAAATGCAATTATTACAAGTATTCAAATACCTTCGAATAGATTTGATAAACACAACGCGTACGTGAAAATTAGAGACAGAACTTCTTATGCTTTTGCCTTGGTTTCAGTGGCTGCAGCTCTCGACATCAATGGAAAAACAATAACTGAAGCGAGATTAGCTTCCGGTGGAGTGGCACATAAACCTTGGCGTTGGTATGATGCCGAGAATTTTTTAAAAGGAAAATCTGCAACGGAAGATGTGTTTGAGAAAGCTGCAAAATTGGCTACGAAAGATTTAAAACCATTATCAGAAAATGGCTATAAAATTCCGATGCTTCAGGGCGCTATAGTCGCTGCATTAAAAAATTGTGTAAATCTTTAATGGTAATATTAATTTGAAAATTAAAAAATTATGGGATTACTTGAAATACTCAATTTTAAAAATAAAAAACCTGAAGGCCGTGTCGAGGGCGTGGAAAAAGTAACTGGAAGCGGTAAATATTCTGCGGAGTACGAAGTGAAAAATATGTGTTATGGTGTTTTGGTCGGTAGTAAAATTCCTTCTGGCATCATAAAATCAATACTTGTTGATAATGCTAAAAAAGTTGAAGGCGTTATCGATGTCATTACTCATCTTAACAAGCCCAAAGTGCCCGCATTTTCCAGCGAGGAAAAAATAAAAGAAGCAAAGTTTACCTTACCCGTTTTCTATACAGATAAAATTTATTTTAAAGGGCAGCCTATAGCGTTGGTAATTGCGGAAACTTTGGAGGATGCGACATTCGCAGCGTCTCTCGTAGAAGCTGAATATGAAAAAAGCAAATTTAACGTTGATTTTGATTCTGCAAAAGAATCGGTTTCTCTAAAAGAAACAGGAAAAGAAAGAGGGAGTCAAGAAATTTTAAAGAATTTAGAATATACCGTCGATTCTCAATATAATATTAAAGCAGATGTCCACAATCCCATGGAAATGCACGCTACCATTGCACATTGGACTGCTGAGGATAAACTTACATTATACGATAAGAATCAGGGTGTCAATAACGTTCAGAAAACTTTTGCAAAACTATTCAATCTGGACCAAAAAAATATAGAGGTTTTCAGTGAATTTGTTGGCGGTGGTTTTGGTTCAGGATTGCAAGTGTGGCCTCATACTTTGGCAGCCGCTTTAGGAGCAAAACAAGTGAACAGACCACTTAAGTTGATGTTGACTCGACCACAAATGTTTTCAGGAACGGGCTACAGACCAGCATCTTGGCAAAGAGTAAAGTTAGGAGCAGATCAATCGGGTAATCTTTTGAGTATATTACATCAGGCAAAAAATGGCACTTCCGTGTTTCAAAATTTTAATGATAATATCACGGGTGTGACACGCTTAATATATAAATTTCCAAATCTGAAAACAGAATCTGCAATCGTTCCTTTAAATCTCAGTACACCAACCTGGATGAGAGGACCAGGTGATTGTACTGGTGTATTTGGTTTGGAATCAGCCATTGACGAATTGAGTTATAAATTGAATATGGATCCGGTGGAATTGCGATTAAAAAATATTTCCTTGGATAAACATCCGGAATCTGGTTTACCTTGGTCAACGCATTTCTTGGATGAAGCTATCAAAAAAGGAGCAGCAAAGATTGGCTGGAACGGTAGAAAATCAACACCTGCAATGGTTACAGACGGTGACTGGTACATTGGTTACGGAATGGCTGTCGGGATGTGGAATGCAGGAAGACAAGAGGCCAAGGCGGCGATAATATTGGCGAAAAACGGAAATCTAACCGTTCAGACAGCAATGACCGATATTGGAACCGGAACCGGAACCGGAATGCAAAATATCGCACACGAAATTACTGGAATTTCAAAAGATAAAATCAGCATAGAACTTGGAAACTCCACACTGCCGCCTGCACCTAGTCAAGGTGGAAGCACGGGATTATCTTCAGTAAGCGGAGCTGTATTTGATGCCAGCAACCAATTAAAATTAAAGGTTGCAGAATATGCTGCTGCAATTGATAATAAGTTTAATGATGCTCAACTTGAAAATATTGTTCTTAGCGATAAAGGCATCAGTTTAAAAAATAATGGTAAGAATGTTTTGAAATATGAAGAACTATTCGAAAAAAATAATGTCACTGAGATAAGAATAGAGGTTGCCTCAAAACCTGGAAGCGAAAGACAGAAATATGCATTCGGTTCTTCTGCTGCGCACTTTTGCAAAGTGAAGGTGAATAAAAGGACAGGAAAAGTTAAGATTGATAAAATGGTTGTTGTCGCTGATGGTGGTAAGATTATCAATAGTCAAGCTGCTGCTAATCAAATGTCCGGAGCTGCAGTTGGAGGGATTGGTATGACTTTGATGGAAGAAAATCTCATCGACCACAAATTAGGATCTTTGATTGGAAACGACCTGGCTGGCTACCATTTTGCTGTGAATGCAGATGCTCCGATTATAGATGTTGGTTTTATTCATAAACCAGATCCGAACATCAATCCATCTGGTGCAAAAGGTCTCGGTGAAGTCGGAATCATTGGAACGGCACCAGCAATCGCCAATGCGATTTACAACGCTATTGGTTTGAGAATTAGAGATCTTCCAATCACGCCAGATAAAATTTTAATGGCAATCAATCGTTAATCCATGAAAGAGATTAATGATATTATAAAAGCCTATCGAAAGTCCTATTCTGATGGAAAAAAAACAGCTTTGGCAACCGTTGTAAAAGTTGAAGGATCATCCTACAGACAACCAGGCGCAAGAATGTTGGTAACAGACGATGGAATGCTAACAGGTGCTATCAGTGGAGGATGTCTAGAAGGTGATGCACTCAGAAAAGCTTTGTTGGCAATAAATCAGAAACAAAACAAACTGATATCTTACGATACAACCGAAGATAATGTACAGGATTTCAGTGTACAGCTGGGCTGTAATGGAATTGTTCATATTCTTTTTGAATATATCGACCACGATAATCCTAATAATCCGATAAAACTATTAGAGAAATCTAATAGCTCTCGTGATGCATCTGTAATAATTACAATGTTTTCATTATTGAGAAATGCAGAACAAACGGGAACAGTTTTATTTTACAAAAATACTTTTGATAATACCTTTGAAAATGAAGATTTAAGGTCTAGTCTCGATGACGTTTTTAAAAATAAAGTTTCCGAAATTCGGGATTTAAAATTCAATGTTAATGAGCAATCTGCATTGCTTCAATATATTCCGCCTCCTGTATCGCTTTTGGTGGTAGGTGCGGGTAATGACGTAAAACCTGTCATAAAAATTGCAGATCTTCTCGGTTGGGAAGTGACTGTTGCTGATGGAAGAATTACACACGCTACTACCAGAAGATTTCCTGAGGCAAAAAATGTCATCGTCTCCAAAGCTGAAGAATTGCTTAATAATGTAACTGTAGATGAAAGAACTTTTGTTTTGCTGATGACACATAATTACCATTACGACCTTCAAGTTTTGAAATTACTTGTAAAAACAGACTGTCCCTATATTGGTACTTTGGGACCAAAGACAAAGCTATTCAGAATGATTAATGACTTGAATGACGATGGAATTAGCCTGACAAATCAGGATTTGGATCGTATTTATGGTCCTATTGGTCTGGATATTGGTGCAGAAACATCTGAAGAAATTGCGTTGTCTGCTATATCCGAAATCAAAGCGGTAATGGAAACACGAAAAGGAACTTCACTCCGCGACAAAATGGATAAAATACACGGGTAGAAATTTACCCAAAAGTTAGAAAAATGATTAAAGATACTTTCGGAAGAGTTCACGATTATCTTCGGATTTCTCTTACAGATAACTGCAACCTGCGTTGTTTTTACTGTATGCCGGAAGAAAAATACGCCTTCGCTCCAGCATCAAAATTGATGCAGGCTGACGAAATTGAAAATATCGCCAAACTTTTTGTTGAAAACGGTGTTAAGAAAATAAGACTTACAGGCGGTGAACCTTTGGTGCGAAAAGATGCGCCGAAGATCATAAAAGCACTAGGTAAATTAAATATCGAACTGGCTATTACAACAAACGGAATTCGAGTTGACGAAATGTTAACCGAATTACTTGAAGCAAACATTAAAGCGATCAATATCAGTCTTGATACCTTGATACCTGAAAAATTTTTACAGATTACAAGACGGGATTTATTTCAAAGGGTGAGAAACAATATCGATTTATTGCTTCAAAATAACGTCCGTGTAAAAATCAACGTTGTCGTAATGAAAGATCTGAATGATGATGAGATTCTTGATTTTATTGCATTGACTGAACACAATAATATTGAAGTCCGGTTTATAGAATTTATGCCTTTCAGTGGCAACAGATGGACCAGCAATCAGGTTTTTACTTTGCAAGAAATTTTGTTGAAAGTCAATTCAGAATATGATGTGATTCCGATTCCACCCAAGCCTAATGATACTTCGAGCCGATATAGAATTGAAGGACATAAAGGTTCGTTTGCAGTAATCAGCACAATGAGCCAGCCGTTTTGCGACACCTGCAACCGAATGCGGTTGACCGCCGATGGAAAATTAAAAAACTGTCTCTTCAGCAAGAATGAAACCGATTTATTGGGAGCTTTACGAAATGGTGAAGATATCTTACCGTTAATACAGCAGACAATGATGGCCAAAGCAAAAGCATTGGGCGGACAGTTCAGCGGTATTTTTGAAGATATTGATGCCTCAAAACTGGAAAACAGAAGTATGATTACAATCGGAGGCTGATGGAAACAGGAATTCTTATTTTGGCCGGTGGAAATTCTTCCAGATTGGGCGAACCAAAACAGTTATTGAATTTTAATGGCAAAACCTTGTTGCGAAACGTTGTTGATGAAGCCATAAAAGTGACTGATTCCGTCATCGTCGTAACAGGTTCCAATCATTCTCATATTTCAAAAGAAATAGAAAATTTTAAAGTTAAAATAGTTGAAAACATCAATTGGAATGAAGGAATGGGTTCATCCATAAAAATTGGAATCAATCAAATGTTAAATAAATTTACAGACGTTCAAAATATAATTATTTCAGTCTGTGACCAGCCCTTTATTGAAGCATCTGTTTTTTCGGATTTAAGTAAAATGCAGAAAATTTCTCAAAAAGAAATTGTGGCCTCGAAATACGCTGATACTTTAGGAACGCCGGTTTTATTCACTAAAAAATATTTTGGAGAACTTTCAAAACTTTCCGATCAGGAAGGTGCAAAAAAAATACTTCAGAAATTCAAAGACGATATTGCCGAAATGAATTTTGAAAAAGGAGCAATAGATATCGATACCCAAAGCGATTACCAAAAATTAGTACAATGAAAATGATTTCCGTCAACGAGGCGAAACAAATAATCATGCAGTCTGCTTTACCGAAAAAAAGTGCTGTGATTGCGCTTTCTGAAGCTTTTGGCCTGGTAACTTCTGAGGATGTCATTGCATCAAACGATATTCCGAATTTTGCCCAATCTTCGATGGATGGATATGCGTTAAAATTTGAAGATAGAAACCAATCGCTGTCAGTCATCGGAGAGATGCCTGCGGGAGCATCCCGACAATTAAAAATAGAAAGTGGTGAAGCCACAAGAATCTTCACCGGAGCACCATTACCCGAAAATGCAGATACGGTGGTGATGCAGGAAAAAATTAGAATTGAAAACGGTTTATTGATTGTTGAAGATGAAAAATTGACAAAAGGCATTAATGTCCGCCCAAAAGGTGCAGAAGTAAAAAAAGGCGAAGTGGCAATGAAATCAGGAACTTATCTCTCTGCTGCAGCCATCGGGTTTTTGGCAGGAATTGGTTGTTCCGAAGTTTCGGTTAACACGCCGCCAAAAATTGCTATTATTCTTACCGGAAATGAACTTCAACATCCCGGAAATCCTCTTGAATTTGGGCAAGTTTACGAAGCCAATTCATTTCAGTTAAAAGCAGTTTTAAGTCAAATTGGAATTAAAAATATTGAGGTTTTTAATGCCGCAGACAATCCGCGAGAACTTTATAAAGTTTTAGAAAAAGCTACTAATAACAATGATGTCATTCTGCTGAATGGCGGCGTAAGCGTTGGCGATTATGATTTTGTAACCGAGGTTGCCAATACTTGTGGCGTGGAGGAAAAATTTCACAAAATAAAACAGAAACCCGGTAAACCTCTGTTCTTTGGGACCAAGGAAAATAAGCTGGTTTTCGGACTTCCCGGAAATCCATCTTCGTCACTCACCTGTTTTTACGAATATGTTTTGCCCGCACTGGAAACATGTATGGGATTGACATCAAAGCTTGTTGAAACTACAGCAATTGTAACTCACGATTATCCAAAAAATTCCGGACTGACCCATTTCCTGAAAGCTTTTTATATTGAAGGAAAAGTAACGCCACTTCACGCACAGGAATCATTCAGACTGCATTCATTTGCGCAGGCCAACTGTTTTATCGTGCTGCCCGAAGAATCTTTAGGCTGCAGAGCTAATGAGCAGGTCACGATTCATATTTTACCATAATTTATACTGAGTATGTCTGTAGAAATATTTTATGTCATTCTTTTTTTGGTCGCATTTCTGTACGCTGCTGTCGGACACGGCGGTGCGAGCGGTTATCTGGCATTGATGGCGCTTTACGGCGTTGCTCCGGAGGAGATGAAACCAACCGCTTTGATGCTCAACCTTTTTGTCTCATTGACTTCTTTCATCCAGTATTATCGCGGTGGATATTTTTCAAAAAGACTTTTCATTCCGATTGCTGCAGCCTCTGTTCCGCTGGCATTTATCGGCGGAATGATTACCGTGGAAGAAAACATTTACAAAAAAATTCTTGGCGTTTTACTATTATTCCCAGTCATCCGTTTTTTCTTTTTCAAAAATGTAGAAGACAGCGAACTGAAACCTCACAATATTACAATATCAATTATAATTGGTGGAGTAGTCGGGCTTCTTTCCGGTATGATAGGCATCGGTGGCGGTATCATTCTTTCACCCATTTTATTGCTGCTTAGCTGGACCAATCAGAAACAGACCGCCGCTATCAGCGCTGCTTTTATCTTTGTCAACTCCATTGCAGGACTTGGCGGGATGATTACCAAAGGTATTTCGTTGAATGAAAATATGTTGATGTATGTAACGGTAGCTTTCAGCGGTGGATTGTTAGGGGCTTATCTCGGCTCAAAAAAATTCAACCAGAATATTTTAAAATATGTTTTGGCAACCGTTTTACTACTGGCATCTTATAAATTATTATTGACAAAAGCTTAAAAATGAAAGTTGCTATTTATGAATATTAAAGTCATCGCATTCGGTCAGATTGCCGAAATTACAGGAAAAGAATTAATGCTGCAAACAACAGATTTGGATTCTTTAAAATTAAATTTAATTAAAAAATTTCCCGAACTTTCGGGTAAGAAAATAGCTTTTGCGGTCAATAAAAAACTGGTGCAAAACAATATGATTTTGAATGAAAATGATGTTGTGGCTCTGATGCCACCTTACTCAGGAGGATAAAATGGAAAATTACAACGAAAGATATTCCCGGCATTATATTTTGTCTGACTTCGGTTTTGAAGGACAGCAAAAATTGCTGAATTCTAAAGTTCTGGTGATTGGTGCAGGCGGTTTAGGTTGTCCTGTCCTGCAATATTTGGCGGCATCAGGAATTGGTACAATTGGAATCGTTGACCACGATGTTGTTTCATTAAGCAACCTCCAGCGGCAGACTTTGTATTCCACCGATGATATTGGAGAAAAGAAAGTTGAAGTGGCTTTGCAAAAACTTCAACAGTTAAATCCGGAAATCAGCATTAATATTTATCCGCTGGAATTAACTTCAAAAAATGCTTGGGAAATCATCTCTGACTACGAAGTTATTGTTGACTGTACCGATAATTTTGCAACGCGATATTTAATTAATGATGCCTGCGTACTTTTAGAAAAACCTCTGATTTTCGGAGCTATTTATAAATATGAAGGTCAGGTTGCGGTTTTTAATACCAATCCAAAAACCGAAAATAGCATCAATTACCGTCATCTTTTCCCAAATCCACCAAAAACGGAGGATGTGCAGAATTGCAATGAAGTAGGCGTTTTAGGTGTGCTTCCCGGAATGATTGGGATGATGCAGGCCAATGAAGTGATTAAATTGATTACTGGTTTAGGCGAAAATTTAGATGGAAAACTTTTGACATTCAATATGCTTAACTACGAGATTTTTACGGTCAATGTTTCCAACGAAAATTCGGTTGAAAATCTGATTCCAAAAAACAGGGAAGCATTCGAATTGACGGATTACAATTTTCTTTGCGGAATCTCAACAAAAAATATAGAAGATTTAAGTCCAGATGACTTTATTGAAAAAATATCAGATTCAAATACTTTAACCATCGATGTTAGGGAAATGGGGGAACTGCCCGAAGCAGATTTTAGGCATATTCAGATTCCGCTATCCGAATTAACTCATAGATTGTCTGAAATCGAAAATAAAAATTTAATTCTTTTCTGTCAGAGTGGAACACGAAGTTTGAAAGCGGCGAAGATTTTGTTGGAACATTTCGGACATCAAAGAAAAATATGCCATCTGAAAGGTGGAATCACCACATTACGTCAAAAAGAAAATGGAAAGAACGATTAAAAATATATTCACAAAAGGACCCATCAGTCCGGCTTTTATTTCTGAAAGCATCGCCAAACACAGCTCAAAAAAAGAAATCGGGGCGCACAGCATTTTTCTCGGACAGATTCGTGAAGATGTTATTGATGGAAAAATCGTTACCGCCATCGAATATACTGCATATGAAGAAATGGTTTTGGAAAAGATGCACGAAA
This sequence comes from Chryseobacterium sp., assembly GCA_039595375.1. Classification (GTDB taxonomy): domain Bacteria; phylum Bacteroidota; class Bacteroidia; order Flavobacteriales; family Weeksellaceae; genus Epilithonimonas. The sequence goes on from JBCNLQ010000028.1 coordinate 10,288, forward strand.
TTCGTGAGGAAATATTTGAGAAATATGAACTGACATGTATGCACGTTCATCATAGTTTGGGAATTGTGAAAGCTGGCGAAATATGCCTTTTCGTTTTTACCTCATCCAAACACAGAATTGCGGCGATGGAAGCCTGCAATGAAACGGTGGAACGCATCAAATCAGAGCTCCAGATCTGGGGAAGAGAAATTTTTAACGACGATTCCCATCAGTGGAAAATAAATCAATAATATGGTCGATATCACACATAAATCATCCACACTTCGAAAAGCGATTGCAACAGCGACAGTGAAAACTTCATCTCAGGAAACCATTTCGGCCATCGAAAACCGAACCGTTCCCAAAGGCGATATTTTTGAATTTTCCAGAGCCTCGGCATTATTTGCAGTCAAGAAAACAAGCGATGTTATTCCCGATTGCCATCCATTACCTGTGGAATTTACTTCTGTAACTTACAAAATAGAAGATTTGTCGGTCATTATTTTTGTCGAAGTTCATACGATCTACAAAACCGGAGTAGAAGTGGAAGCGATGCACGGTGCCTCTGTAGCGGCTTTGGTGATGTACGATATGCTGAAACCAATTGATAAACAGGTTGAAATTCAAAACATCCGTTTGCTGGAAAAAACGGGCGGAAAATCAGACAATAGCAAATTCATCAATTCAAATTTAAAAACGGCAGTAATCGTCTGTTCAGATTCTGCTTTTAATGGTGAAAAAGAAGATACTTCAGGAAATGCAATTTGTACTTCTTTGGAAAAATATCAGATAAAAAATATTGATTACCAAATTATCCCTGATGATTTTGATACCATTCAATCTTCTTTAATTGGTTTTAAAGAGAAAGATTTTGCCTTAGTCATTTTTACAGGCGGAACAGGTCTTTCATCACGTGATGTCACGCCGGAAGCCGTTTTGCCATTGATAGACCGTGAAATTCCAGGTGTTATGGAAACCGCAAGAAACTACGGACAACAGAGAATTAAAACCGCAATGCTTTCAAGAGGCGTGGCAGGTTTTTCAGGAAAAACGTTGGTACTGACTTTACCAGGTTCCAAAAAAGCAGTAGAAGAATCTATGGAAGCTTTGTTTCCTCAAATTCTGCACGTTTTTCAGCTTGATGAAAATAAAATTCACTGATTTCAACTCATCTTTTACAATATCTTAATTGGTTTTATTATAAATAAGATTAATTATTACATCATAAGCCGTTATGCCATCATAACGGCTTTCTATTTGTAATGTATGAGTTACACCAAATCTCAGATTTATGAATATTACCGAAAAAAGATCCATTACACTCAATGTTAATGGCAAGGCACATCATCTGGAAGTGTTGCAGTGGGTTTCGCTGCTCGATGCGTTGCGGGATACAATCAATTTGACAGGAACCAAAAAAGGTTGCGACCACGGGCAATGTGGAGCTTGTACCGTTTTGATAGATGGTAAAAGGGTTTTAAGCTGTCTCAGTCTGGCGGTGATGAAACAAAATACCGAAATCACAACCATTGAAGGAATTGCCAAAGATGGAGAATTACATCCCATTCAGCAGGCATTTATTGACCACGATGCTTTCCAGTGCGGTTATTGTACTCCTGGACAAATCTGCAGTGCCGTCGGTCTATTGAATGAAAATAAAGCCAGAACGCGAGAAGAAGTTCAGGAGCTGATGAGCGGCAATCTGTGCAGATGTGGTGCAAACAGAGGAATTATTAACGCTGTGATGGCAGTAAAAGAAAATGCATCTTATGAATAATTTTGATTTTACAAAAGCCGGAGATGTTGAAAGTGCCATCTCTTCAACTCAAAAAAGCAAAGGAAACAAATTAATAGCTGGCGGTACCAATATTCTGGATTTGATGAAATACTTCGTCACAGAAGCTGATACCTTGGTAGACATCAACTCAATTTCAGGAATTGATGATATTATTGAACTTCCTGATAGAGGAATCAGAATCGGCGCATTGATGACCAATGCGGACACCGCTTATCATCCAATTATAGAAGAAAATTATCCATTACTTTCTAAAGCAATTTTGGCAGGCGCTTCGGCACAAATCCGAAATATGGCGACCAACGGTGGCAATCTCCTTCAGCGTACAAGATGTTATTATTTTTACGATATCAATACGCCGTGCAACAAACGCGAACCTGGGTCGGGCTGTTCAGCCATCACTGGTTACAACAGGATTCACGCGATTCTGGGTCACAATCAAAACTGCATTGCCGTTTTTCCTTCTGATATGTGCGTGGCTCTCGCTGCTTTGGAAGCGATTGTCATTGTTTCCGGGCCGAATGGTGAACGACAAATCGAGTTTTCCGAATTTCACAGACTTCCGGGTGATACTCCTAACATTGATAATAATTTAGAACAGGGCGAAATTATTACAGGAATTAAACTTCCAGAGAATGGATATTCTGAAAATTATTCCTATTTAAAATTGAGAGACAGAGCTTCTTATTCTTTTGCGTTGGTTTCGGTTGCTACTGGTTTAATGTTAGAAAATAATATAATTAAAGAAGCAAGAATAGCTTTGGGTGGCGTTGCTCATAAACCTTGGCGCGTGAAAGAAGCGGAAGATTTTCTAAGGAATAAAGAGCCAAACAGAGAAAACTTTTCTGCAGCAGCTGATCTGATTCTTCAAGGTGCAACCGGTTTTGAACACAACAGTTTTAAAATCGATTTAGCTAAAAGAGCAATCATCCGAAACTGTATGATGGCATTAAATCCTGAATCACAACGACCGGGAGCAAAACCATCATTATAAATTTACACTTTCAATCAAAACAATTATGGAAAATAAACCAACAATCGGACAACCCATCAGCCGTTTAGAAGGTCATTTGAAAGTGACCGGAAGTGCGAAGTACGCAGGAGAGTACGATGCGGAAGATTTGCTTTACGGATATGTGGTCAACAGCACGATTACCAAAGGAAAAATAAAATCAATCGATATCTCTGAAGCAAAAAAATTACCTGGCGTAATAGAGATATTCACCCACGAAAATAAACCGTCAACCGCTTGGTTTGATTTCAAATACGCAGATATGGACGCTCCACCAGGAACTGTTTTCAAACCTTTGAATGACAATGAAATCAGATATAACGGTCAGCCCATCGGTCTGGTGGTTGCGGAAACGTTTGAAATGGCGAGATATGCGGCCACAAAAATTAAATTTGTTTATGAAGAGGATGAAAAATTTGAGACAGATTTAAAAACAAATCTTGAAAAATCCAGAAATCCCAAGAAAGGTTTGGCTTCAATGCTTAAACCGCCGCCACCGAAACCTCAAGGCGATTTTGAGAAAGAATACGAAAATTCGCATATTAAAGTCGATAGTCACTTTAGTCACGGAACGGAGCATCATAATCCGATGGAAATGTATGCTTCAACGGTGATTTATGAAGGAAAAGATAAACTAAAAGTTTACGATAAAACCCAGGGAACAATAAATTCACAGATGTATGTTGCCAATGTTTTTGGACTGAAAATGAAAAACGTTCAGGTCATTTCACCATTTGTGGGCGGTGGTTTTGGTTCAGGTCTCAGACCTCAGCATCAGCTTTTTATGGCCGTAATGGCTTCTTTGGCTTTAAAACGAAATGTGCGTGTGACTTTGGACAGAGCTCAGATGTATATGATTGGACATCGGCCTCCTACATTGCAACATACCAAATTTGGAGCTGATGAATCAGGAAGAGTCAATGCCATCTTTCACAAAGCAATCGGCGAAACTTCCCGTTTTGAAGATTACGTGGAAATTGTGGTAAACTGGGCGAATATGCTCTATCCGGCTGCAAACACTTTACTCGAACACGAAATTGTTCCTTTGGACGTTTACAGTCCTTTGGATATGCGTGCTCCCGGCGGAAGTACCGGAATGCACGCCATTGAAGTTGCGATGGACGAGATTGCCTATCAACTGAAGATTGACCCTGTGGAATTGAGGCTCATCAATTATTCAGAAATCGATAAGAGCAGTGACAAAGAATACTCCAGCAAGCAACTAAAAGAATGCTTTCTGCAAGGCGCAGAAAAATTTGGTTGGAATGAACGAAACCCAGAACCAAGAAGTATGAAGCGTGGTAATAAACTCGTTGGTTATGGTATGGCAACGGGAATGTGGGATGCAAACCGGCTTTTTGGACGTGCTGAAGCGATAATGACGCCAGATGGAAAAGTGGAAATCAAAAGTGCAGTTACCGATATCGGGACAGGAACCTTAACCATTATGACACAGATAGCAGCAGACGAATTAGGCATTCCGATTGAAGATATTACATTCTCTTATGCTGACAGTAGAATGCCTTTCGCACCAATTCAGGGAGGTTCTTTTACTACAGCAACCATTGGACCTGCTGTACAAAATGCTTGTCAGGCCTTGAATAAAAAAATATTTAAGCTGGCAAAAAATATGAAGGATTCTGTTTTGAGTGATGCCAAGTTTAAAGACGTTCGATTTAAAAATGGCATTATAAGCCTTAATGAAAATCCTGAGATTCAGATTAAGATTATAGATGTTTTAGCACTGAATGATGGACAACCAGTCAAGACAACCAATTCTGCTATGCCAAATCCTTTAACTTATGGGAAAAAGGCAAGAGCCGTGCACAGTGCGGTTTTTGTTGAAGTGGAAGTGGACGAAGAGTTGGGAATGATTGAGGTAAAAAGAGCCGTGACAGCAGTCGCAGCCGGAAAAATCATCAATCCTAAAACAGCAGAAAGTCAGGTTTTGGGCGGAATGGTTTGGGGTATCAGCAAAGCGCTGCACGAGGAAACCATTTTGGATCATCAGTTTGGAAAATATATGAATGCCAATTTAGGCGAGTACCATATTCCCGTCCACGCAGATATTCAGGATCTGCAAGTGATTTTTGTAGAGGAGAATGACAAATTTGTCAATGATCTAGGAGTAAAAGGTGTTGGTGAGATTGGCGGCGTAGGAATGCCTCCTGCAATTACCAATGCTGTTTTTCACGCTACTGGTAAAAGAATCTACGACCTCCCGATTCATTTTGATAAGCTTTTGTAATATATAAAGATTATATCCCGCCGTACCGAGCGGGATTTTTTATGCCCGAAATTGGCTTACGATTTCAGTAACTTTTTTAATGGTAAAGTCTATTTCTTCCTCTGTTGTAAATCTGCCCAAACTAAAACGAATAGAACATAGAGCATCTTCATCCGATAATCCCAAGGCTTTCAAAACGTGCGATGGCTTTGATGTGACAGCCGAACAAGCCGAGCCATTTGAAACCGAAATGTTTCCCAAGGACAAAATAAGCTGCTCAGACAAAACACCCGGAAAACAGATGTTAGACGTATTGTAAATTCTTTCGTGTGTAGATCCATTGACAAAACTGCCCTCGATTTTCAGTAATTCGTCTTCCAGTTTGTTGCGGAGTTTATATATTCTCGATTCGTCATCTCTCATTTCAGATTTGGCAATTTCGCAGGCTTTTCCCAAACCTATTATCCCAGGCACATTCAAAGTTCCACTTCGCAAATTTCCTTGCTGACCTCCACCGTGAATTTGAGGATTCAATTTTAGTTTGGATTTGTTGGAGACGTAAAGTGCACCAATTCCTTTCGGCCCATAAAATTTATGAGCAGAAATCGTTAACATATCAATGCCGAGAACACTGACATCAACCGAAATTTTCCCAATCGATTGTGTGGTATCGCAAAGGAAAAACGCACCGTGAGAATGTGCAATTTCAGCAATTGTTTTGATGTCGTGGATGTTTCCGGTTTCATTATTAGAAAGCATCGCAATCACAAGTAAAGTTTCATCATTAATTGCATTTGTGAAAATTTCAGTGTCTATACCTCCATCAGTCCTTACAGGGATATATTCGACTTCATAACCTTGGTTTTGCATATAAGCACAAGTATCTAAGACTGCTTTGTGTTCAGTTGTGAAGGTGATGATTCTTTTCCGAGATAGATGTTGTAAACCTTTTATTGCCAAATTGATAGCTTCTGTTGCACCTGATGTGAAAATAATTTCATTTTTCTTTGCATTGATTAGGTCAGCTACTTGCCACCTTGCCGTTTCCACGGATTCATTCAGGCTCAAACCTTCGAGATGAGAACTGTTTGCATTAGCATAAAAATCTGTAAAGAAAGGCAACATCGATTCCAATACACGAGAATCAACCTTTGTAGTCGCATTATTATCCAGATAAATTCGATTTCTTTTTATCATCCGAAAATTTATATTTGGAGAAGTTTGTCATATTCCAGTTCAAAATTAAGGAAGATTGAACTTAATTAGAGATTGAAGTAAGGACGGATTTATAAAAAAAATCGTGACATATAATTGATCATTTATCTTTTCTTTAGTGCGGATTCTTTATGTACAGCGGTTTTACCAGTTTTTTCACTTATTACTTCATATTGAGGATCTTTTTCTGATGCTCTTCTTTGTCTACCCATAAATACAAAATCCTTAGTATGAATTTTGGTTATAGAACCGTGTGTTTCGCCATTCTGAAATTTCCAAATGACATTATCTCCTTTTTTTAGCATTGTACAAGTTATTTTATATACTAATACCAATAATCGTACAAACTGACTTAAGTCAGGAAGGTTTAGGAATAATTTAAGTAAAATACACCTCCAAACTTAGATCATATTATCCAATATGACTTTGTAATCTCTTGATCATCATCGTAATTATTCGTCTGTTAAGTTCTTTCATTTCGGAAAGATATATTTCCAACTCATCTTGTGTCAGCATTCCAACCACTATTCCAATAAAATTATTTTTTAGTCCAATATCTTTCTGTAAACTATTTTCAATGAAAACACTTTTTTTTTCTTTTGATAAAGTTTCAAAATCGGGTTTTTGGCGCTTTGCATAATTCATAAATAAAGTTAGACACAAATCGTTTTGTAACTTTAGAATCGGTCTCAGTATTTGGTTTTGAAACAATTCCACTGGTGTCATAATTTCTGAATAGGATACAGTGACGGCTGTTCGTAAGTTGATTTTGTTGTTCATCGATAGATTAAATAAGTTGATTAAAAATAGTAAATTATCTCGAATATATTTTTTGCACTATCAAGATACCAATCACTCGAACTGTATCCAATCTAATAGCCAACAATTTATGGAGATCTAATCATTTTTAAGTTTAATGGGCGTGATTTTTCTGTGGACATGTCTATTTCGTTAAGTTTTTAATAAATTCTAACGTGGTCATCGGTTCCGGACGGAAACGGTAATCCGGATCTACCAGAACATCTAAGATTTTTCCGTCTTGTCCAATTATAAATCGTGCAGGAATTGGAAGTTCCCAGGCAGAACCCTCGTTGATTTCCTGAATATTGTTGTTAAACCTTTCAGTGTATAAATCCCTTAAATATTGAGGAAATTCGTACACCAACCCAAAAGCTTTTCCGGTTCTGTTGTCATCGTCGACAAGCAGGCTATACTTTAGATGCAGTTCTTCTGCCTGCTTTTCTGTTCGTGCAAAACTTTGTGGTGATATTACAACCAGATTTGCTCCTTGTTCCTGAATTTCAGGATAGAATAGGTCTAGGGCTCGTACTTCTTCCACACAATACGGACACCAGCTTCCTCTGTAAAAACTAACCACCAAAGGTCCATCTTTTAATAATCCAGATGATGAGATGATATCACCATTTTGGTTTTTGAGACTGAATTCTGGCGCCTGATCTCCTTTTTTTAACACTTTGTCCAACGCTCCCGATTCTCGGAGAAATTCAATATGTCTTTCCATCGTTTCATTTTCGGCAGGCGTTAATTTGGAACCCCAAAAATCTCTATGTTTTTTCAAACGGGTCTCCAGCTGAAAGTTTTCTGTATTTTTCATTTTTTGAATAATTGAATGTTAATTATAATTGATCAGCTAATGGAAAATCGATTTCAAGCTGGGTAAGGTTGTGGATATAATTGCTGATAATCTTGTCGCCAACTACCATAATCACGTCGATTAGATTGGCTTCAGTGTAACCAGCTTCAAAGAATGTGTCGATGCTTTCCTGAGTGGCTTTACCACGATTTTCAACTACAGAAGCCGTGAATTTTGCCAAAGCATCTAATTTCGTGTCAAAAGAAGCTTTGCCGCTACGGATTTCTAGAATATTATCTTCGGAAAAACCGTTCATTTTACCCAAAACCGTATGAGCAGATTGGCAGTAACGGCAACCGTTCATCTGGCTTGTTACAAGATTGATCACTTCTCTTTCTTTGGGTCTAAGAGTGCTTTTACGATTTTGTAAACTAAGATAATCGCCTAATGCGGTATCATTTTTGCCAAAATAGGCATATAGATTCGGCACGAAACCAAGGCCTTTTTGAAGGTTGTCGAAGATGTTTTGGTTATTTGAAGAAACTTCGCTGCGTGTTGGAACTGAAAATGTTCTTTTGTCTGTTGTACTCATAAACTTTGTATGTAAATTGTTTGTCATTATTGACATTGCAAAGATGCGGCACTGGCCGCTTTGAGTACAATCAACTAGATTACGAAATCAACAGAAACCAGTTGAACATAAAAAGTGAAACTAGATTAACTTTTTTTGGAAACCCTGATGTTCCTGAGCTTAGACATATATTGGGTGGTCATTCCCAGGAATGAAGCCAGCGCGTATTGGGGAACACGTTGGGCTATTGAAGGGTATTTTTGTTCAAATTCCTGATAACGTTCTTCGGCAGTTTTCGTAAGGTTGCTGATGAGTCTTCTCTGCATAGCGGCGACAGAGCTTTCTGCCATCTTTCTGAAAAAAGTTTCGTATTTGTGGTTGACTGCTTTTAATTTTTGTTCACTTTCATAATCTATCTGAAGAATAGAACTATCTTCCAGAGCCATTACAAACATTGATGCCGGTTGTTGTGATATATAAGCGTTGTAATCCGAAATCCACCAATCTTCAACAGCAAACTGAATGGTATGTTCCTCGCCTTCATCAGCAATAACATAAGCTCTGAATGCGCCCGTTACTACATAATTTCTATATTTAGGAACAAAATCCGGCTGTACAATAAACTGTCTCTTCTTGATTTTTGTCACTTTGAAATAAGAGATAAATTCATTTGCTTCATCCTCGGTTAATGATACTTTTTTAGTGATGTGGTTGATGAGCTGCTTAAACATATCCATATTTTTTTTCCTAAATTGATATTGCTAATTTAAGCTATTTTTAAATTTTCGTCAAGCTAAGTTTAAATGCTTACAGAGTTTGGAATTCATTATGTTCATTTTGAACTTTTTAGAAATCAATATTTGGACGTTTAAGAAAGTAGAAAAAAATGCGATTTTTTTATATTTGTTATAAAAAAGAGAATAGAATGGATATATTAAAATTAAGTCAGGACTGGGCAAGAGCTGAATTATTTTCTGCTAAAATGGTTTGGACATTTAGTATCTTGGTACTTATTGGCTCCATTGGTTTTTATTATTGGGGCAAAACGGCAATGGCAAAAGCGTTTGTAATCCCCTTAATGATTTGTGCAGTTTTGCTTATAACCATAGGAGCAGGTTTATATTTTGCCAATAAACCACGGATAGAAAATTTTGAAAAAGATTACAAAGCAAATCCGACAGCTTTTATTCAAAAAGAGATTGAACGCACCGCAAAATCTGAAAGTGATTTTAAAATGGTGTTAAGGGTTTTGCCGGCAATCATTATTTTGGCAAGTTTTATTTTGCTTTTTATGTCATCACCCAATTGGCGGGCATCCAGCATTTCAATCATATTATTGATGGCCTTTCTAATGCTTTTGGATAGTAATACTGCGGCCCGAAATGAAGCTTATCATCAACAGCTTTTGCAATTTCAATAATGGAAGAAGTATTACCTCGGGCGGAAAATTCGTTTGTATATTCTTGCACATCTACCAATCAGTGGGGAAATGATCAGTTTATTGCTGAGCATATTCTGGCATATCAAATCAGTGGCGAAACCCATATTTTCCATCAAAGCGGGAACTTGGTTTTAAAAAAGAACCGACTGTTGCTGGCTCACAAAAATCAATTTGCCAAATCATTGAAAGTACCAGGTAACGACAAAGAATATAAAGTAATATCCATCATCCTTAATACGTCATTTTTAAAAGAAATTGCCCACCAAAAAGACATTCTAAATCCTTTAAAATTCAGGGGAAAGTATAATCAGGTCATTAAGCCGGATGCCTTTCTGAAATCCTATTTCGAATCATTAATGCCATATATTGAAATGCAGCAGCATACAACTTCTGAAATGAATTTTACAAAAGTCATGGAAGCGGTTGAGTTACTATTAAATTTAAACGCGAATATCAGTGATTTTTTGTTTGATTTTTCAGAGCCTTACAAGATTGACCTAGAGGATTTTATGCTGAAAAATTATCAGTTCAATGCGCCATTAGAAAATTTTGCCCTGCAAACCGGAAGAAGTCTTTCAGCTTTTAAACGGGATTTCTTTCTATCTTTCAAGCAAACGCCAGCCAAGTGGATAAAGGAAAAAAGACTGGAAAAAGCTTACCAGTTGCTGCATAACGAAAATAAAAAGCCTTCTGATTTTTATTTAGAATTGGGGTTTGAAAATTTATCACACTTTTATACAGCGTTCAAACAAAAATATGGCATTACACCAACTGAAAGTTTGCGTCTTGATTAGGATTTGAACTTTTCAGAAAACTTTTTTTGGACTTTTTAGAAACTTGATTTAAGTGCTGTCTTTATAATTTTGTTTAGGAAATAATAAAATATAAAATGACAAAAACAATTTTAATTACCGGCACTTCAAAAGGTATTGGAAGAACAACAGCAAAGCTATTTATATCAAAAGGATGGAATGTGATTGCCACAATGCGAACACCGGAAAACGAAAAAGAGCTCAATAATTTTCCTAATGTATTGGTGACCGCATTAGACATTACGGATGATAATACGATTAATGAAGCTTTTGAAAAAGCTATCGAACGATTTGGAAAGATAGATGTTTTATTGAATAACAGCGCATTTGGACAATTTGGTTTGTTTGAAGCACTTACCAACGAGCAGATAGAAGAACAGTTTCGGGTAAATGTATTTGGAACAATGAAGGTAACCAGAGCCATTTTACCGCATTTTCGCAAAAATAAATGCGGCATCATTGCCACCATTTCATCTGCTGCAGGAAGAGTAGGAATGCCTATGGTTTCTATGTATGCATCATCAAAATTTGCCATAGAAGGTTTTTGTGAATCGCTTTATTATGAACTTTCTTCTCAAGGTATCAAGATAAAACTGATCGAACCAGGTGGTGTCGAAACGACCTTTCATCAAACAGCGGAAGAGAAATTTGGTTTTAATAACTCACTAAACGATTACAACTCTTTTACCGACAAGTTTATTGCTAAGTTTGACTCGATGCACGCCGGAATGGCCACTGCAGAACAAGTGGCAGCTACAATTTATGAATCCGTTACGGACGAAACAAATCAACTGCGTTATATCATCGGGAAAGATGCTGATTCTTGGATTGGCGCAAGAACAGAACTGAAAGAAGCTGAATACATTCAGTTTATGTCGAAAATCTATGAACTTTAAAAATCAAAATAATATGAATACCGAAGAAAAAATTACAGCAATAGAAAACCAATTTTCCATCCGTGAACTGGTAGACAACTATGCATTTTTTGCTGATGCAAAAGAAACCGACAAGCAAGTAGCGTTATTTGCTGATGATTATAAGCTGGAGGTGTACTATGATTCTACGTCGCAAATTCCTACACAGACTATTCACGGGAAAGATAATTTAAAGCAATTGTTTGTAGACAGCTTATCGCCATTTTCAAAAACGATGCACTTTAACGGTCAATCAAGTGTAACATTTGTAAGTGAAACTGAAGCGGAAGGTTTAGTCTATTGCAGAGCATTTCATTATAATAATACCAATAATCAAGAAACGTTAATGGTTGCAGCGATCAAGTATCTAGACAAATACAAAAAAAACGATGACAAATGGTACTTTGCCGAAAGAAAATTGTTGGTGCAATGGATGGAAAATAAATAATATACCTTATGCCATCGAAAGAGAATTCATCAAGGATAAGTTCTGATGGTTTTCCCAATATTTTTCTAAAAGCAGTTTGTTGTCTTTAATAATTAATAGTGATGAAGCTCTGTTCTTTTAAACGTAATTTTTTTAAAGAATCCGATAAAAGAAAAGAATTATAGAGAAAATCCGCTTCCCAAGGTTTAAGCTACATCCTTGCTCCTAATACAACAGAGAATGCGGATTTTTTTTAAGAGATAAAATTAAATTAACTGCTTACAAATAAAAATAATAACATTTATTTTCAGTTGTTCATTATTTCAATTATTAAAAATGTCTAATTGCAGTTGAAGAGTTTGTGTATCTCAGGAAAACTAAAGATTTTAATCAAACAAATTCAACAGAGTCAAGGTTTGAATTAATTGTTTTAAGATCATTCGGATCGTGGTTCCAATTTCTAAGCAATTGCCATCCAACATAACTATTGCTTTTCAATGACTCGATCATGATGTGAGTCAGATTTTTTGAGATAAAATTTTTGAAACAAAAAAGGTCATCGAATCTGATGACCTTTTAATTTGTTAAGGCTGTCCGCTTCCTCCAGCTGATCCATAGATCTGACCGGTCGCAAAGCTTCCCGTATTGTCTGCCAATTGCACAAATATAGATGCTAGTTCTGCAGGCTGGCCAGGTCTTCCAAATACAGTATCATCTCCGAACTTGACCAGGTCTTCCTGTGTCTGACCGCCGCTGACTTCCAAAGCCGTCCATACTGGGCCAGGTGCTACGCCGTTGACGCGGATGCCTCTGGGACCAAGTTGTTTCGCAAGAGACTTCACATAACTTGTTGTTGCAGCTTTGGTTTGGGCATAATCGTAGAGATCGGCAGAAGGATCATAAGCCTGCACAGATGACAATCCGATGATACTTGAGCCAGGCTTCAGATGTGGCAAAGCTGCTTTTGTAATCCAGAATGGTGCATAGATGTTGGTTTTCATGGTACGGTCAAAGGCTTCTGTACTGATGTCCAAAATAGATTCATTACTTTTTTGATGACCGGCATTATTCACAAGTATATCTAATCCACCGAGTCCGTCTGCCGCATCATTGACCAGTTTTTTACAGAAACTTTCATCTCTAATATCGCCTGGAATGGCAACAGCTTTTCTGCCTGCTTCTTCAATCAAAGCAATAACTTCCCTGGCATCGGATTCTTCTTCAGGAAGATAATTGATGGCAACATCTGCGCCCTCTCGTGCAAAAGCAATAGCTGCTGCCCGACCAATTCCCGAATCTCCGCCGGTTATCAATGCTTTCCTGCCAGCGAGACGTCCGGAACCTACGTAAGTTTTCTCACCGTGATCCGGTATTGGATCCATTTTTCCTGCCAGACCTGGGAATAGCTGAAACTGCTTATTAAAAGGTGGTTTTGGATGTTTATCTCTTGGATCTTCTAATACGGTTGGTTTGTTTAATATTTGATTACTCATAATATGATGATTTGGTTTTTAACATTGATATGCCAGATGCTTTAAAATCAGCATTCTAAGACAAGTGTGTTTTTAGTAATTAATCAAAAAGATTCATTAGGGATGAAATAAAAAAGGAGATAAGTAAAGACTCTTATCTCCAGATTTCATTACTGAAATTTAATATTAATGGACGCGCTCCAATGCATCAAATTTTGCATACGATGCTCTCAGTTTTCCAAGTTGTTGATTTACAACAGTTGTGCTTTCTAAACATAGATCTCCGCTTTCCAAGGCATTCTCGTAAGCTTCGATTGCAGCTTTTTCTCCAAAAACGACATTTTCCAACGTACTTTCTGCTTTATCGCCAGCAAGAGAGTTTTTTAGATCAATCCAAGCTCTGTGTATTGCGCCCGAAACACTTGTGGTGTCATCTGGGCTACCTCCTTTACTATTGATCAGACTGATGAGGTCACTTTTCATCTCAGAGGCTTCTCTTACCATAGTGTCATAAGCTGGTCTTAATTCTGAGTAATTGTCCCATACTTTGTCTGCTACTTTTGCGAATCCGGCGATTCTGTCATTTGTAATGTTCAGCAGGTCATTTAACGCTGCGATAGTCTTGTCATTATTCATAATAAATATTTTTTAGTGTACCTCAATTTTTGCAATAATGATGCCTGTCAAAGGTTACAGAACTTGTTTTAAGAAAACATTAGCCTTTTAGCTTGACTTTATTATACAATCATAATGGTTTGGATAAAATTAGAAACCTAATTAAATAATAATCTTGTTTTTCTTACCATAGTTCTTTTTTGGGCGTCTATCGATACCATTTTTTTTAAAACTTATAATTTTAATGGTTCACTTATTGTAAAGCTGAATTATACTAACTTTATCAACAGTTTAATAATGATCGTAAGACCTTCCCAGATTGGTGTAAATGCCGATGAAATATCCGTCCGTTCTCTCATCTATTTTTTTATTGAGTTAGAAAACCTGCTTCATTATATAGGAAAGGAATTACGTCGGAACGGTGAGAGCGTAGCCATTGCAGAAGGAGTGACCTCAGGATTTCTTCAATTCTCTTTTTCACAGATGAAAAATGCCTCCCAGTTTTACAGGGGCGGTCTAACTGCCTATACCTTGGATGATGCAAGCAATGTCCTAAACATTATGAAAGACCATACTTCAATAGATTTTGTGTCTGCGGAAGTTGCTGAGAAAATGGCTTTGAAAGTAGGAGAGCTCTATCATTCAGATTGGTCTATGGCAGTTACAGGATATGACAGCGCTGCCAAGGCTACTAACGGAAAACTACATTGTTATTTATCAATTGTTTATAAAAGCAAAGTCATTCTTACTGAAAAGTTGGACCTGCACTCACGTACCAAGTCTCTAAATGCGCAATTATATTATTCTGAGTTTATTCTAGGATGCTTCAAAATTGAGTTGGACAAACAATATCTGCTCAAAGAAGTAAACCCTGTTGATTAATTAACTTAGCTAAATAATAACTTTAGCAATTTGAAACAAATAGTATTAGAAACTGGAGAAATGCAATTTTAAATCCTTACGAGTTTGCATTAAAATGCTATAATCCAATTTGAAAAATAACTCTGTCGGGTTGCTAAGCATCTTGCCAAAAAAACAGAGCAAAGGGAAATAAAGCAAGTAAGATGTAGCAAAATTAACCACAATTTGGATTTTAAAATATGTTTACAAATCGGAGTTGACTTAATAAAAATTGACAGCTACCCATAATCATTCTATTCTAAGTGAAGATATTAACATAAATTCAACTCTACTAGTAAAGTTGATTTAAATTAAAAAAATGTAATAATTGTATGAAAAATATTTGATTGGTTTCCAATCCCATTTATCATCAATTATGACTTGATGAATAACTTTTTGAAAGTGCTTTGTTAATAGTTTTTAAATTAAATAAAACTTAAATCCGTATCAGAATTCATTAGGTATCAAAATTCTAAAAGATTTTTATTGCTTTACCACTTTTTGAGTAGAAGTTGTTCTATCTGTGAATATAACTTTAAGTAAATATATTCCTTTTATATTTTTGCTCAAATCCATTTCTCTAGAATTGACTGTATGCAGCTTTTTACCAGTAAAGTCGTACAGTTCCATAGACTTGATGGTTTTATCTGTCTTAATTGAAACTTTGTCAGTTGTCGGGTTAGGAAATATCTCCAAAGTTGAGTTGTGGTTATCCGAGACCGCCATTTGTTGTTTTTTTTGAACTCTAAAATTGTAAACATAGATTCGATAGTCTGCTTCCACAACAAAATGTAGAACCATCTGATGCGTAGAAAGCAAACTTTACATTGTTATTTTATTACTAGAGTTAGAAATAGTCATATTAGGATTGTCCCAGTTTTTCAGTTCTTGCCAGGTTGATCCGTTATCTGACGTGATCAGAATTTTAAATTTGTCTGTTTATACTACTTGTGGCGCAGGTCCATTTGAGTTTGTCATGAAAGGTCCATTACTGGTTGCACAATCAAAAGTGATTTCGTAGTCGTCACCAGAGAGGTCAAAAGCGTTGGTTACAGCCCAAGCTGAGCGGTTTGCTGTGTAGAAATTGAAACTAAGTGACTGGTCATTTGTAGACGTATTACCAAGAAATGGCTTCTGCTACCAATATGTTAATTCTTGTCCCATGAAAAATGAAATAGTTGGTGTTGGTAAACCTGTAACATCCATAACTGGACTTATTAATTTCACTTTTGCATTGGGAGAGTTGGCGGCAATCTGAGAGTTTGCATTTAATAATCCGGAATGAGCATTTACGATGTTGTAATCTGCACCACCAGCTGAACCTTTTTTGTAGACCCAGCCATCATAAGTTGGGAAGTGTCCGCCAATAACCTGTTGTGTCCAGCAGGAACGACTTGGGCTGTCAGCTTCGAAGGTTTCCTTAAAAGGGAATGAACTAACAGTACTGGAAGTCTGGGCATTGAGATCCGCATTCGCGATAGCAAATAATGAAAAGATCAAATAATAAAGTCTCTTCATTTCTACTCAAATTTTTGTTAGACGAAAGTATAACTAATTTTAAAAACCTCAAGTGTTTGAGTAGCTTTATTGTAGAAAATTTATGATTTTGACAGTGATATTTTTAAGTTAATTAATTGATTATCAGTTTTAAATATTTTTGGTTGCTTCTATTTTTAAGAGTCGTATTATTCGTTCTTTTTTTAAAGATTTAAACAGTAAAAAGCTCGTGATAATTATGAAAAAAATAGCAACAAAAACAGTTAGAAGAATGTGTTTTTCATTGATGGATTGTTTTTCTACTTTACTGTGAATTTGTTCCTGCAGGATCAGTTGATTGACTAATTTTGTAGATTCTACATTATTTTCTTCAACTCGTTTTTTGTAATAGGTGTAAAAATCAAACTATTTTTTACAGATGGCAGATAGATTTTCAAAGAAGGTTAAAAGGATAATGTACCATTTTGTATTTGACAAAGAATTTAAAGAATCTGAAATGGGCTTAAGTCTTAGAATAGTAGATTTGAAAAAGTAGTTACCATTAGAAAAAAATCGCAGCCTATTTGAGACTATGGAAAATACTAGTGAGCAATCATCCTCTTATAAGAACGAGTGTACCTTTTCGCACCGACTTTTTCTGCATCTTGATAGAGCAATATTCAGTTCACTTGTCGTCGATGCTGATCGTCTGTCTGATGAATTTGACGAAGTTTTTAATTACGGATGTGATGGACTTAAAACCCAAAATGATTTCTGTTTAAATCTAAAATAGCTAAGATAAGAAACATAGAGGCATGTAGCGCTGAAATCTTATTTTGAAAGGTCGTCAGGCAAATTTCATTTATGTGGGAGCTGGAATAATCTAGACGGGCAATTACTTTTTTGTTACCGATCAGTAATGAAGAAAGCACTGATGGAACTTTGAATTTTATAAATCAAGCTATATTTTATACCTTTACTACAATGAATAGAATATGAACACCCAATCGGCAGTAAGTAAATCGGTAAGGAGAATAGAAATTTTGAAGGTCAGCGGGAATCTTAGTATTCCTTACTTGGATGACATTTCCATTGAAGAGCCTTTAGAAATCAAGGTTTCATATAGGGATGGGGACTTAATGGTAACTAAAAATATTTCGGTAACCATGCGAACTCCGGGAGAAGACGCAGAATTGGCGTCGGGTTTTCTGTTTACTGAAGGTGTTATTACGAGTAAAAATCAGATTAAAAGTATAGAAAGACCAGAATTCGATTGTAAAACTTCTGGAGAAAATTCTATTACAGTTGAACTTGAAGATCATTTCACACCAAACCTGATGAACACCGATAGAAACTTTTACACCACATCCAGTTGCGGTGTCTGTGGAAAAGGCTCCATTGAGTCTATCAGAACGGTTAGCGCTTATGTGCAAAATAAAAGGGAAATTAACAATATCGAGCTTAGCATATTTTACCAGCTATCTGAAAAACTACAAGCATTTCAAAATAACTTCAGCGCTACCGGTGGAATTCATGCATCTGGTCTTTTTGATTTGAACGGAAATTTGATCGCTATTCGTGAAGATGTCGGAAGACACAACGCATTGGATAAGTTGATAGGCTATGCTTTGTCTTCGGATCTTTTGCCACTTGATCATCATATTTTGGTTCTCAGTGGACGGGCGAGTTTTGAACTGATTCAGAAAGCTGCAATGGCGGGCATAACTGCCGTTGCCGCAATTGGCGCACCTTCCAGTCTGGCGGTTGATCTAGCTAAAGAATTTGATATGACGCTGATTGGTTTTCTTCGGGAGAATCGGTTCAATATTTATCATTTGGGAAGCCATTTTAAAATAGAAAATTTATAATGAAAATTAGAATTAAAGATAATTCCGTGAGATTTCGTTTGACACAGTCAGAAGTTGCTCTGCTTGGAAAAACTGGTTCGGTGTCTTGCACAACAGAATTTATGAATCGTTCTCTGATATATAAGATTGAAAGTACAGAGGATAGTGAAATTTCTGTATCATATATTGAAAATCAGATTGTACTGAAAATGCCTGATGTACAGATTATGGAATGGGTTTCTACAGATAGAGTAGGATTTGACGGGCAGTCGGGATTGGTCAGGGTCTTGATAGAAAAGGATTTTGTATGCATTGATAATTCGATGGAGGATCAGAGCGATAATTATCCCAACCCCAATTTTAAATGTTGATTTCGATGCGCTTTTAAATTTTATAATATGAAAGACAAACCCTCTTCTGACGAAAATAAATTGAACGGTCATAATTTACCTTCGGCTCAATCACCGTACACATTGAGTAATTTAAAACTAAAAGATCCGAAAGACTGGGCAACAGGAAGAACATTCTATGACGTCTGCAGCCGGTGCAAAGGTGTTGGAGAAATACAGGAATAATCTTTATAAATAGTTATTAACAAAAAAATTATAGAAATGAAAAAAGTTATACTGATTTTTATGCTCGGATGCGCAAGTGCACTTCAGGCGCAATTGACGGAAATTTACAACTTCGGTTACACAGGACCGGCTTCCAATGATTTTGGAGGCGATACCAAAGAAAGGATATTTGAAGGCAAATTCTTCTACTATTACCAGGATACCACCGCAAAAAAAACGTTTTTACAGTACAAGGATACAAGCACTTCTGCACCGGTCTCTGTAAAAGATATATCGGCTTCTTCGCAGAACTCAGCTTTGACGACGATAATGACTTATAAAGTGAATGACAAATATCTTTATTTCACAACCTATACTTTCATCAATTCAACAAAAGGTATCAATGAACTCTGGCGCACAGACGGAACGGAATCTGGAACGGTGAAAATAAGGTCTTTTGAGGGAGCACCTGTGAATTTTTTCAATATTAAAAGTTTGGAATATTCGTTAAATCTAATGTTGTAGCCAAGAATTCTGTTGGTGGCGATTTTATTTTCAGTTCTTCTCCCACGCCGGGAACACGTGCGGTCTGGATCACCAACGGAACGCCGGAAGGTACTGTAAAACTGATGGAAAACGCAGTGATGAATACTTCAACTGCCGCTTATTCGCCGATAGATAAGATCGGAAACAGAATGATGTTTACAGTTTTGGGATCTACAAATTATTGGGAAATGTGGTCAACTGACGGTACCGTTGCAGGAACTCAGTTTCAATCCAGATTATTTGCCTCTCTGGGAATGCTGAATGGGAAGTTTTATTATTATGCCACTTTTGATGATCAGATTGCCAATGTGGTTAGTTATACTTCAGACGGCATTTCCTCGGGTACAAAAACGCTTTCCTTACCTATAGATGGGATTGATGGTTATATTAATGCGAATAAAGAGATGTATTTAGGATCTGCATTGGGCAAAGCTTTGTATCACACCACTGACTTTTCTGATTTGAAAAAGATTGCAGACTTAGCTCAAACCAATACCTATTTTCTTGCAGCAACAGATTTAGGATTGCTTTATGCAAAGTTGCTTAATTATAACATAAGCGATGAATACACTTTCTATTTTGCGAGTCGAGATGGAGGAGTAAAAGCTGTTAACACAGGACGTTTGTTTGTTTCTTCTCAGGATACATTTGCTTTCAAAAACACTTTTTACACGCCTACTTCCTTAAAAACTGATACCCAAATCTACGGTCGTGAACTTTGGCGGATGGACGATCAGCATACAGAATTATTCAAGGATATCTACCCCGGATTTATGACTTTTTCAGGTTATACTTTTCCCAATAATGCTTCGCCAAAGGGTTTTTTCTCTTATAATGATGAAATGTATTTCTTGGCAGATCAGGCAAACGGTAAAAAATTGTTTAAGTTCAATCCTGATTTTACTTTCAACAATGCAGGACAGGACAATAAATGGAGCAATCCAAACAACTGGAACGCCGGCGCAACACCTATGTTGACAGATGATACAAAGCTCCCTTCTTCTGTAAATGTAGAAATAGACGGAACGGCTTACACAAATGATCTTCAGGTTTCTTCGCCTCTTAACTTAACCAATGGAATTTTAAACGTTTCGGGAAATGTGACTTTAGAATCCAAAATTATTCTAAACAACAGCAATCTGAATTTGAAAGGCAGTCAGTCAAAAATAACCGGTGCTGATACTTCCAATTATGTCGTAACTACTGGAAATAGTAAGGTTGTGGTGGAAAATCTGGATGGTGCTAGAGGTTCTGTAGCTCTGCCGATAGGAACTGCCAATAATTACAGCCCTGCAAATATTTCAAATGGTGGTGTTTCAGATTCTTTTTCATTTGCCGTTTCTGAAGGTATAAATAACGCCGCAGACAAGTCATTGAATGTTACTTGGGATATTTCCGAATCTACTTCTGGTGGAAGTAATGTGACATTGAATCTGGGTTGGAATCAATCACAGGAGCAAGCAGGTTTTCAAAGAAATACAGCAAAAATAGGACATTATAAAAATGGGCAATGGACCGAAGAAAACTCCGGATCGGTTTCAGGTAATAACCCTTACAGTATTTCAGCAACAGGCATAGAGGCTTCAGGTTTTCTATCAGGAGGCTCTTCTGGAATGTCAGTTTATCTTGGATGTTATACCGACGAACTGATGTCGCACGGAGCTGCCACTGCGGATGTGTCAACATTTTACCTTTTAACGCACAATGCTGCTTCGGCAAGGGTTTTAAACATTTGGACAGCGTCCTACAAACAGATTTATTACATTAATGCGATTATAGAAGGTCTGAACGAATCACCAATGATCACTGCATCATTACGCAATAAACTGATGGGGGAATGCCTGTTTCTTAGGGCGCTGATTCACAGTTATCTGCTTAAGACGTTTTCGGGTATTCCTTACATCAGAACCACTGACCATCTGGTTAATCAAACTGCGGTACGTAATACGGAAAGTGAAGTGTATCAGATGGCTAAAGATGACCTCGTTCAATCTTTGGGGTTGCTTCCTGAGAATTACACTAAAGGACTACGGGTGCGACCATCAAAAATGGCAGCGAGAGCATTGCTTGCAAGATTATCGTACGAACAGAAAAAATGGGATGATGCCATTGCTTATGCTTCCGAAGTGATCAGCAGTCCTCAGTATCCAATGGAGACAGCCATTGAAAAAACGTTTTTGAAAGATAGTTCCAGTGCAATATGGCAGCTGATGCCTTATGACGCAGGCTATAACAGTCAGGAGGGTAATTACTACATTCTTCGTACCGCACCTCCAACCACTATTTCTCTTTCTGCTGATTTTATATCGGGATTTGAGGTCAATGATGCCAGACGCTCCAAATGGGTCGCTGAAATTAAAGATACTTCGCAAAAGACTTACTATTATCCTTTTAAGTACAAGCAGCAGACTAATACCGCTTCCACACTGGAATATTCTGTGGTTATTCGTGTTGAAGAGCTTTATCTGATCAGGGCAGAGGCATATCTGGAAAAAGGTCAGGTTCAGCAGGCATTGACCGATCTTAATAAAATCAGAAGCAGGGTAGGACTGCCTGTTCTGACAACGACCGATAAAAATATTTTGCTGGATCTTATTTTAAAGGAAAGGTGTTATGAGTTCTTTACAGAATGGGGACAGCGTTTCTATGACCTGAAACATTTTGGAAAACTGGATCAAAAAATGATTGCTGCAAAGCCATCGTGGAAAAGCACATTCAAATACCTGCCGATTCCGGAAAAAGAACTTTTGATCAATCCCGCACTTAACCCCCAGAATGATGGTTACTAGAATTATTGCATCGTTCTTTCTGATAATTAATTTTTGGATGAATGGGCAGGATTCCGCAAAAGTCAATGAGCTTAACAAAAAATACAGTACATATTTTAATTCTTCCATAAAAAGTATCAGCCCTTCGGGGCGATACTTTGTACAGAACGATTACAACAGTTATGGAAAAAATGATTTTCTGCTTAATGATATTAACTCAGATGCAGTTATAAATCTTCCTGCAGCAAAGAGTATTAATTTTTTCACCGATGATCATTTGTTAATCGAAACCGTTACAGGTCTTGTTTTCTATAGTATTAAGGAAAATAAAGAAACTGAGATTTTAGGTAAAAATTTAAAAAAAATTATCAATGAAAAGTATGTTCTAACCTCAACGTTCAAACCACAGGAACTGGCGTTATATGATACTAAAGGTACAGAGCTGTGGAGCAGGAGCGGCGTATTAATATATGATTATAATATAAAGGGTAATTACGTTTCTTATGCGACCAAGGATAGTCTTGTATTGATAAATCTGATATCAGGGAAGGAAGTTAAAACGAAGATTTATGATCGTCCTCAATGGTTGAAAATAGTAAATGGGCAAGTGTGGACTTATGTTGTTAAAGAGAATAAAATTTTTCTAAACTCTTACAGTGAAACATTAAATAAAGTTTCTTCCAATGAGATTCATATTCCTGGGAATTATGAGGTGCTTAAAGATTTTAATTTTCGTGTTGAAATCCGTGAAGACCGGTATTTTATTATTCCGCTTTTTAAAATTGAGCCGCCAAAATCAAAGCATATCAAAATTTCTTATACCATTCAAAACTCGACATTGCCTTTGCCACAATTAGCTATTTATGATACAAAAATCAGTAGTTGGCTTTGGAAACCTGAGAATACAGAGGAAAATAATGAGTCGTTTTTTCTTAATAGTAAAGGTGACTTTATAACTTTTGATTTAATGAGTGATACAATTGAAAACAAAAATAATCCTTTGTTAGAGATAAAATTAGTTCGAGACTATGGCAGAAAAGTTATGTCACTGGGAAAAATGCATTCACATAAAGATAATTACTATTTTGATGATTATTCCAATCAACTCCTTTACTTTAAAAACCGTCAATGGTGGCTTTTGGATGTGGTTAAAAATAAGATATTTCAAATTACTTATGAATGTGGACAGAGTTGCTCTGATACCCGATACAATGGACTTACTGAAAAGCCCTTTCAACAGGTGATTAAAACATCTGATCCTTCAAAAGTTATAATATCGGGCAACTTTGATCTCTTTATGATCGATCTAAAAACCCGCAAAACTAAGAGGCTGACCTTCGGAGAAGAAGAAAGATTAATGTATGAGTTTGTATTTGACAAAGAATTGAAAGAGTCTGAATGGGGTTTAAATCTTAGGACAGTGGATTTGAAAAAGGTGTCACTTTTAAAACTGTTTAATACTGAAAATTACGATTCTGGATTTGCAAAATGGAAGAATGACAAATTACCAAAACCTATAATTTATGGGAAATTTAATTTTAGCTCAATTTTTCTTGAAGGCCAGAATATATTTGCCACTTCACAAATATATCAACACCCTTTGCAAATTTTTAAGCTGAAAGGTAAAACTGCGGAAGTTATTTTTGATGATGGTATTTTTAATCCAGCGTTAAACAGTCAATTGAAAATGGATATTTTACAGTATAAAACATCTCTGAGACAAAGTAATGCTGTGCTATTATACCCTGAAAATTATGATCCCAGCAAGAAATATCCGATGGTAGTTAATATTTATGAAGATACGGCGAAACGCATTCTTGAAAATCCCATTGCTCATTTTCATCCTACTGATGGTTTTAATGCAATGCATTACGTCGAACAAGGGTATTTTGTCCTTCTGCCTCGACTCCAATATGCCGAACGGCAAGTAGCAGA
The DNA here is from genome assembly GCA_039595375.1 of Chryseobacterium sp. Taxonomy (GTDB): domain Bacteria; phylum Bacteroidota; class Bacteroidia; order Flavobacteriales; family Weeksellaceae; genus Epilithonimonas. Next base: position 34,388 of record JBCNLQ010000028.1, read on the forward strand.
ACAATTTATAGCATCTTTGGAAGCGGCTGTCATTGTCTTTATCGATATTTGCCTTTGACACTGCAACTTTAAGGTCTCTCTATTGGAAATCTTATACTCTTTGCATCTTACTCAATGTTTTAATGGTGGAAACATTGATTTTATTGAGGTTGTAAGAGAGACTGAAAAGAATTTAAACGTGGATTTGGGTAACTTTTATAAAACTTTGGGCGAAATCAAAAACAGAAAATACAATCGAACTAAATTCTTACAATTGCTTGTTGAAAACCTGAATAAAAACTTCTTTGAAAATGAAAAAATGTGAGATTTGAATAGTTTCAGTAATTATTTGCTATTACATTCTCTGTGGTAGTGCTGGTAGTAAAGGAATCATTCGGTAGTTACGAATAACTACCGAATTTTTGTTTGCCATTTTTTTAATCTTTGTGAAAGAAAAATGAACATTAAAGAGCAAAAAAATGAAACAGATTGATCCACAAACTCCACTCTCACAATTGACCGTTGCAGAATTTTTGGAGATTTCTAAAAAATTAAACGGAGAAAAAAAGTATGAATATGGTCTCAAAGGTCTGGCAAAGATTCTGGGATGCTCGGTTTCCAAAGCTTCTGAAGTTAAGTCTTCAGGTATATTGAATAAGGCCATCGTCCAAAATGGAAATATCATCATCATCGATAAAGAAAAGGCATTGCAACTTTTTGGTAAAAAATAGTAGATGTATTACCTTGAACTCATTGAGAGGTTTTGGATTTTTAATGAAAAGGCTAAACCAGGTTCGACCGCCATTGCAATGTATCTGTATTTGTTGAAAACTGCAAAGGGAAGGGATTCCTATAATTTTCAGGTGTCCGATGTTGTTTTGGGCAGAGAGCTTGGAATTGCGATACAAACCGTGAAGACTACAAAGCAAAAACTCAGCGATTTGGGATTGATCCGTTTTCAGGCGAAAAATGGAGTTTCCGGATCATACAGATTAATTCTTAACTATTCCCTTGACAGTTTAATACCTGAACAAATAAAAAAGGTCACACCTGAAGTTCCAACATCATTTCAAGAACTTAAAGATGATTTGAATCCAGAATTCCCAGATGCAGAAGTTAATAGCAATTTTGGGAGTAATGATCAAAAGACCAAGGGTACCACAGATCAGCTTGCAGATCAAAATATTAAGATACCTGAATGGGAAGAGTTCCTGACTTACGCAAAAACATTATCAGCTTATCATTCTGAACTACCTGAACTTCTTGAGGAAAAATATAATAGTTGGAAAAATAACGGATGGAAAAATGCTGCCGGCAGACCCATAACTAACTGGAAGTCTACCGTGAAAAGTACTCTGCCTTTCTTGAAAAATACTGATAACGACCATCAACTTTCGATACAAACTATTCCGGATATCAAAAGACCAAAGATCAACTTTGTTAAATAACAATATGATCAAAAACTAAAAAAAGAAACAGTTCAAATTAAAATTTTATGACCTTCCAGGAAAAGGATCTTCGGCTGATCCGCAAAGAGTTTCAAAACACTGCTGAAAATAGTCCCGACAGGATCAGGTTGGGCAATCAATTTGTAGACGATTTTATTTTTGAAGATCACGAAGCCGCCGATATTCCGATCAATGCATTAAGAGTTATTTTTAATATCATCTCCATCATAGGCAGTGAACAGTTCCGACCCGAAGACCGGCCGAAGCAGCTTTCCCTTTTTGATCAAGAATTTGAGACCGAAAACAACATCTTTGCATCGATGAAGATCAGAAATAATAAGATTTCTCCAAGCGGTTCAACCAAACAGGTTATTGATGCCTATGAATTTCTTGCAAAGTTTAAGATGAGCTGGTACCGATCTGTGAATTCCAGGGGAAAAGAAATTAAGACTTTTGGAGGACTCATCTCGACGCCCAGTTATGATCACAGGGGATATACCAGCTTTCTGATCAGTAGCTATTGGCTGAAGAAACTGATTATTATTCCTGAGTACAATTATGTGCTTTATAATCTTGTATATAATATCCGCAATAATAAACATATCATTTTTGCTATCTGGCTTTCAAAGCTGCCCACTAACGGAACTGCTGTAAAGCTGTCAACATTAAACAAAAAATTTGGTCTTAATTATAAGACTGCCAATGATTTCTGTTTCAAATTTCTGAAGCCTGCACGGTTGAGCCTGAACCAGTATAATACTCTGTCATTTAATTACAAATATAAAGGAGATTCGATCTTTATCTATCCATACGAGACAAAACTTATCACAGACATCCATCTTTCCACGAAAAGTACGGGTCAACCTGAAATTACCCGAAGATTAAGATACTTTAGGAAAAGATATGGCCTCCAGGAAAATGAGATGGTCCAGTTTACCTATCAATACAAAAATATTGTACAAACCCGGGAACTTATCGAAAGAGCTTTAAAGGAGTTTGTTAAGTACAACAGATCTAATGGGATAAAGTCAACTACGTTTCAGGGTAAAAGCTTTCTAATTGAAATCCAGGAGATCATTATCAGACTATACAGAAATACCAGAGCGGGAACATTGCTGCCGAACGGATATCCTGTGATTATATGAATTCGGAATTGCGCTCATCCGTAGTTCGGAATGGCACTCATTCGAAAGTCGGAATTGCGCTCACTGAAGTTAAGATCGTCTTAAAATTTTGATTTTTTGAGTTTGGTTTTCGGAATTGTGCTCATTCTACATTCTTTAGAGAGTGAATAAATATAGGAAATTGTGGATAAACCGGAAAAATGACTGAAAAGCAAAAATTCAATTCGGATTTGCGCTCATTCTTTATACGTTGGTTTTCGGATTTGTACTCATCTGTATTTCGGAATTGCGGTGATCTGCGATTCGGAATTGCACTCTTAACGAAATGCCGTAAAGGCTTTTCCGGAGGGGGTTAGGTTAACTTATTAAAAGTGTTGTAAAAAGAAAAAAAGTTTTTTTTTATTAAAAAGGGAAATCAGTCAGGAAATTTTGCTTTAAAAAGAAAAAAAATGAATTGCGAAAAAATAAAAGAAATAGTAAACATAAGAACTGTTCTGGAATCATTCAACCTTTTTCCAGTGAAAGAAAATCAAAGAGCAGCTTTTTACTTTGCTTTGGATCGTGAAGAAAAAACAGCCAGTTTATCGGTCGATTTTATTAAAAATAAAGCATTTGATTTCGGAACAGGGAAAAGTTACGATGTGATCTCTATCGTTCAGCAGATCAACAAATGTTCTGTTTCCGATGCATTGACCTATCTTCGGAAATTTGATCTTAGTACTGTGGAAACGGAGCGTGTCAAGAAGTCTGATAATGCTATAAATTATGAAATTATCCAAGTTCAGGATGTCAGACATCCCGCATTGCTCCAGTATTTAAGATCACGAAAGGTCTTTGAACAGAGACATTTCGTAAAAGAGATCATTTATCGAATGGCTGGTAAAAAAATATTTGCAATAGGCTTCCAGAATGATTCCGGAGGATTTGAGATTCGAAACAGATATACCAAGATTTGCTTAGGTCAGAAGGATGTGACCTGGATTAAAAATCGGTGTAATACAAATAATGAAGTGATTATTTTTGAAGGTTTTTTTGATTACCTCACATACAGAGCCCTAGAAAAAGAAGAGAATTCAGTTCTTGATTATCTGATCCTCAATTCAACGGCAATGCTTTTTAAAGTCAAGGACAAATTAAAGGCTTATCATAAAATTTGTCTTTTTCTTGATAACGATCTTAATGGGAAAGCTGTTAAAAAAAAGATTCAAAATGATCACGATAATGTAGAAGATTGCTCCTTATTTTATGTTGATTTTAAAGATCTGAACGAATGGTTCTGTAATTTCTATGAAAAATTATGACTTCTGATATTTGTTGACTGCCTCTTCAATATCTTCTTTTATAAACTCCCAATACTTTCCCTGGAGACATATAGGGTCGAAATCATCATCGGCCGATGTGAAATCAATAAAATTCTTTAAAATCAAATCCTTGTCGTGACCATACGGATATCGCTCTTCGTGAAGCTCCAGCATCTTGCCAATACCGTAAGTCGGGAGGCATTCGTGCAGGTCCCAAAAATCTTTTTTACGACCGCCTCTCTGGACGATATCGATTTTCATTGCAATGATCTCCTCAGTCGTCGCCATTCTTATTTCATCAACTGTCAGTAAAGGCCTTATGAAAGTATCTGTGTAATAGATATCGAGTTTTACGGTATTGTCTTTATCAGTTCCGATGAGATAGGATTTTCCCATTGCAGGATCAAGATCATTGGAAGAGTCTACATATTTAAAAGCAGATCTGAGAAAACGGTCCAATTCATTAAAGTCAATACTTCCATAAGCGGCATCACTGAACAAATCTATGTCTATAGACATACGATGACCCAATTGAAGGCTTAGAGAGGTTCCTCCCACAAGCCTGAAATCTTGAAAGACTTCTGAAGCCATTAGAATCTGCAGGCTATCTTTCAGCAATTCATTGACGGTATTGTAATACATATTGCTCATTATGATTTTTTTAGAGCTTCATTGGTTGCGTAGTGATTGACTTTAGTGCTGTTTCAACTTTTCTATTTCCATAGAAACGGATGATTTCATTTCTTTCATCATCATTACCGCGTTCAAAAACCCTTTTTATAACTGCCTTATGCTGTCTGTTCCAATCTATCTGGTCGATATCGGTATCCCAGAACAAAGACCTCCGAAGGCCTGAAGGTTTTGGAGTTTCTTTCATTTTTTCCTTTTCAAGCTTGATGTCATAATAACTCTGAAGGATAACGATGCTCCCTTCTTCCAACTGGAGTTCTTTCTCAATCTTCAGTGCAAGGGCAACAGGAATTTTTCTTTTTCCGTTGGTGATATTATTAATGGCCTGAGCAGATTCACCAATAGATAAAGCAAAAGGACGCTTTTTGAGCGAACGCTTTTCCAGCTCCCGTTCAAGAACAATTCCCGGGTGTATTCCTTTGTATTTTAACATTGATTTCATAGTACAAATATAAACAAATTTGTTTACATATTTTGAAATCTTATGTTTTCAAAATTGAAATAAGCAAGCTGCTGATATTGAATTTTATATTCGGAAATCATCGACCATCTATGCGATTAATTACAACTGATGTCTTGCTTTTTATTAATGCAAATGTATGACAACATCATTCAAACCGAAAAATATTTTCGGGTTTCCAGAAAAATTCTTTCATAGATCCCATTAATTTATCCAGACATTTCTTAATCATGTCGACAAAAATATTTCGGGCCTTGTAAGGGGGCATAATTTCAAGTACTTCCGAATTCACCCGATAGAAGTCAACTAAAAGCCGGAATCGACGGGCAAAAATGCAATTCCTCACTACGGTCGGAAACGCATTTTGCGGTTTAAAGTGAATGCAACCCCTTTGTCAAAATGCGCCGCCACGTAATTTCCTTTGTTGTCATTTTAACAAACAGATTACTAGTTTTTTGCATGGGATAAAATTTATTGCATTTTTAAAATGAAATCTGACGGTTTCAATATCTTATCTCAACAAATCTCCCATTCCAAAGGCCGTTAGCGCTTTATCATATTCAACTTGTACGGCATCATTTGCTGCTTTGATATATTGTCCTGTGAAAGGGTCAACATTGGTTCTTATCGGACGCTGACCTTTGGGTAAGCTGATTAAATTTACCACGGCGTCTGCAACATCTTGCGGATTAGGATTTAAGGTTTCGAATGCCTTGCCAATAGCAGCCCCCATTTTATTAGGATAATCTGCTATCGCTTGATAAGCATCGTTATTGATCAGCAAAAAGATGAAGTGATTTTTTTCAGGATTAAGAGCAATAAGAAGAAAGACTGGAAAAAAATATGTTCCAACAAACAAATTTCCCTGACCAGTCTAATCATCAATTCGGTCGAGAAAAGAATAATGGATGATGAGAGACGAGCAGTATTAGCGTTCATTGAAAAGCAAGATAACATCTTCGGAAAAATTGAAACCAATATCAATCAAGTTGCAAAAATAGCAAATAGTCAAAAATTTATCAGCGAAAATGAAATCAGAAAATTCTCGAATAAGTTATCAGAGATCATAATTCTGAAGAAAGAACAGAACGAAATGTTTACAAAAATCTACGCAATGCTATCAAGATGATTGTTAAGATTATTGATCCGGCAGGTCCGAGTTTTCCAGGAGTTCATTATAACGATAAGAAAATTGACAAAGGAACCGGAGAATTAATGCTGATGAAGAATTTTCCTTCCTTCTTTAACGAATCAAGCAGCAAGGAAGAAGTAAGAAACTATTTGAGAGCTATTTCGATTGGGAACAAAAAAGTATTAAAGCCTCAATTTCATGCGATGATCTCTACAAAATTTCAAAAACATTCGAAGGATGAGCTGACTAATATTGCGGAGAATTTTATGGATGAAATGAAATATGGCGAACAGCCTTTCATTGTGGTTTTTCATAAGGATACAGATAATAATCACGCACACATTGTTTCTACCCGGGTTGATAAACATACAGGCAAGAAGATCAATGACAGTTATGAAAAGCTTAAAGCCCAAAAAGCATTAAGCGTCACAATGGAAAAATTGTATGGTCAGAGACCGGAAGAAGAACTAGAAAAACTGCTGAACTACAAAGTAAGTTCACTCGGTCAGTTGGAAACTTTACTATGCAGAAATGGTTACAGGATAGGCAAAAACACAAATGATGAAAATTCTTTAAACATTTTAAAAAACGGAATAAACCAAAAAACTATTAGAGGGGATCAGATTGTTTTTGATAACAGCAAAAATGATAAAAGGGCAAAGCAGATCAAAGCCATATTAAGCAAATACAAACAATTGTATTCCACCAAGGTTTTCAAGGTGGAAGATGACAGAAAAAAGGAGTCAATGCACCCAAAAGAAAAATTACGAGAAAATAATTTAAAAATAAAAATCAGTTTTGAAAGTGAACTCCAAAAGAAGCTGAAAGATGTTTTCGGGATCGATGTGGTTTTCCATCATAAAGAAGATAAAAATCCTTTTGGCTACACCGTGATCGACCATAAAACAGGAAAAGTCTATAAAGGAAGTGATCTACTGAAAATGAATGAAGTGTTTGAATTTACTTCTGACAAGCTAGATAAGAAGACTTTTGAAATCCTGAAAGATTATAATATTCCGAACCAGGAATCAAAAAAAATATTGCTTGAATTTTTAAATAAAAAATATCCGGAAATAGAGATCAAGGGCTTTATGCTTTTTGAAAACCGAGGAAAGAAAGAGCTGGAAACCTATCGAAAAGTTCAGTTTGAAGTCAAAAGTTTCATTAAAAATCAAAAAAACACAAATGATGAAAAAAAGGATATTTCCATAACCAGGGCTGAAGACGGAAAGCTGTATGCTGTTCATACCAGATTCCATTACATCGGCGAACTTCAATCATTAATCGGAGAAAAGGAATATCAAAAATTTCTGAATCCGACAGGCGTAAATGATATGCAGACAGAAAACCGGACTGAAAATAATGAGAAAACAGAATTAAACAAAGCCGTCAACGAAATGCTGTTTGAGTTGATGAAAAGTGCAGGAACTGCAAAAGACCCTGCCGAAAATGAGCTCAAAAAACGAAGAAAAAAAAGAAGATAAAGTTGGTGGAAAAATCATCTTCAGTAAAAAATAAATCAACTAAAGAAATCAACTAAAACCTATGATCATCACATTTGCTACCCAAAAAGGAGGAACCGGGAAAACGACATTAGCCATCGCTTTTGCCAATTACATTTCCGCGGTATCTGATAGGAAAATCAATGTTTTCGATTTTGATTATCAGAAATCATTCTATCATAAATGGAAAGAAGATGAGTTGTTGGATATTCCCAAGCTGTATAATGTTGAAATTATCGGTGAAGAAGATGAACAACCTTTTTCAGACTTTGAAACCCTCATTAATTTAAAAGAAAGCGACGAGATAAACCTCTTTGATCTAGCAGGAACATTAGATGCGAAATACAGCGATCTGCTTATTTATAGCGATTTTATTAAAGTAAACAATTTAATAGCAACATACAATGAATAACACAACCTTACCTACCGATGAACTGAAAAAATACGGGATTATTAATGAGGATAATTCTTTCTCTAAAAAGCTAAATACAGAGGATGTTCAGAAATTTCTTCAAGGATATACCATCGTTGCAGACAACGACAAAAACAGGGCGACTTTTCAGCTGACTGATAATAATACTAAACTGAAGGTCATCTTTTTAAAACGAGACAAAAACCTACCGGAAATACTTAAAAACAGTAGGGAAAGAGTTGAATATATCGATATTCAAAAGGTCTCTAATAAGCTGTCGCCGGAGTTTTCAGCGCTTGAAAAAAAAGCTTTCATTTTCGACAAAGAAACCAGCAAAATTGTTGAGTTTGACTTCATCAAAAACGCTACGGAGCTTACTGCCATCATTGCTGATAAAAAGGATACAGAAGAGCTGAATCGTTATAAAAATGAATTGCTGAAACTGAAAAATTATCTTTTGGACAAGATAGTCCAGTATCCTGAAATAGCCAGGGAGATAACGAATGATCTCAGCATCGTTTCCAGAGAGATCAATATCATAGGTTCAAATTTTACATTGAATTCAATTTTTCATTCAAATCCCGATCTCGTTATTAGGGATACATTTAACAATCCTACTGAATTAGTCAGATTTATTGAAAAGCAGCAACTAGCCAATAAACAGTTGATTTTGCAAAATAACAGGGAATCTACTGAAATTACTATAAGTAATGAGTCAATAAAGCAGAAATTTCTCTCTGATCTCTGGGCTCAGGAGTTGGAGAAAAAAACTGATTTAAGTTCAGGATTGACTTATACACAAATTGATGAAAAGCAAGCTCATCATTATCGAAATTATGAAGTTGAAGCTGCAAAGTTATCATTGGAAGGAAGCCATCAAATTGAAATGACTGATGTGGAAGAAAATGCAGACTTTTTTTCAGATGAAGGCTTTGAAGAAAATTTAACCCCTGCATCTGACCTTCCGGACGGCTGGACCTGGAACGATTACGATGATGGAAGTGGCTCGCTGAAGAGTCCAAGCGGTCATAGGTATTACAGCTATGATATGCTAACTCAGGAATATAGATTACCGTACGGTCGGCGAGAATGGACAGGTATGAGAGATTTTTATGATGCTCCAAAAAGTTTGAACGAATTCAAAAGCTATGTCGAAAACGACTTAAAAGCAAAAGTGGTGCAAAATAATCTTTATCCGAAACTTTCGGAAGAGGAAAAAAATGATATTCTCAATTACAGGATCTTTATGAAAGAAAACGAATTCATACTGGAGAACTTGCAGATCACAGCGAACCAAAAAAAGCTTATTCAGAAAAAATGGAATTCGGAACAACAGATGGAGATTATTCTCTTACAAAGGCACAAATGGACACAATCCCAAATGTTATTGATGGTCATACGTTGTCAAAAAATGACAAATACGAATTGGCTTTCGGCCTATTGGAAAAACAGCTTTATGGGGAATCCTACGAATTATTGGATAGCGGTGAAATTCTAAAAATTTATCTGGATGAAAATGTTTTTTCAAGACACAGAATATTAACAATGAATGATATAAAGTTTAACAATCAAAACCCAAACATTATGGAAACACAAAAAGAATTCGATCAGGTACAATACCTAAAAGACCAAATGAAATATCTCGGTTTTGGAGAGGGTGACAAGCTTCACAAAGATCTTGAAGAAGGAATTAAATCTGCCAAACAAGATTTTGAAATTAAAACCACGTCCGACAAAACCTTGCCTGAAAACAAAGTAGATTTTACCTTAAAATTCAACAAAACAGAAAGTGGAGGTGTTTTTCTCAATTCTTATAATGCAACTCTTGAAAATGAAAAAGATGAAAGTATCTCACACAATTTTTATGTAAACAAGGAAAATACATTTACTGCTAAAGAAGCGGTCAATCTGTTGGAAGGTCGCACTGTGAAAATAGAGTTCACCAATCCAAAAACAGAAAAATTAGAAAATGCCTTTGTAAAGCTCAATTTCGATGAACCGAAAACTGAAAAAGGAAATTATAATTTCCAGAATTTTTATAAAAATTACGGCGTTGATACGGCCCAGATTGTAGAAAAATCCAACCTTATTTTTGATAAGCTGGAGTATAAAGAAAATACCATAAAATCTTTAGAAAAAGGAAATATTGTTAAGGTAAAATTTGAATTGGACGATAAAGTGGTAGAAGGCAAAGCGGTACTGAATCCGCAATACAAAAATCTGAATCTGTATGATTCCGATATGAACAGAATCAATACCAACAAGCCTTTAGAAGGTTTGGAACAAGACAACAAGCACGAAAAAAATAACGTGAAAGAACAAAGTATTAAACGATAGATAACACTTACAACCAATCATTTATTTC
>JBCNLQ010000029.1:0-42405 GCA_039595375.1 Chryseobacterium sp.
TGTTGTATCTCTTCCTCACGGTACTGGAAAAGATATCAAAGTTTTGGCTTTGGTAACTCCGGACAAAGAAGCAGAAGCAAAAGAAGCTGGTGCAGACTATGTTGGTCTAGATGACTATTTGGCTCAAATCAAAAACGGGTGGACAGATGTAGACGTTATCGTTACTATGCCAGCAGTTATGGGTAAATTAGGACCATTGGGTAGAATTTTAGGACCAAGAGGTCTTATGCCAAATCCAAAATCTGGTACTGTAACTATGGAAATCGGGAAAGCTGTTGCTGAGGTAAAAGCTGGTAAAATCGATTTCAAAGTAGATAAATATGGTATTATCCACGCAGGTATTGGTAAAGTATCTTTCGATGCTGCTAAACTTAAAGAAAATGCTCAAGAATTAATCTCGACATTGATCAAGTTGAAGCCAACTGCTGCAAAAGGAACTTATGTAAAAAGCATCTATTTGTCTTCTACAATGAGTCCTGGAATTGCAATTGATACAAAATCTGTTAACTAATTATAATCCTAAACAATGACAAAAGACCAAAAAGTTGTAGCGATACAAGAGATCAAAGATTTGCTTCAGGATGCAAAAGTAGTTTACGTTGCAGATCTTCAAGGATTGAACGCTGCCAAATCTTCTGATTTCAGAAGACAAGCTTTCAAACAAAATATCAAAGTAAAAGTTGTGAAGAACACATTGCTTCAAAAAGCAATGGAACAAATAGAAGGTGTAGATTACACGGAAATGTTCGAAACTTTCAAAGGAAACTCTGCATTAATGATTGCTGAAACAGCTAACGCTCCAGCAAAATTGATTAAAGATTTCAGAAAGAAAGAAGAGAAACCAGCTCTTAAATCTGCTTTCGTGCAAGAAACTTTCTACGTTGGTGACGAGAACTTAGACGCGCTAGTAAGCATCAAGTCTAGAGAAGAAATGATCGGTGAAATCATCGGATTGCTTCAGTCTCCAATCCAAAGAGTTATTTCTGCTCTTCAAAACCAAGACAAATCTGAAGCTGTAGAAGCTGGCGCTGAGGAAGCTGCTGCTCCTGCTGCAGAAGAAACGCCTGCTGCTGAGGAAACTCCAGCTGCTGAATAAGACACTCAAAAAAATAGATAATTAATCAACAAAAAAACATTACAAAATGTCAGATTTAAAAAATTTAGCTGAAACGCTAGTAAACTTAACAGTAAAAGACGTAAACGAATTAGCAACTATCCTTAAGGATGAGTACGGAATTGAGCCAGCTGCTGCTGCAGTAGTAGTTGCTGCAGGTGGTGCAGGTGAAGCTGCTGAAGAAAAAACAGAATTCGACGTAATTCTTAAGTCTGCAGGTGCTTCTAAATTAGCTGTTGTTAAATTAGTAAAAGATTTAACTGGTGCTGGTCTTAAAGAAGCTAAAGATATCGTAGATGGTGCTCCTGCTCCAATCAAGCAAGGTGTATCTAAAGACGAAGCAGAAGCTCTTAAAAAACAACTTGAAGAAGCTGGTGCTGAAGTAGAATTGAAATAATATTACCAGTAATATTTCTCAAATAGGAAAGCGACAGGTCATTGACTTGTCGCTTTTTTTGTTAATATTAATTTTTCATAAAATGCTCTCATAAAGTATTATTTTCAGTAATTTTGCAAAGTGGAAAAAGATTTCAATCCTTTCAATGGATTCGTGAAATTTTATGTCAGTTTATCTTCGAAATTCTGGCATTTTTTTGTAATATTTCTATTTCTTTTTCTAAATACTTTTAGTGCTCAGGAAGTAAGCGCTCAGGATCAGGTTTCTGGAATAATTGTAACAACCGGAGACGCCATAATCTATTCGAAAGATCCTTCTTTCAATCAACAGATTTCTAACAGTAAGGGCATACAGCAACATTCCCAAGTCATTATAACGGGAGAAAACGAATTAAAAGTTATTGCCAAGAATCCTGAACTACCAATTAAGAAGCAAAACCCTCAGATAAAGCAAGAAGCTGATTTAATTGCTAATAAAACAATTAAAGTCGATAAAAAGATCGATCTTCCTAAAAGAAAAATCGTTCTTTATATTTCCAACAAGCCCACTGAAGATAAGTTTCTGGCAGGTTATAGCTCTGGAAACGGTTCGTTTGTAACACCACTTAATGATTATGAGCTTTCCAACGATGTCATTTTTTATACTGATTATTCCGAAAGCTCCTCACTTGAGTCCCTATATGTTCTTAATTGTTTTTATAAGAACGACAATTTCAAATTACAGGTCAATATTTCCAGTTTTTCTGTAAGACCTCCTCCCTCTGATTTAATTTAATCATCAAATTTTTCAAATTCTTATTTCTTGAGAAAGTCTTTTTCTCAAAGGAATTCTATTTTTCTTTAACAAAAAATTCCATGAAAAAATTAAATCTACTTGTGACAGTAGCAATACTGTTTTGCGGTAGCTCTTTCCTATTTTCCCAAGCAGCTGCAGATAGACTTTATTTGTCAACTGTGAGTACGGGAAGAATCTATGATATTACAACACAGCCAAATCCTGGCAGTCCCACAACAGCTGTAGAATTACCAACTCCTGTAGTATCACCAGGTGTTCCGGGAGGCGCCAATACTAATGCAAGTAATCTTGCCGTTGGTTATGATGTGCCTGCTAATAACGCTTCTGCTTTGGTTTTTCTTCAGTCTACAACTACTGCAAACGCCACCATTTATAAAAACGGTACCGCCTTGGGTACGCCAACAATGCCTGCTGTAACAATTGGTGGTATTGCAACGAATAACGTTCCCGGAACTTTCTTTGGAAATGTCTATGGTTTGGCACCGAATACCAAATCGCTTTATCCCATTTATCCTTCAGGACCAGCTGTTCCAATTACCAGTACCGATACGGATTGGAACAATGGGACGACATTTGGATCAGATACGTTTTTTGATTATCAAAATAATATATATACATTCATAAATAATGGTACAAACAGATATCTTTTCAAAATATCTCTTGCTACCGGAGTGGCAGAAAAAGCAATCTCAGTACCAATTTCTGGCTCTGCAAGTTTTGCTAATCTACCTACAGCATCAGGTATTCAAGGTATGGCTTATTTGCAAGGTTCTGTATATATTGCAACAGAGGTAAATGGTCAGGGAACTATCGTCATCAGAAAAATTAATATGTCTGATGGGTCTTCAACTGTATATGCAACGTATACTGTTGGTTCCTTTTCAAATTTAGATTTAGCGTCAGTTCCTTATTACGTTCCTTTCACGATGAATTGCGCTGGTATTTCGCAGTCATCTACTACGATACCATTTGTAGAAAGAATCCCTAGCAACGGTGCAAGATCTATAAATATTCCAATCTCCAATGTCTATGGGCCTGGAACTTATACTATTAATATTATTGGAACTAATTTTAACAGTTCATCTACTGTCACTGTTACATCTACTACGACCTCTATCAATGTTCCACTGGTATATGACGGCGGGGGAAATCCTGGAGTAAGAACGCTTTCCGTAAACTTAAATGGGAGTTCAACCGCATGCAATTTTAATGTAGTGGTAGAAAAGGATACAGATCGGGATACCATTCCCGACTATCAGGATCTAGACTCTGATAATGATGGTATTCTTGATATTTTCGAATGTCCACAAAGTGTAGTTGATGTCAATTTTAGTGTAGCAGACGGTAATACGACAACTTTCTCTGCGCCTGCAGCTGATTTGGGATTTATCTTTGATGTTTACACTCTTGATAATTCTTTCTCACTAACTGTCAATGGTACAAGCATCTCGTCAACCAAATTGGAGTTCCAGCCAGATCAAACAGATAACGTTAGATTTGTTGATGGCTCTCGATATGGCAACGGAGGTATACCTCAGATTTACAATATGACGGGTACTGCTGCTAATCCTCTAGTAAGAATTATTATTCATAAAAATGGTGCCATCAGTATGTACGGAAGTAAAACAGGTGGGGGCGCTCTGTTCCCTTTGCAACTGTACAACGGAAACAACTTCGGTACAATTATATGGAATCAAAATTCTGCTAATACTGTCGTTGTAAGTCAGGTGGTTGTTGGAGCAACCTATATTTCTGGTCGTGGTAATGGTGTAAAAAATGGTTTCTGTGATCCTGATGGTGATACAATCTCTAATCAGTTCGATGTTGATAGTGATGGGGATGGCTGTCCAGATGCTATCGAAGGAAGTGAGACTGTGCGTTATGATCAAGTTCATTCTATGAGTTTACCTGTTGCGGATTCAAATTACATTTATAGAGGACAGATTAAAAAAATCTATGATGGAGTAACCAATGGTACGCCCACCGGTATCGTAAGTACAACACCTTCTTCCAACGGAGTTCCTCAATTAGTCAATTATGCCGGATTCAATCTGAACGCAACAACCAACCCGACTAACCTTGCTGGTATTGCAGATAATACAGATGCGACTTCAGATATTGGTCAAGGTATCGGAACATCGCAAAATAATGCAACCACAGATGCAGAATGTTCAAGATGTTTCCGTCCTGCTACAACTACCGGAACAGCATTGGTAACCAATCACGGGATTACTTCCTTGGAAAGAGCTGGAAGCACAGACGCGGACTGGCCTGGTAAAATCAAAGGTGCGTACACGGCATTGGATGCAAAGACTAAAGGTTTTGTAATCAATAGAGTCCCTACCTCTGCATTGGCATCTATCACTGGTGTTATTGGAATGATTGTTTACGATACGACTGTAAACTGTCTTAAGATGTATGACGGAACTGGATGGAACTGCTACTCAAAACAAACTTGTAATAATTTTAACCAATAAAGTGAAATGAAAAAATATATAAAAATACTAGCAGTTTTAACTTCAGGTATTAGCTTTGCTCAGGTTACTATTGGAAAATCTAGCCCATATACTCCTGCAAATGCAACGGTTTCATTAGAATTTGGAAACGCAACCGGTGGATTGAAAGGCATTGTGTTGCCTTGGGTCACTTCTGCCGCTAGCGTAACGTCTGCTGTTCCTGGAACTATCATTTTCGATAGTGCAGACCAAAAAGTTAAATTCGGTACAGCTTCCACGGCTAATGCCACAGCTGTGACAAGCTGGACAGATTTGTCGGCTGGTGCTTTTAGACCAGTTACGGCCAATGTTCCCGACACTAATACGGAAAACACAGCAGCGAAGGTATTGATTGGCGGAACACCAGCAACAGATACAACGCCGGGGATTCTTGTCTTGGGTGATACAAATAAAGCAATGATTTTACCAAGAGTCAATTCGTATACAGATATAGTAAATCCAACTGCAGGAATGATGGTTTATATTACCGGAACAACTCCTCAGCAATTGGCTTTATACAATGGTAGAGAATGGTCTTTTTGGACTAAACCATAAAAAATTATATATTCAAATATTTCTAAACCACTTCTTTACGAAGTGGTTTTTTGTATATGTTATTTTTTTTATATACATTTGCAAAATCTTTTGGCGCTAATAAATAATATACTGTAAATAACTTTTCACTCTTTCAATTTCTGAAAGGGTATTTCTTGTTTATATATATTCTATTTCGCCCTTAGATCAATAAAAATATTTTGCATTACGTCGTGAAAAGATATACCGGTGTTGCAGTTAGATAATATAGACAAAAGCAATAAAGCGAGAGGACATACATAACGGCGCCAAAGTTATATATTCTTTTTACCTTTCTCTTTTTTCTGGACTCTTTATTATCTGATATTTTTTTAACAAAATATTTTTTAACCCTTTTTCTTATAATTTTATGAGTAAAACACAGGCAACTCCTAAAGTTCAGGGCACAGAGAGAATCAACTTTTCTTCAGCGAAAGGTAAAATCGATACCCCTGACTTTTTGGATATCCAAATCCAGTCTTTCAAGGAATTTTTCCAGTTAGACACGCTTCCTGAGCAACGTTTGAATGAATCACTTTACAAAACGTTCCAGGAAAATTTCCCAATTACAGATTCTAGAAACCAATTCGTTTTGGAATTCCTAGATTATCTGGTAGATTCTCCACGTTATTCTATCGATGAGTGCGTAGAGAGAGGTTTGACGTACAACGTTCCTCTGAAAGCTAGACTTAAATTGTATTGTACAGATCCGGAACATGAAGATTTTCAGACTGTTGTACAAGATGTTTATCTAGGTCCGGTTCCTTACATGACGCCGTCTGGCTCATTTATAATCAATGGAGCAGAGCGCGTTATCGTAACTCAGTTACACAGATCTCCTGGTGTGTTTTTCGGACAGACGTACCACGCCAACGGAACTAAACTTTATTATTCAAGAATTATCCCTTTCAAAGGATCTTGGATGGAATTTACAACTGATATCAACAGCGTAATGTACGCGTATATCGACCGTAAGAAAAAATTACCTTTAACAACATTGCTAAGAGCAATTGGTTACGAGTCTGACAAAGAAATTCTTCAGATTTTTGACTTAGCAGAAGAAGTGAAAGTTTCTAAAGCTGCTCTTAAAAAAGTAGAAGGTAGAACTTTGGCTGCAAGAGTTTTGAACACTTGGTTCGAAGATTTTGTGGACGAGGATACAGGTGAGGTTGTTTCTATCGAAAGAAACGAAATCATCTTGGATAGAGAAACGATTCTTGAAAAAGAACATCTTGATGTTATCTTGGATTCTGGGGTTAAGTCTATCTTGATCCACAAAGAAAATTCTAACGAGTTCTCTATTATCCAAAATACACTACAAAAAGATCCAACCAACTCAGAAAAAGAAGCGGTTGAATATATCTACCGTCAGCTGAGAAATGCTGATGCTCCAGATGAGGAAACTGCTAGAGGTATCATTGAAAAATTATTCTTCTCAGAGCAGAGATACTCTTTGGGTGAAGTAGGTCGTTACAGATTGAACAAAAAATTAGGACTTAATATCTCTCAAGAAAATCAAGTATTGACTAGAGAAGATATCATATCTATCGTAAAACACTTGATCGAATTAGTAAACTCAAAAGCTGAGGTAGATGATATCGATCACTTGTCAAACAGAAGAATCAAAACTGTTGGAGAGCAATTGTCAGGACAGTTTGGTGTAGGTCTTTCTAGAATTGCTAGAACAATCAAAGAGAGAATGAACGTTAGAGATAACGAGATCTTTACACCAGTTGATTTGGTTAATGCCAAGACTTTGACCTCTGTAATCAACTCATTCTTTGGTACCAACCAGCTTTCTCAGTTTATGGACCAAACCAATCCTCTATCAGAAATCACGCACAAGCGTCGTCTTTCTGCTCTAGGACCTGGTGGTTTGTCTAGAGAAAGAGCAGGTTTCGAGGTTCGTGACGTTCACCATACGCATTATGGTCGTATCTGTCCAATCGAAACGCCTGAGGGACCAAACATTGGTTTGATTTCTTCACTAGGTATGTTTGCCAAAATCAACAGCCTAGGATTTATTGAAACGCCTTACAGAAAGGTAGAAGACGGTAAAGTAGATTTACAAGCTGCTCCTACTTATCTGAATGCTGAGGATGAGGAATATAAAGTGATTGCTCAGGCCAACGTTGATATGAACGATGATGGTACAATCAAAACAGACAGAGTTATTGCGCGTCTTGATGGCGATTATCCTGTAGTAGAACCTCAGCAAGTAGATTTGATTGATGTTGCACCAAACCAGATTTCTGGTATTTCCGCTTCATTGATTCCTTTCCTAGAGCACGATGATGCGAACAGAGCGCTGATGGGATCCAATATGATGCGTCAGGCTGTTCCGTTGTTGAAACCTCAGGCACCAATTGTTGGTACTGGTTTGGAAAAACAAGTAGCAAGAGATTCTAGAGTATTGATCAATGCGGAAGGAAATGGTGTTGTAGAATATGTAGATGCTGAAAAAATTGTTATTAAGTACGAAAGAACTGAAGAAGACGACTTAGTTAACTTCGATTCTGCGACTAAAACTTATAAACTGACTAAGTTCAGAAAAACCAACCAGAGTACAACTATTACATTGAGACCAAACGTAAGAGTAGGTGATACAGTTGAAAAAGGTCAGGTTCTTTGCGACGGTTATGCTACTGAAAACGGAGAATTGGCTCTTGGTAGAAACTTAGTGGTAGCGTTTATGCCTTGGAAAGGGTATAACTTTGAGGATGCGATTGTAATCAATGAAAAAGTAGTTCGTGAGGACTGGTTTACATCCATTCACGTTGATGAATATTCTCTTGAGGTTCGTGATACCAAATTAGGTATGGAAGAATTGACTGCTGATATTCCAAACGTTTCTGAAGAAGCGACTAAAGATCTTGATGAGAATGGTATGATCCGTATTGGAGCAGAAGTGAAGCCTGGTGATATCCTTATTGGAAAAATCACACCAAAAGGTGAATCTGATCCAACGCCGGAAGAAAAACTTCTTAGAGCCATCTTTGGGGACAAAGCTGGTGACGTAAAAGATGCTTCTTTGAAAGCAGATTCTTCTCTTCGAGGAGTTGTTATCAACAAAAAATTGTTCTCGAGAAATATCAAAGACAAAAAGAAAAGAAGCGAGGAAAAAATCAAGTTGGAAGAAATCGAAAATACTTACAAAAATAAGTTTGACGATTTGAGAAACACTTTGCTCGACAAATTGAATACATTGGTTTCTGGTAAAACTTCTCAAGGTGTGAAAAACGACTTGGACGAGGAAGTTATCGGTAAAGGAACCAAATTCACATTGAAATTGCTTCAGTCTGTTGATGATTATGTAAACATCAGTGGTGCAGATTGGACTGTTGATGCAGATAAGAATGAATTGATCAAGCAATTGGTTCATAACTATAAGATCAAATACAACGATCTTGCAGGTGTTAAAAACCGTGAGAAATTTGCATTGTCAATCGGAGACGAGTTACCAGCAGGTATTATCAAACTAGCTAAAGTTTACATCGCTAAGAAACGTAAATTGAATGTTGGTGATAAAATGGCGGGTCGTCACGGTAACAAAGGTATTGTTTCAAGAATCGTTCGTGAAGAGGATATGCCGTTCCTAGAAGATGGAACACCAGTAGATATCGTATTGAATCCACTTGGGGTACCTTCCCGTATGAACATTGGCCAGATCTACGAAACTGTTCTTGGATGGGCTGGTAGACAATTAGGACTGAAGTTCGCTACACCAATCTTTGACGGAGCTAGTTTAGAACAGATAACAGAATATACAGACCAAGCAGGTCTTCCTAAATTCGGTCACACTCACCTTTATGATGGTGGTACTGGAGAGAGATTTACGCAGGCTGCGACTGTAGGTATTATCTATATGTTGAAACTAGGACACATGGTAGATGACAAAATGCACGCACGTTCTATCGGACCATATTCATTGATTACGCAGCAGCCATTAGGAGGTAAAGCGCAATTCGGAGGTCAGCGTTTTGGAGAGATGGAGGTTTGGGCTCTTGAAGCATTCGGAGCATCTAATATCCTTAGAGAGATCCTGACTGTAAAGTCGGATGACGTGATTGGTAGAGCAAAAACTTATGAAGCTATTGCAAAAGGAGAAGCAATGCCAGAACCTGGTATTCCGGAATCTTTCAACGTATTACTTCACGAGTTGCAAGGTCTTGGACTTGATGTAAGACTAGAAGAGTAATTTAATATTGAAGGCTTCGACAGGCTCAGCCTGACATAGTCTGAAAATTAAACAGATAGTATTAGAGTTGTCATCCTGAGCTTGTCGAAGGATCTTTAATACAGTAAAAATTACTTTAAATAATTAAAATTTCATTTGAATAATATGTCAAATAAAAATAAAACAAGTCGATTTAATAAAATCACTATTGGTTTAGCTTCACCAGAATCTATTCTTCAGGAATCGAGAGGAGAAGTTCTAAAACCAGAAACGATCAACTATCGTACGCACAAACCAGAAAGAGACGGTTTGTTCTGCGAGAAGATCTTCGGTCCTGTAAAAGACTACGAATGTGCTTGTGGAAAATACAAAAGAATCCGTTACAAAGGGATTGTTTGTGATAGATGTGGAGTAGAAGTGACCGAGAAAAAAGTACGTAGAGAAAGAATCGGACACATCGGTTTGGTGGTTCCAGTGGCGCACATCTGGTATTTCCGTTCTTTGCCAAACAAAATTGGTTATCTTTTAGGTATTCCTTCCAAGAAATTGGATATGATTATCTATTACGAAAGATATGTTGTGATTCAGCAAGGTATTGCCAAAAAAGCAGACGGTTCAGATTTCGAGGATAAAGAATTCCTTACAGAAGAAGAATATCTGGATGTTTTGGAAACACTTCCTATCGAGAATCAATATCTTGATGATTCTGACCCGAATAAATTCGTGGCCAAAATGGGAGCCGAAGCCGTTGAAGAATTGTTGAAAAGAATCGACCTAGATTCTTTATCATTCGACCTAAGACACAAAGCGCACAACGAATCTTCTAAACAAAGAAGAACGGAAGCTCTTAAGAGATTGAACGTTGTAGAAGCATTGAGAGGTGCTAATACAAGAATGATCAATAAACCTGAGTGGATGATTATGAGAGTTCTTCCGATCATTCCACCAGAATTGAGACCATTGGTTCCATTGGATGGAGGACGTTTTGCAACTTCCGATTTGAATGACCTTTACAGAAGGGTAATCATCAGAAACAATCGTTTGAAGAGATTGTTGGAAATCAAAGCTCCGGAAGTAATCTTGAGAAACGAAAAGCGTATGCTTCAGGAATCTGTAGATTCATTATTCGACAATACCAGAAAATCTTCTGCAGTAAAATCGGAATCTAACAGACCTTTGAAATCCCTTTCGGATTCATTGAAAGGTAAGCAAGGGCGTTTCCGTCAGAACTTATTAGGAAAAAGGGTAGATTACTCTGCACGTTCGGTTATCGTCGTTGGACCTAGCCTTCAGTTGCACGAGTGTGGTCTTCCAAAAGATATGGCTGCAGAACTTTACAAACCATTTATCATTAGAAAACTAATTGAAAGAGGAATTGTAAAAACAGTAAAATCTGCTAAGAGAATCATCGATAGAAAAGAGCCTGTAGTTTATGATATTTTAGAAGGTGTTATGAAAGGTCATCCTGTACTTTTGAACAGAGCACCTACTTTGCACAGACTGGGTATCCAAGCATTCCAGCCTAAGATGATAGAAGGTAAAGCAATCCAACTTCACCCATTGGTAACAACTGCATTTAATGCGGATTTTGATGGGGATCAGATGGCGGTACATTTACCACTAGGTCCAGAAGCTATTCTGGAAGCTCAGCTATTGATGTTGGGATCTCAGAATATCCTTAACCCTGCGAATGGTTCGCCAATTACGGTACCATCTCAGGACATGGTATTGGGTCTTTATTTTATGACCAAACAGCTGGATTCTACAGATGATATGAAAGTAAAAGGCGAAGGTCTTGCTTTCTATTCTCCGGAAGAAGTAGAAATCGCTTATGCAGAAGGGAAAGTTTCTCTTAATGCAAAAGTAAGATGTCGTCTTCCAATCAAAGAAAACGGTGTCATCACAACCAAATTGTTCCCTACAACAGTTGGTAGGATTTTATTCAACCAAATTGTACCGAAAGAATCCGGTTATATCGATGAGTTATTGACTAAGAAATCTCTTAGAAACGTCATTGGTCAAATTTTGGAAGATACAGATTTCCCAACCACGGTCAAGTTCTTGGATGATATGAAAGATCTTGGATATGCCAATGCATTCAAAGGTGGACTTTCATTCTCATTGGGAGATATTGTGATTCCAGCCGAGAAAAAGAAAATGATCGCTACTTCTATCGAAACTGTAGATGAGATCAAGGCCAACTATAACATGGGTCTTATCACGGATACAGAGCGTTATAATCAGGTAATTGACGTTTGGACCAATACCAACGCCAGCCTTACCGAGATGATTATGAGCAGGATGAAGGTAGATCAAGGAGGTTTCAACTCTGTATATATGATGCTAGATTCTGGTGCGAGGGGTTCTAAGGAACAGATCCGTCAGTTATCCGGTATGAGAGGATTGATGGCAAAACCACAAAAATCTGGTTCTGTAGGAGCGGAAATTATTGAAAACCCAATTCTTGCAAACTTTAAAGAAGGTTTATCCATCTTAGAATACTTTATCTCTACCCACGGTGCTCGTAAAGGTCTTGCGGATACCGCGCTTAAAACGGCAGATGCTGGTTACTTGACCAGAAGATTGGTAGATGTTGCACAGGATGTTATCATTACTGAAGACGATTGTGGAACATTGAGAGGTACAGAAATCACAGCACTTAAGAAAAATGATGATATCGTAGAAAAAATTGCTGAGAGAATTCTTGGTAGAGTTTCTCTGCACAACGTTTATCATCCAGAGACCGACGAATTGTTGGCTAGCGCAGATGAACTAATCGTAGAAGCGGTGGCGAAGCAAATTGAAGAAGCTGGAATAGAAGCTGTGGAAGTTCGTTCTCCATTGACTTGTGAAACCAAAAAAGGTATCTGTGCAAAATGTTACGGACGTAATCTCGCTACAGGTAAAGGGATTCACATGGGAGAAGCTGTTGGTGTAATTGCTGCACAATCTATTGGTGAGCCTGGAACTCAGTTAACATTGAGAACTTTCCACCAAGGGGGTGTATCTACCAACATTTCTGAAAATCCTAGCATCGTTGCAAAACGTGATGGTATTGTAGAGATGGATGAGGTTAGAACTATTAAATCGGAGGGCGAAGACGGACAAACTGCGGATATCGTGGTTTCACGTTCTACGGAGTTCCGTTTGGTAGCTGATAATGAAACTAGAACACCAATTATGATTGCCAACGTTCCTTACGGATCCGAATTATTTGTTCAACCAGGTGATAAAGTGAAAAAAGGAGATACCATTGCAAGATGGGATCCGTATAACGCGGTTATCATTGCAGAAACTTCTGGTAAAGTAGAGTACGAGGATATCATCCAAGGTGTCTCTTTCATATTAGAAATTGATGAGCAAACAGGTTTCGAAGAGAAAGTAATCTCTGAATCTAGAAATAAAAAAGCAGTTCCTACCTTGAAAGTTGTAGACTCCAAAGGTGTTGAGCAGAAAGGTTATAACTTACCAGTTGGTGCCCACCTTATGGTAAACGATGGTGAGAAGATCAAAGCTGGTAAAGTCCTGATCAAAATCCCAAGAAAATCTGCGAAAGCAGGGGATATCACCGGAGGTCTTCCGAGAGTTACCGAACTATTCGAAGCTAGAAATCCTTCAAATCCGGCTGTTGTAACAGAGATTGATGGTGTAGTTTCTTACGGTAAAATCAAAAGAGGTAACCGTGAGCTTATCGTTGAAGCTAAAACTGGAGAAATTAAGAAATATTTGGTTAAATTATCAAACCAGATCTTGGTTCAGGAAAATGACTTCGTGTACGCAGGAGGTCCACTTTCTGACGGTTCTATCACGCCAGACGATATCTTGAGAATCAAAGGTCCAACTGCCGTTCAGGAATATTTGGTTAATGAGATTCAGGAAGTTTACCGTCTTCAGGGGGTGAAAATCGATGACAAACACTTCGAGATTATTGTTCGTCAGATGATGACCAAAGTATCGATTGTGGATGGAGGAGATACTCAGTTCCTGGAAGGTGCTTTGGAACACAAATTTGATTTCTTGGAAGAAAACAACAGAGTTTTCGGACTGAAGGTTGTTGTAGAGCCAGGAGATTCCAAAGTTTTCCAAGCTGGTCAGATGATCACTGCAAGAGAACTGAGAGATGAGAATTCTAAACTGAAACGTGAAGATCAAGCTTTGGTAGAAGTAAGAGAAGCGCTTCCTGCAACTGCAACACCAGTATTGCAAGGTATCACAAGAGCAGCATTACAGACCAAATCATTTATGTCTGCAGCGTCATTCCAGGAAACAACCAAGGTTCTAAACGAAGCTGCGGTTTCTGGTAAAATTGACTTCCTGACAGGTCTTAAAGAGAATGTAATTGTAGGACATAGAATCCCTGCAGGTACAGGTCTTAAAGATTACCAAAACGTAATCGTAGGTTCTAGAAAAGAATTTGAAGATATTAACTAAATGAGACTTTAGAAAATAGACCGATAGATAATAGATTTTTATAATAATTTCTGTTGTCTATTAGTCTATTATCTATTATCTTGCAATCTGTAATTTAAAACAATTAAAACAAAACATGGACAATAATCAAAACCAAGATCCAAACAACATTAACATCAACCTAAACGAAATGGTAGCAGCAGGTGCCTATTGCAACCTGGCGTTGGTAAACCATTCTCCATCAGAATTCGTAGTAGATTTTATCCAGTTGATGCCAGGTGTACAGCAAGCTAACGTGCGTTCCAGAGTAATCCTTGCACCGCTTCACGCGAAGAGAGTTTTAGCAGCATTGCAACAAAACATCAACAACTATGAGCAGCAATTCGGAGAGATCAAAGAATTGGAGCCTTTCGTAGTTGGCGGTAACAACGTACAGGCTTAAGATTTTTCTAACTTTATCAAAGTTTCAAATCTTTGACAAAGTTTTTAAATAATTATCCCGTCCCGATTTTACATCGGGACGGGATTTTTTTGTTATAAATATAGTGAAGACGACATTTAATTGAATAAATCCGTCACATTGCTCCGGAGGAGTAAAATGCTTGCAGGAAAACCGAACAGATCGGGAAAGAGAGCTCTGTAGGAGCGACACCTTTATCGCTATATTTTAAAAATTAATAATCATTAAGAAATTCGGAAACAACCTTTTGAAATTTTGACTTATCAAAACCCGGCGTCGAAGGATGATGTAGTCCAATTGCTTTGCAAGTCCCACCATCGTAGTCTAATTCTCGGATATTCCAGCGGTGATCTATCTTGTCAAGATGTTTTCCCCAAAGATTAACTTCGTCATTGAAACAATGCTCCCAAATACGGCTAGAAAAAACAATCACTTTCTCTGGCTTCGTTATATCCAAATATTCCCGAAATGCCAGTTTTGCAATGTCCAGATCACCTCCAGTTGGTTTCTGGTCAGCCGATGAAAATGGTGTCTGTATCGCATTGGCAAATGCAATTTTATCCCAAATATCGTGTTTCCCACCTTGATTTAAAACGGCATCAACTTTATCATAAAAATTGGCTGAGATAATTCTCAGTTCCTTTATTTTTTCAACCGTAAACTCTGACAAATTATTAGGTAAACCATTATTGAAATAATGAGAATCTCCAATGATTAATAATTTTCCAAGCTTAGAATTGCCGTAGTTTTTGCCTATCCATGGTTTGTATGTTAGGTTTTTTACCAAATTTATTTAAATTATATAATTATTGTTTTATGACATAAAAATTAGAAAGACTCAAACCATTTACTGCAGTTTTCTCGCCATATTTTTAGTTGATATCCATTGTATTGTATTCTTTACAGTCTACAGTATGTCGTCAGCCTCAGCTTTTAAACCATCAAAAAGTTCTTGTGCAAGTAATCTGGCATCTTTCAAAATTTCTTTCCCCATATTAGAAGTTAGTAAATAACCAATACTTGCCGACAAAGCCTGTCCTACAAAAGGAATCCATTTACTAATCACTTTTGTGGTTTCAGCAGCTACATATCTTTTTAGTAGTATCATAATTGCTTCCTTTGATCCAAATTTAACAAGGAATTGTCCAGCCTTCCCCGTTAAAAGCTTCATTTTTGATGATCCAGTTAGATTTTCGAGCATTTTTAAATTATCTTTAGTTAATCCAAAAATATTTGCAATGTCATTTGTCATTTTTAACAAAAGACTTACATCTACTGAAATATCTAATCCTGGAATAGGATTTAATCCATTGGCAGCTGCTAAAGCTGAATATCCTATTACTAATTTTTCCGCAACTTTCTGTTTTTCGTCTAATATATCTTGGGAAGAGACGGAAACTGCTGAAAAAAACTTGTCTTTTTTAATACCTGATAAATTTTTAGACATGTCAGTTAATAATTTACCTAAGTCATATTTTGTTGGATATTCAGAAGAAGTTAAATATATACCTTTGTACTTACAGTCCAGTACGCTTTCTCTGATATTGTTGAAAATTTTAGTTAAAGTTTCAGCTTCTTCAATATTTCTCTTTTTCGCTTGAGATACTGAAATATCCATTTTAGATCTTACTAAGAATATAGGAACCGAAATTTTGTTGATTTCTTTTATAAGAAATTTATCCTCTTCATAGAAGCGATCTGCCGTTACGAAAATAACACAATCTAAATCCTGTATTTTCATATCTCTTAGATAAGTTTCTTTTGGGAAGTTTTCTGTTGAAGCTCCGGGTAAATCATATATTTGTAGACCATTGTAATTGTGTGGTTCACTGATTGACTTAGTAGATTCTATTTCATCTACATCCGCAATTTTTTTACCTGCAATTGCATTAATTAAAGAAGATTTACCTGTGCCGCTTCTTCCAATAATGCCACATTTTATAGTAGCATTTTGATAATCTTGCAATTCTTTTGCAAGTCTTTCTAAATGTTCCGTTACTTCAATAGTGATCTTTTCGTTTGTCATAATTTTATTTTTAAATATATATTCTTACAAATCTAGTCTTCAACTCAGACAACCCACGTCCAAGCAAAACTCAATTTTTTGCTAAACTAAACCAAAGCTCTGCAATAATTTTACGGTTTTCCGTAATCGCTTACCTAATATTTCAGCAAACTTAAAAGCTCAATCAGACAAACCGTGTCCTTTAGCTTTTGATGCGAAATTCTTTTTTAATCATTTATTTTTGGAGTCACAATTTATGTTAATTTCCTGTCATTTTTCTGTACAATTCTGTACAAGATTGATAGGTTTATAACTAAATTTGATTTCCATTTTTAAAGTATGAACCGGAAAATAAATGTTTTGAACCAATTGCGGAAGACCATCACAAAACAATTTGGTAAAGACATAGAAGCATCTACAGATTGTGATAACCTGGCAAGCATCATCCTCCGGGATTGTAAAACAAACATCAGTTCTCAAACTCTTCGTCGGTTTTTTGGCTTGATAAAAACCAGCACAACATCCAGTCGTTTTACCTTAGATTTGTTAAGTCAATTTTGCGGATATCGAGATTTTAAGGAATTTTATGATGCACACAACAATCAGGAACTTGAACTATTCTTTGGAAATTCTGAAAGTACAAATCAAAGCTATTGGCAAAGAAGTGAGCAGCTATGCCAGCAGATCATAGAGTCGCCAGAGCTTTTGGTAAACACGCATCACAAGTTGATGTCTTTTCCGATGGCCAGAAAATATTTTATGGAAAATCACCCGCTTCGTGATCTATTAGGTTCGGTTTACGTCCAGTATTTTTCCGCTTATCTAAAATACAACACAAGCAACGAAGCCAAAATCTTTGCCTATGGTTTTCTTTTTCAAAGTAGTTTTCTTCTGCAGAACACAGAGATGATGGATTTGTATTATAGAAGAGTGAAAGAGACCGAACTTTCGGATGAAGTTCACGTCATTCCTGCCGGTTTGAAATATGGCGTGCAGCTTCTTTACGCCGATTTTGCGGGCAACGACGTTCTTTTTAAAAAGGATTTTGCCGAAATGAAAAAAACAAGACTCCGGTATCGGAAAGCATCAGAAAAATCGGTTTGCAGTTTTGAATCTACGGTTCTGGAATCCCTCATTTTTACCAATCGTACCAAAGAGATGAGATTTTTGATAGAAAATAATACCTTTCAATTGCATAATGATGAAGATTACATTCCTTCAAAAAGAAAAGAAACGCACGATGAGGTTTGGAAAATTCTTTGCGCTGTAGCGTACCAAAAAATGGGCGACAAGAAAAATACGGAGCGTTTTTTGAACCAAATCAATTTGAAGAATTTGGGGACGGGATGGGAAAAATATTATTCTCTGTTGTACTATACTGTTTATTTCCATTCTGCTTCGCAAGACCAAAAAGTAGAATGCATTTCTAAATTGAAAATCTTGATTGATGAAACTTATTTCTGCTATTATGATAATTATTTGATTGAGTTTTCCCTAGAATTATAACTTTCGTAATGTGATATGTAAACGTTTAAACTTATTTTTTTTTGAATATTAATAATTATTCTGAATAGTTGATTTGCGATTTTCTGTTTTAAAAGTGTTGAAAGTTTATATCATTTACTACGATATAGACAATGCTCCGAAAGAGTAAAATGTTTGTAGTAAACCAAGAATATAATAAGAAAGTGCTCCGAAGGAGCGACAATTATTTTATAAAGATTATTGTCTAAACTACTTCTGAAATTCCGATAAGTTAAAATTATTTTTTTGCCTAGAAGGTGAGTTCTAATATAATCTTATGATCTGCGATTTGTTTCTCTAATCTAAAGTGAGTAAAGAATTATAATTTTTAATCCTTCTTCTGTTATAAAAAGAATAAACCAGCAAAAGATAAAATCAGCGAGCAAAAATACTCGCTAATTTTATTTTATGTCCACTTGAAAAATAAGTTATGCATTAAAGTGGTGAGCAAATTCTTTCGCAAAATCCTCCAATTTGACATTGCCATGTACATCAGAACCATTGTCTATAAAATCCTTTTGAACAATACCTGTTCGTAATCCTCTTCCCATTTCTGTGTAAAGTTCAGCTATTTCCAATGGAAGTCCTGCACCCAACATTCCGTTTAAAGAATCTTCATCGCGGAACTCAACCCAAGGTAATTCTGGTTTTCCAATAGCATTTCCAAAAACTTTGGCAAATTCTGAAGCTTGGCGCACGTCGCTCACTATATATCTTACATTTTTACCTTCTGACTGTTTAACTAATTCCGAAGCTGCAGCTCTCGCAATATCTGCTGGATGAACTAGTGGAACATTAGTATTCTCGGGAAAATTAGATCCAATAATTCCTGCATTTTTGATGAGCGGAATATCGTTGAAGAAATTAAGATAGAAATAGCCAGCTCTCAAGAATGTTACAGAAGTATTTTCCAACGCGTTGTAAAGCTTTTCGATGAAATGCAGACCTTTGATAGGACCATTCTCGATTGGAGATTCTGCGCCGATGCTGCTTAGCATTACAATTCTTTTCACACCAGTTTTTTTAATAGCTTCCAAATATATTTTTCCAGCATTAATCGTGTTTTCTACGATGTCTTTTCCTCCGAGATTCGGTGGTGTCATTAGGAATGCTGCATCTGCATCTTGAAATGTTTTGGTCAAAAAATCCAAATCTGTTATAGAGCCAATAGCTCCACATGCTCCCAAAGCTTCGATTTTGGTTTTGTTATTTTCTTTACTACTGATAACGGTGATGTCGTGACCTTCAGCAATTAATTGTTGTGTTAATGGTTTTGCGACGTTTCCCAGTGAACCTGTTATGATAATTTTCATAATAAATGTTTGTTTATTTCTGAGAACAAAGTTACATTTGTACATACTTTTTTACAAGTACTTACCCTAAAGTATGTATAATGACAGCAATTAAAGATAATTCTACCATTCAACAGAATAAAAAATATGCATTGGACTCGTGCCCTGTAACGTATTTTATGGAAAAAATAGGTGGATTTTGGAAACCTATAATCTTATATCATCTTTCTACTGGCAGTATGAGATATAGTGAGCTGAAAAGGGCTATTCCAGCTGTTACGGAAAAAATGCTGATTCAACATCTAAAACAACTGGAGAAAGATTCTCTAGTGATTAGAACGGCAAAACCTGTTGTTCCGCCTCATGTAATTTATCATTTAAGTGTATCTGGAAAAAGTTTGATCCCGGTCATTAACTCAATGGCAGAGTGGTCTCAGAAAGAAATTGAGGGCAGTTTCAAATAAAATGGTTTTCTGTTTTGAGTTAGATCTCGTTTCATTTATAACTACTTTGTGACGTTAATATAATTAGATTTCAAATCCTAAATTTTGATATTAAAAAAAAAGAGAGAACACCAACTGATATTCTCTCTTTATTTATGATTATAGATAGCTTCGAGAGCCTCAACCTGACATTGCCGTAAAATCTATGCGTCAGACATCTGAATCGGTATCTTTTGAATTAAAACTAATTCTTCAAACTCTTCATATCAATCACGAATCTATATTTCACATCACTTTTCAGCATTCTTTCATAAGCATCATTGATGTCTTGGATATTGATAATTTCGATGTCAGAAACAATGTTTTTTTCTCCACAGAAATCCAGCATCTCTTGGGTTTCCTTGATGCCACCAATCAAAGAACCAGCAACAGAACGTCTTTTGAAAATCATAGGTCGTGTACTCACTGCATTATTTTCAAACTCGCCAATAAGCCCAACAAGAACCAAAGTTCCGTCCAGCGCCAAGGTTTGCATATAGGGATTGATGTCGTGCTCATAAGGAACAGTGTCAATAATCAAATCAAATTTATTCAAAACAGATTTCATTGCCTCTTCATCCGTAGAAATAACTACGTGGTCTGTACCCAAAGCTTTGGCATCGTCTGTTTTCCCAGGCGTTCTGGAGAACAAGGTTACCTCTGCGCCCAGACCTTTTGCCAGCTTGATTGCCATATGACCCAAACCTCCTAAACCAACAACTGCCACTTTTGAATTCTCTGTCACATTCCAATGTTTTAAAGGCGACCAAGTGGTGATTCCTGCGCAAAGTAGTGGAGCTGCCGCAGCCATATCCAGATTTTCGGGAAGTCTCAGTACAAAATGCTCATCAACTACCACAGATTCTGAGTAGCCACCGTAAGTTCTTTGCTCTTCAAAGTATTTGTCTTTTCCGTTGTAAGTTCCTGTGAATCCATTTTCGCAGAACTGTTCCAAATCCTGCTCGCAACTGTGACAAGTTCTGCAAGAATCTACCATACAACCCACGGCAACTAGGTCTCCAACCTTAAATTTAGTAACATCAGAACCGACCTGCAAAACTTTTCCAACAATCTCGTGACCGGGAACCACAGGGTAAACAGAACCGCCCCAATCATTCCTTGCCGTATGAAGATCTGAGTGGCAAACCCCGCAATAGTAGATATCAATCTCTACATCTTTTGGCTGAACTTCTCTTCTTTCAATGGTCATTAATTCTAAATCCTTGTCGGTAGCGTGTGTACCAAAGGCTTTTGTTTTTGTTGTATTCATTTTTTATTTAATTATTTTTTATTGATTTTTGTATTATAATTTTACTGATGCTGAAACATATTCTCTATAAGATCTATCCTCCTTTTATTAATATTTATACCGTTCTGGTTTTATATTTACTTTTTTTTATGTTCTTTCGAGATTCGGAAGTGTCGAATTTCGGAATCAGACCCATTCCATTTGATACTATAGATGAGTATTTTATTGTTATTACCTATTCTAAAATTGACTTTTTCACCAATATTATAGGGAATATTTTTCTCTTTTCTCCGTATGGTTTTTTAGGAATACTTTATCCAAGATTGAGAAATCCATATTGTCTTTTATCGGTCTTTCTTATTGTAATTAATATTATAGAATTTTCTCAGTACTATTTTAAACGTGGATACGCAGATGTAGATGATGTCATTCTCAATACCACAGGAGTTATGATTGGCTTTGTCATCTACAAAAAATGGTTTTTTATCAAGGACAAATAACTTTCATTTCAGTTCTTCTATTGATTTGATGTTGTGCTTCTGCACAATCTATACCATTGCTGCATTGGTTAATGAGTTTAGTTTCTCCATATCCAATTCCTTTTAGCCTGGAAGCGCTGATGCCTTTCGAAACCAAATAATCTACTGCAGCATTGGCACGGTTCTGAGAAAGCGTTTTGTTGTAATCATCAGATGCGCGGGAATCTGTATGAGAAGCCAATTCTACCTTTACATTCGGATTGTCCTTCATAAACTGAACCATCTTGTTAAGTTCTGCTTCAGCATCTTTCCTGATAAAATATTGATCCAAATCATAATGGATATTCTTCAGATTGATTGGTTTTCCACAAGTTGTTTGCTCCATGCAAACTTGTAGATTAAGGAAAAGCGTATTGCTTCTATCTACATTTTTGGATGTTACCGTTTCAGTTTGCGAAAAATAATTTCCCTTTTTTCCATATATATTATAAGTGGAATTTTTATCTGCTTTGAAATAGAATTTGCCTTCAAGATTTGTTTTTACCTCCTGGACAATTTCCGTTTCATTATTCTTGATTAGCACCGTCACATCCCGCAACGGATTGCTGGAATTACAAATATTCACTTTGCCTCTCACGAAAAATGTATTTGCATCTGTAGAAATTTCTTTTTTGATGGTCGAGTTTTTTACAAATTCGTTTTTATCTGCTTTGTTTTTGCTAAGGTCAATATTATAAAGGCTTCCTTTGATTTCGTAATTATCTGGCTTGATATTTTTGAAGAACGCCACTCCTTGCAAATTGGTTCTGGCAAAGTACGCCCGTTTTCCATTTTTGTAAAGCTCTACAAAAGTGTCAGGCAGGATTTCTCCGGTTTCTTTATCTTTTGCTGTGACAGACAAACCATAATTGGGCGCCGCTTTTTCGGTCGGGATTCTAAAAGTTAATCCCGCAAAAACTCCGGCAGAATGGATCTCATGTTCCAGACTATTGTTCCGAATTTGAGCTGACGATGTATTGATATTATATTGATTGTTGTTTTCTGAAAAAGGAATATATCCAGAAACAGAATTGTTTGTAACCTGTTCGTTGGCTTTGAAATGCTGAATATAATATCCACCAACATTCAGTCCAACATACTCTGAAAAAAACCAGTTCAGTTCGAGCTGTCCTTTTCCTGTCACGATCGATTTTTCGTCGTATCCATTATGAAAATTGAGATAGTTTGTATTTGCAATCAAGAAGGTCTCGCCACCTTTTATATTGGAAATGCCGCCTTTCAGTTTGAAAGCTAAACTTAGATTATCATTAATCACATATCGAAAATTTGGTCCAACGCCGATAAATAATCGCTCAACATCATTTTCTGTCAGATTGCTACTCGAGAGTGGAGTAGATCCATTGTATAAATTTTCCGTCGGATAAGTGTTCCTTGGTGAGTTTTTCAGATAATCGAAATCAATTCCCAATCCTATCCAATTAAAATAAAAATCAACAGAAGTTCCGAGGTTTATATTAGATTTATAGTTGATGAATTTGGTCTGGTTATCATAAGAAGGAAAATCCAGACCGCCTCTCAAAGAAACATTCAGCTGGTTGTTATCGTAAACAGAATTCCGGAATTGACTGTTCATTATCTGCCCCAAAATGATAAAAACTAAAATAAATATTCTCCTCATAATTTATTTTTCTTCGTTCGTACAAATTTACTGAAATAATACCATAAAAAATGCCGGCAATAAAAGCCGGCAGTATATTTTAAAAACTGAAGTTACTGTTTTATAATCTGAGTAATTTTCTGAGTATTATCATCCAAAACATATCTCATCAGATATTTTCCCGGACGAAGTTTGTCCAATCTCAACTCCGCATTATTGCTGTTAACTGAATATTCAGCAACCTGTACTCCTAAGATAGAGAAAAAAGTTACCAATTTTATTTTCGCTGAATTATCCTTTGACTTCAAAATCAAAACATCCTTTGTCGGATTAGGGAATGCAACCAAAACACCATCGTCAGTCTTTTGTCCTGCAATTGTACGTGAAGTCTGCGCCTTCATTTCTCCTGAAAATCCAACTGAAACTACCGTAAATATAATAAAGAATAGAATTTTTTTCATTCGCTTTAGTCTGTACTTAAACAATTACAACAAATATATTTTAAAATAATTTATTATGCAATAGTCTATCCTTAAAAGTATAATTAAATTTGCATAAATAATTTTTATCAAGATGATTTCAAGAAACAGAAGACTAAGAACCAATGATTCCATAAGAAGTCTTGTTCGTGAAACAAACCTTAGTACAAACGATTTGGTGTTGCCAATGTTTGTCACAGAAGGTACAAACAAAAAAGAAGCCATTCCCTCTATGCCTGGCGTTTTTAGGCAAAGTTTAGATTTAACCGTGCAAACCGTTAAAGAAAATTATGATTTGGGAATCAAAGCCATCAATCTTTATATGAAGGTTTCTGATAACCTGAAGGATAACACAGGAAAAGAATCCTGGAATCCCGATGGATTGATGCAAACTGCCATCAAAGCTATAAAAGACGCTGTTCCAGGAGTCATCATTATGCCAGATGTGGCGTTGGATCCATACTCAATTTATGGTCATGACGGCATTATCAGAAACGGAAAAATCGACAACGATTCTACAGTAGATGCACTTGTAAAAATGGGAATTTCTCTGGCAGAAGCTGGTGCAGACATTTTGGCGCCAAGCGATATGATGGATGGCCGCGTCTTGGCAATGCGAAATGGTTTGGAAGAAAGCGGATTCACCGATGTTGGGATTCTGTCGTATGCCGCCAAATATGCCAGTGCTTTTTACGGACCTTTCAGAAGTGCTTTGGACAGTGCACCTGTGGATGCTCAGGAAATTCCGGCAGACAAAAAGACATACCAAATGGATTTCCACAATTCCCGCGAAGCTATAGATGAGGTTTTGAGAGACGTAGAAGAAGGCGCCGATATCATTATGATAAAACCAGGAATGCCTTATCTGGACATCGTTTCCAAAATCCGCGAGCTCATCACGCAGCCAATTGCGGTTTACCAGGTAAGCGGAGAATATGCTATGCTGAAAGCAGCGGTGCAAAACGGCTGGCTGGACAACGACAAAGTCCTGATAGAAAGTCTAACCAGCATCAAACGCGCCGGAGCCGATATGATTTTCACATATGCGGCGCCAGAAGTTGCCAAACTTTTGAACAGATAAAATTTTTAGGAGCTATTTGACTTCGTCGATTGTTTTGGAGCAATTCCCGCTTTCCACTATATCTTTTTTTGTTTAGAAAGTTCAGTCATAGACAACAAGTTTTCAACCAAACAAAAAAAGGATGCCGTTGCAATCGGGGCTATGGGTTTTGTAATCCAAACCAATTTTGTCTACACGTTCTAGTTTGAAAACAGAAAAGCAACAGAATATTTTTTCATTCCGTAGAAATCTGAACGATTAGATTTCTTCGATAATAAGAATTATGTTTTAAAATCTGAACAATCTGCGAGAGAAAAACAACTTACAAATCTTCCTCAGCCCAACCTTGAGGAAGATTTTTTTTATTCTTAATCCCCAGATTTTTCAGCTTCTGAGTCTGGATAAGCAAATTATCATTCCCGGAAGTTAACTGTTTGAAAGCATCATTGTAAGACGTTTTTGCCTGGTCAATATTCTTCCCGATACGCTCCAGATTCTCTACAAATCCTACAAATTTATCATACAATTTCGCACCTCTGTCCGCAATTTCCATTGCATTACGATTCTGATGTTCACGTTTCCAAAGATCCTGAATCAACTTGAGAGAAGTAATCAGATTAGTTGGACTGAGCAAAAGAATTCTCTTGTCGTAAGCAAAATTCCAAAGATTGGGTTCAGCCTGCAAAGCTGCAATATAAGCTGCTTCACTTGGGATAAACATCATCACAAAATCCAATGATTTATCAAAATCATCATAAGCTTTCTGACTCAATTGATTGATGTGGTTTTTCACCGATTGCAGATGCTGGTTTTGTTTTTGAGCAAACAATTCAAGATTAGTTTCATCCGTCATTTCCACAAAAGCTGTGAGAGAAACTTTACTGTCGATAATCACATTTCTGTTATCAGGATATTTGATAACAGCATCAGGACGCATTTTTTTACCAGAGAATTCTGAGAAAATCGCTTTGTTATTGTCATCTTTCAGTTCGTGTTCCAGAAAATATTCTTGATTTTTTCGCAATCCGGATTTCTCCAGAATACTCTCCAAAATCATCTCGCCCCAGTTGCCCTGTGTTTTACTTTCGCCCTTCAAAGCGCGGGTCAGTTGTTTCGCGTCTTCAGAAATCTGTTGGTTCAGGTCTTTCAGCTCACGGACTTTTTCGCCTAGGGAAAAACGTTCTTTCGCCTCTTTGTCATAAGTTTCGTGGACTGTATTTTTCAACTCATTGATTTTTTCTTGAAAAGGCTCAAGAATCGTTTTAAGCTGATTTTGATTCAGTTGTGAAAATTTTTCAGACTTTTCTTCCAAAATCTGATTGGCTGTTTTCTCAAATTGAAGCCGAGTCGCTTCCTGAAGTTTTAAAAAATTGTCTTTCTGATTTTCAAGTTGATCCTGCAGATTTTTGTAATGCGCATTCAGTTCTGCATTGGTGAAAAGTAATTCTTCTTTGCTGTTTTGAATGAATGAAATATTCTTTACTAATTCTTGATTAACAGATTTCAATTCCTCAATTTTCTGCTGGTAATGATTCTCATTTTCCTGCGAACGAATAAGTTTTTCATTAATCAGATCAATAGCTTTTTTACTTACATACTGAGATTTCATTAGAATGAAAACCAAAATTCCACCTACAATCAATCCGACAAATCCATAAACTAGTTCCATCTAATACCTCAAATTTATTACAATTTTAACCCAAATTTCACTCACAAATTAAGCTTTCTCGCAAGTTGATATGTTTTAGCTCTCGTTTTCCAATTTCAACTTCGAATCTGCCAACTCTCTTTTATCTTCATCAGAAAGTTCCGGGAATTTCAGATTCATATCTTCCATCGCATCAATGATAATCTGAATAGCAGCAATTCTCGAAAACCACTTTTGGTCGGCTGGAATCACAAACCAAGGTGCAGAATCTGTAGATGTTTTATTGATTGCGTCTTCATAAGCTTTCTGATAATCGTCCCAAAATCCACGCTCGGTAATATCGGCAGAAGAGAATTTCCAGTTTTTGTCTTCTTCTTTTATCCGGTCCAGAAATCTTTCTTTTTGTTCTTCTTTGGATACATTTAGGAAAATTTTGACGATTTTGGTTCCGTTGTTGGCTAAATGTTTTTCAAAATTTCGGATGCTTTCGTATCGGTTTTCCCAGAATTTTTTATCAAGCTGTCTCACATCTGTCCATACTTTTTCGCTAAGATTGTACTCGGGATGAACTTTGCAAACCAAAACGCTCTCGTAGTGGGAGCGATTGAAAATTCCAATTTTTCCCTTTGCAGGAAGTGCTTGATAATGGCGCCAAATAAAATCATGAGAATATTCTTTAGTGCTTGGGCCTTTGAAACTGGTTACTTCACAACCTTGTGGGTTCACACCGCCAAAGACGTGTTCTATCAAACTATCTTTTCCGGCAGCATCCATTGCTTGGAGTACAATTAACAGAGATTGACTTCCATCCGCATAAAGCTTTTCCTGCAGTAGTCGCAGTTTTTCTTTTTCCATTTCCAGAAGTTCTTTAGCTTCATCTTTATTGATTTGTCCCTGATAACTGGTATGGTGTTCTTTGATATCGAACTTTGAATCTTCTTTTATAAGAAAATCATCTGAAAAATTATAATCCATTGTACTGTTGATTTGATGTAAAGATAAAAAAACCGCCTCGTAAAAAAACGAGACGGTTTTATATAATTTATAACGTTTGATTATTTAGTTGCAGCTGTAGCTTTTTTAACTGCTTTTTTACTAGCTCTTGCTGCTGGAGCTGGTTCGGCTTTCATTCCGGTAACTACAGCTGTAGCAGTAGGCGCGGCAACAAGTTTAGCTTCCTGGTTTACACCCGCTACATCTTCTACATTTCCTTTAATGTAAAGTACAGATCTGTTGTTAGCAGGGTCGTTAGAATAAACCTCAATCAATTTGTTGAAAGCACCTTTGATACCGGTGTCATATCCTACTTTAATTTTAGCTTCTTTCCCTGGCAAAATTGGGTCTTTGCTCCACTCCGGAGTTGTACATCCGCAAGAAGGTTTTACTTCGCTAATGATTAGAGGTTTGTCTCCAGTATTTTTTACAGTAAAAAATCTGTGGCCATCTGACCCAGCTTTTACATTTCCATAGTCAAAAGTTGTTTTATCAAATGAGATTGTTTGAGCAGATGCAAAAGCCAAAGCTCCTGTCATAAATAATCCTGCAAGAATCTTTTTCATATTTTTTTGTATTAATAAATTAAATTTTAAAGAACAAAGTTATAAATAATTTGAATATGTGATGTTAATTTTTTCACATTATCTTATTTTTGCAAATTACTAAGCTAAAATCAATTTCAAAATGCAAATCGCAGACAAATATAATCCGCAGGTAACTGAACAAAAATGGTACGACTTCTGGCTAGAAAACAAATTTTTTCATTCTACGCCAGACGACAGACCGCCTTATACGATTGTAATTCCGCCGCCAAACGTAACAGGAATTCTTCATATGGGACATATGCTGAACAACACCATTCAGGATGTATTGGTCAGAAGAGCGAGAATGCAAGGCTTCAACGCTTGCTGGGTTCCGGGAACGGATCACGCATCTATTGCTACAGAAGCAAAAGTTGTTGCTAAATTGAAAGCGGAAGGAATCAACAAAAAAGATTTGACCAGAGAAGAGTTCCTAAAGCACGCTTGGGAATGGACCGACAAATATGGTGGGACCATTCTGGAGCAGCTGAAAAAATTAGGCTGTTCTTGTGATTGGGACAGAACCAGATTTACTTTGGAGGACAAAATGTCTAAGCAGGTCATTAAATCTTTTGTCAATCTTTACAATAAGGGTTTAATTTATCGTGGTTACAAGGTTGTCAATTGGGATCCGGAAGCACAGACTAATATATCTGATGAAGAAGTCATCTTCAAAGAACAAAACGGAAAATTATTTTATCTCAAATATAAGATTGAAGGAACGGAAGACTTTCTAACTGTTGCAACCACCCGTCCTGAAACTATTTTCGGTGATGTGGCAGTATGTGTCAATCCGAATGACGAAAGATACCAACATCTGAAAGGTAAGAATGTGATTGTTCCTATTGTAAATCGTGTAATTCCAATTATCGAGGATGATTATGTTGATATAGAATTCGGAACGGGAGCTTTGAAAATTACGCCGGCTCACGATATTAATGATTATGAAATCGGGCAAAAACACAACTTGCCAATCATCGATTCTATGGACAATGATGCAGTTCTAAACGAACACGGCATGCATTACCAAGGAATGGGAAGATTTACCGTAAGAAAAGAAATTGCCAAAGAATTAGACAAAAAAGACCTGCTTCTGAAAGCCGAGGATTATGTGAACAAAGTAGGAACTTCTGAAAGGACAGGAGCTGTTATCGAGCCAAAAATCTCTGTTCAATGGTTCTTGAAAATGTCAGAAATGTCCAAGCCTGCTTTGGATGTTGTGATGGATGATCAAATCAAATTTCATCCGGAAAAATTCAAAAATACATACCGCCATTGGATGGAAAATGTTCATGACTGGAACATCTCGCGTCAACTTTGGTGGGGACAACAGATACCAGCTTTCTACTATGGTGACAGTGAAAATGATTTTGTTGTTGCAGAAAATATTGATGATGCTTTGGTTTTAGCAAAAGAAAAAACCAACAACCCACAGCTAACAAGTGACAATCTAAAACAGGATAAAGACGCTCTAGACACCTGGTTCTCATCTTGGTTATGGCCGATGTCGGTTTTTGACGGTTTGATTGAAAAAGGTGATGAGTTTTTTGATCCAGAAAATCAAGACATCAATTATTATTATCCGACTGCGGATTTGGTAACTGGTCCTGATATCATTTTCTTCTGGGTTGCCAGAATGATTATGGCTGGATTGGAATTCCGCCAGGAAGTGCCTTTCAAAAATGTTTATTTCACGGGAATTGTGAGAGATAAGCAAAGACGAAAAATGTCTAAGCAATTAGGAAACTCTCCAGATCCTATTGATTTGATTGAAAAATATGGAGCGGATGGCGTTCGTGTTGGAAGTTTGCTAAGTTCTGCGGCAGGAAATGATCTTTTGTTTGATGAAGATCTGATGTTGCAAGGAAGAAATTTCGCCACAAAAATCTGGAATGCCTACAAATTAATACAAGGTTGGAAGCGTGACGAAAATATCAAAGCTAAAGAATTTGATACACAGACCATCAATTGGTTTGGAGAACAACTGAACAAAACAATTGGCGAGATTGAAGATCAATTCTCGAAATTCAGGATTTCCGACGGATTACATTTGGTTTATAAACTGATTTGGGACGACTTCTGTGCCTGGTATTTGGAAGCCATTAAACCTAACTTTGGAGAAGCCATCAGCGAAGAAGTTTATCAAAAAACGATCGCTTATTTTGAAGAAT
Organism: Chryseobacterium sp.; assembly: GCA_039595375.1. GTDB lineage: Bacteria > Bacteroidota > Bacteroidia > Flavobacteriales > Weeksellaceae > Epilithonimonas. Next base: position 30,045 of record JBCNLQ010000029.1, read on the forward strand.
TGATGAAATTGTTGCATCCTTTTATGCCATTTTTATCAGAAGAGCTTTGGCAGAATATCTCTGAAAGAAGCGTTTCCGAGGCTTTGGTAATTGCACAACAGAAAAAATCTGAACCTTTTAATGAAGATATAATTAAGGATTTTGATTTTGCTAAGGAAGTGATTTCAGGTGTTAGAAACTACCGTCAATCCAAAGGAATCTCGCCAAGAGAATCTGTAGAGGTTTTCACGAATGTTTCGGAATTAGCCAATGCTGAAGTGATTCAGAAGTTAGCGAATATTTCAGAAATCAATTTTAATCAGAAAACTGATAAACCAAGTTTTACATTCTTAGTTGGAGCCAATGAATTTTCAATTCCGTTGAGTGAAAACCTCGATCTGGCCGAAGAAAAAGAAAAAACCGAAGAAGAAATCAAATATCTGAAAGGTTTCTTGATTTCTGTTGATAAGAAATTATCCAATGAAAAATTTGTTGCCAACGCCAAACCAGAAGTTGTAGAAATCGAGCGCAAAAAACTGAAAGATGCGCAGGATAAAATCGCTTTGTTAGAAGAAAAGTTGAAGTCACTTTAAGCTATCAACCGACAAACAAATTATGACGCACATAGAAAATATTAAGAAATTATTCTCAAAAAACTTCGTAGAAAATCCAACCTTGGAAACCTACGAAGTTGGGAACATTCATATCTCCTCTGGAAAAATTGTAGCAAGCGATCCTTTGATTTCGCCTGATCATTCGGCTTTTACGCAAGATTTCCCGAAGGGCGATTTCCCAGTTTTGGTGCATAAGGAAAGAGAATCCAATTGTATTGCTTACTCAGAGATTGTTTTTGACAGAGACCAGATTGCGGAAACTTGGTCTTTGGCTCTTTCTGATAATCAAAAAATTCAGGATTTGAAGAATGGGGAAATATATGGGTTTCTGGTAGAATCTGGAATGGGAAGCCTGATGGACAAAAACGCTCAAGTCTCGCTGAATGCCTTGGAACAGGAACTTTTTCATAAAAAAGGTGCTGATTTTATGGGGATTTACGAAGAGTTTTTCCACTCGCATTTTTTTGATGAGAAAGGTGCTATCGATCAGTTTGCGATTTTAAAACCTTACGATAGCAAACCGGAAAATATTGTGGCATTCGAAACGGGTTATGGTGAAGGTTTTTATGCCAGTTATATTGGTTATTCTAAAGAAAATCAACCAGTTAAATTAATTTCTGAATTTATAGAAATCGGGAACGAATAATTGTTTACATTAGCTTCGAATCAAATTGTAAATCCACCAGTTTATTTGATCTTCGAAAACAATGAATGTCAGCAGATGAAACTTAGAAATACAAAGCCTCAAATCGTAGTTGTAGGAAGCTCTTCCATAGATATCGTCCTCAAAACTTCCAAAATTCCCACAGCTAATCATACTGTTCTTGCTGAAAATCTACAAAGCTTTTTGGGTGGAAAAGGCGCCAATCAAGCTATCGCAACATCTCGTTTGGGAGCACAGACGTCGCTAATCAGTCGCGTTGGAATGGATCCTTACGGACAACAGGTTTTAAGGAACTTGAATGATGAAGATGTGAATGTGGCGTATGTTTTCGAAGATGAAGAGGAAGATACAGGAACAGCGTACGTGACAGCTTCTGATGATGGGAATGCGATAACCGTGGTTCCCGCCGCCAATTACAACCTTTCTACTTCTGATATAGATGAGGCTGAAAAATTTTTGCAAACTGCAGATTTGATTTTGACTCAGTTGGAAATTCCTATGAAAACCATCGAGTATCTTTTCAAAAAAGCTAAAAGTCTTGGTAAAAGAATCGGGATTTATGCAGCTCCAGCAAGAAGACTTTCGGATGAGATTATCAAGTATGCTACTTTTATCGTAGCAAAAAGTACGGATCTGGAAACCATTTTTGGAGAAGGCAATCACGAGGACATCATCAAACATCTTCCTAATAAATTATTGGTGAGGGACGGTGCCAACAGTACCAGTTTCTTCAATGGCTCCGAAATGAAATATTTCCGGAATAATCCTCAGACAGATGCCCACAGTATGGGCTTGGGCGATGCATTTACCTCAGGTTTTTCCATTGCATTACTCCACAGGAATTCTATAGAAGACTGTGTGATTTTTGGGAATGAAGTAGCTTTGAAAGCAGCAGATTACAGAGGTTCTCAAAAAGGTTTGCCATTTTTGGATGACCTTCACAAATAATATTTGAAGCATACCGAAAAATAATTTCTGACCGTAAGAATGTTTTACTTTTATGAAGTGATTTTATTAAAATCATACTTATGAAGCGTATAACTATTTTAACTGAGGATCATTACACTTTATCTGCTCATCTTTTTGAGCCAGAAAATTGCAACGGAAAATTTTTGTTGATCAACTCTGCTACAGGCGTCAAACAACATATTTATTTTTCCTTTGCTCAGTTTTTTTCAGAGCAAGGTTTTACTGTGCTCACGTATGATTACAGAGGAATTGGACTTTCAAAACCTGCTAGAATGAAAGGTTTTGAAGCTTCGATGAGAACTTGGGGAACCAAGGATTACAGCGCTGTCACCCTTTACATGAAAACCAATTTCCCTAATCATCAAAAATTCTGTCTAGGACACTCGGTTGGTGCTCTGATTTTGGGAATGAATCAGGATTCTCAGATTTTTGATGAGTTTATTTTTGTGGGAACTCAGAATGCGTTTGTCGGAAATTTAAAACTGAAAACAAAACTCGAAGCTTATCTTGGTTTCGGGATCGTACAGCCTTTATCAACCATAGTTCTGGGTTATTTTCCGGCAAATTGGTTTGGTTTGGGCGAAAGTTTGCCATCTGGAAGCGCTTTTGATTGGCGCACTTTGATCCTTAACAAGAAATCGACCAACAGATTATTAGAGAAAGTCGAGGATTTTTCCCGACATTTGACTCAGAAAGTTTTTGTGATACGCGCAGAAGATGACGTTTGGCTCACAGAAAAAGGTGTACAATCTTTGTTAGAAAATACTTACCCCAATCTGAAACCAACTTACCGAATAATCAAAACTTCAGAATCGGAAAAAGGAGAAATTGGACATATTAATTTCTTCAGAAGCTACAATAAAAAGCTTTGGAATATTATTCTAAAAGAAATATATTAATAAATGGAATTAATCAACAAAACAATAGAACTGGTCAAAGAAAGACTAAAAGGAACTGAATCTGGTCACGATTGGTTTCACATCGAACGTGTTTGGAAATTGAGTCTCAAAATTCACGAGCAGGAAGGCGGCGATAAAATGGTTATAGAACTGGCCGCACTGTTGCACGATATTGCCGATCCAAAATTCCATAACGGCGACGAAACGATAGCTTCAAAAATTGTCAGTGATTTTCTGACAGAACAACAAGTCGATGCAGAAATCATTGAACAAGTTCTTTTCATTATAGAAAATATGTCTTTCAAAAACAGGAAGGATGCTCCGGAAAACCTACCTTTGGAACTCAAAATTGTCCAGGATGCAGATAGATTGGATGCGATTGGCGCCATTGGGATTGCCAGAACCTTCAATTTTGGTGGTTATAAAAATAATCTGATGTATCATCCGGATATCCAACCAAAACTGAATCAATCCAAAGAAGAATACAAAAAGTCAAACGGAACGACCATCAATCATTTTTACGAAAAACTGTTGCTGCTGAAAGATTTGCTCAATACAGAAACAGCCAAAAAAATTGCTGAACACAGACATCAATTGATGCTAGATTTCCTCGATGAATTTTACAAAGAGTGGAATGTGGCTCTATAATTAATGATAAACTGCTATCTTTGTTTTAATGTTAATCATTTTAATCCTCGTTTTTCTGATCATCGCTCTTTTTCTGTCCGGCATCCGCTCAGAAAAATGGGGCATTTGGAATAGAATTTTAAGGACAGTTATCACGATTTCTGCTGCTGCATATTTTACATTTTGGTTCGTAGAGAGGAGCTTGTCTCAGTTTTTGGAGAATTCGCTGGCAGTACAAGTTATTAATTATTTGCCGCAACCAGTGGATTTTTACATCATCAGAATTCAGGACGGTACAGATAATCAGAAATTCAGTTCCAAACACGTTGGTCAGATACGGCCGGAGTACTTTCGGATAGAATATCTCAATATGCAACAATCCAGCGAGTTTTGGGTCGTTGGATATATCGGAAAGGATAAGTTGGTTTATTTTTCTCAAGTTGCTGTTCCCAATAAAAATGAGGATCAAATTATAGAAGTCAGAAATTATATCAATCACAGTCTCAAGCTTTCGGCCATCGCTACAGAAAAAATTGAAGAATTGAAGTACGACAATATCAAGCTTAGTATTTGGGTAACCTTGGATCTACTGCTGATATTCCTCAACTCAGTTTTACTTTTGAGAAGTAACAAATTACAGAAAAATTGAGATGTTTGGGCGCTTTATTGCCTTTCGTTCCAGCTATGTCGCTTTGAGGCTATTGATGTGTTCATTGAGTTTTTTGCTAAAGTGATTCTTTTTTTTAAATTATCTCTCGGTTTACATTATTCATAAAAATTAATGCTAAAATTTAAATAAAACATCAGAATTGATTTTGAGATTCTATTGGACTTTGTACATTTAACATCGCAAATATCGGTACAATATCTGCAAGCCTAATAAGTCAAATAAAATTGAAAAATGAATTTAGTAAAACATATAGATTCTGCACAAAAAGCTTTCTCTGACTGGAAAAAAGTTCAGTTTGAGGATCGTCAGAAATTACTTTTGAAACTCGCTGACGTTCTGGAAAAAAATAAAGAGATATACGCAAAAATCATCACGACAGAAATGCACAAGCCGATTTCACAATCGATAGCGGAAATCGAAAAAAGTGCAGGAATGGTAAAATTTTATGCCCAGGCAGAAAACGTCCTGAAACCAGAACAAATCAAAACCGAGTTTAGTCTCAGCGAAGTTCATTATGATGCGTTAGGAATTATTCTTGGTGTAATGCCGTGGAATTTTCCTTTTTGGCAGGTGTTGAGATTTGCAATTCCGGCCATTCTTGCAGGAAATGTCATTATTTTGAAACACGCTTCTATCTGTTTTGGAAGTGGCGACGAGATAGAAAAAGCATTTGCAGAAGCAGGTTTCCCAGAATATATTTTTCAAAATTTGAGAGTTGGACACGATGAGATCAAAGAGATTTTAGAAAATCCTTTGGTACGAGGAGTAAGTTTAACAGGAAGCGAAAAAGCGGGCGGTGAAGTAGCTGCTCTTGCCGGAAAAAATATCAAAAAATCAATTTTAGAATTAGGAGGTAGTGACGCTTTTATTGTCCTGGATGATTCGGATTTTGAGAAAGCTGCGAAAGATGGACCTTTGGCCAAGTTATCTAATACAGGTCAAATCTGTAATGCTGCGAAAAGATTCATCATCCAAGAAAAAATAGAGCAGGATTTTTTGCCATTGTTTATTCAGGAATATAATTCTTTTCAGCCGGCGGATCCTTTCAAAATGGAAACGAAACTCAGCAAAATGGCTCGTCCTGATTTGGCAGATGAGTTGGAAAATCAATACAAAAAAGCGCTGAAAAATGGAGCAGAAGTGGTTTTGGCTTTAGAACGTATTTCGGAAAGTGAGTTTCGCCCAGGAATTATATTAGTCAAGGAAGGTAACCCAATTTTACAGGAAGAATTATTCGGACCTTTGGCGATTCTAATGATCGGGAAAAATGATGAAGAAATCTTAAGTCTAGCCAATGATATTCCGTTTGGTTTAGGAAATTCTGTTTGGACTAAGGATAAAAAACGCGCACAATTTTTTATTGAAAATCTGGAGTCTGGTACTGTTTCCGTCAATAAATCAACCAGTTCTGATACGAGATTACCTTTTGGTGGTGCTAAATCTTCTGGTTACGGCGTAGAGTTATCTTTGCATGCGATTAAGGAATTTACGCAAATAAAAACTGTGGTAGGTAATATCTAATAAAAAAGTCATAGAGAAAAAAAAACCGTTCAATCAATTGGACGGTTTTTATATTGGTTTAGTTTGTAGTAGAAACCAGCGTTTTAGAGGTTGCCAGCGAATCTGCTTTTTGCTTTTTCTCTATCTCCACTTGTTCCATTACAAGATCCCTATTTTCTTGTTCTCTCATAATCTGAGCCAATTGAGGTTCAATTATGTTGTTCATTTCCTCTTCCGAAATATTATTAGCTTCCGGAGAATCTAAAAGTTTTTTCCAAGGTCTGCGCTTTCCCCAAGGATAATCTCCGTATACAATGAGAGGTGTTCCTTTTGCACGGGTTGTTTGACCACCTTTGTTCAAGATCCAAGTATCAACCCAAGTGTACATCCATTTGGCGTCTTCTTCCAACATTCTAAGGCAAGAATGAGATGCAGGATAACCAGGCATTGCGTACTGATGCCAGCCGATGCCATCGAAATTGGCAACATTCACGTTCCAGCGAAGTTTCCATTCATTACTAACGGTAGATATTGCGACTTCTTTTTTCCAGTTAGCAAACATCAAACCTGTTTTAGTTTTGGTCGCTTTTTTCCCCATACTTGTTGGTCCCCATTTGATGAGGTTTCCATATTCATAAACGCCAAAAGCCTGAATTGGATAGGAAAAGAAAACGAATTTTTTGACATTTTCCAACGTCGTCACGTGACCAGGAAAGGGCGAATATCGTAAAAAATCTTCTTCTATTTTGGCAGGAACAACCAGTGTGTCAGCAGCGCCAATGTTGGCTCTGTCAAGACGGTTGAGTGCTAAAATCGTGTATAGCGCTTTGCCTGTAAATTCTTTTTTATTTTGTTGAGAAACCGAATCTTTGTTTTTATAGACCCAAGGATAATAACCAAAGTCTTTTCTCGGAATCACAACATCCGGAACTTTTGGTTTTTCATCTTCTACTTTTTCTTCATAGTCTTTCTTGCCATCATTACCCAAAACTTCTGTTCCTGGAGCACTTTTTGATTCTGATGATGAAACAGATTCGTCCTTTTTACACTGAACGAAAACTGTTGAAATAACGATAAATAAAGGAAATAATTTTGAAATGGAAATTCTGTACATAGTTATTATTTGACGTCCTATAAATTACAAAAAGAATACCAATAATAGAATGAACGCAACAAAAAAAAATGATGAGAAAACTATTGGTCTTTTTCTAAAATATGTTGAATAATCTGTTGAGCGTGCATTCTGGAGTTTTCTATAAACCAAAGATGTGTGTCCTTGCCTCCACAGACTACGCCAGAGAGATATAGGCTTTCTACATTACTTTCCATAGTTTCTTTGTCGTAATGTGGGTTAAGACATTCGCCTTTCAAATCAATTCCGATACTTCGCAAAAATTCAAAATCTGGAAGATAGCCTGTCATGGCGAGTACGAAATCATTTTCAATTTCCTTTACTTCACCTCGATCAGTTTTGAAAACAGCAGAGTTTTCTCTCACTTCCAACAATTCTGCGCCGAAATACGCCTGTATGCTTCCTTCTTTGATTCTATTTTCGATATCAGGCTTTACCCAATATTTTACACTATCAGAAATTTTATTATTACGGATAATCATTGTTACATTGCCGCCTTTTCTATAGATTTCCAGCGCTGCATCCACGCTAGAATTGCTTGAGCCAATCACAACCACATTTTGAAAAGCATAAGGATAAGGTTCTGTGTAATAATGTCTTACTTTTGGCAAATCCTCTCCAGGAATGTCCATAAGATTTGGAATATCGTAAAAACCAGTCGCAACTATCACATTCTTGGCAAAATATAATTGTTTGCTCGTTTCAACCTGGAAAAAAGTAGATTTCTGAATACTAATGACCTTTTCGTATGTCCGGATATGGATGTCTTTCGCACGAGCAATTCCCTGATAATATTCCAAAGCATCTTGTCTCCCGGGTTTAGGTTTTGTGGTTACAAACGGGATGTCACCAATTTCCAAACGATCAGCTGTCGAAAAAAATGTCATATACAGCGGATAATTATAGAGACTGTTTGCAACCGTTCCTTTCTCGATTACGATATATTTTAAGTTGTTTTTTTTCGCTTCCAGAGCGCACGCTAATCCTATCGGACCACCACCAACAATAAGAACATCATATAATTCCATCTCACAAATTTACAAAAGATTCAAGTTTAGAAGTCGATTAAAAAGTATTTTTTGGAGTATTATGTTTGGTCATTCTTTTCAATCGTCAATCCGCTTTTCTCTATATCTTTTTTGTTTGTGAATATTTGCGATTCAACAGAAATTAACAAGAAAAACAACAGAGAATGCTGCAAATAGAGGAACGAGATGCGACGAGTCAAAAATAAATAAAACGTAAAGTCCACCGGATGAAATAACATATTTGTATTTTTATCGGTTGACTCTTCTAATTCTTTAAATTTTTATTTCATTAATTCTGTTCTACCCAAATCAATCGGGAAGTATCGTAACCTATTGATTTTGCTTTTTCCAAAAATCTGGTTTTGATGATATCCGGAATGGTTTTTTCACGAGACAAAATCCACAGGTAATCCAGACTTTTTCCTGCAACCAAAGCATACTTGTAATTTTCCTCCAGATCTATCACATTGTAACCTGCCCAAAAGGGTTTGAAAAAAGACACTTTCAATCTCGCTTCGTTTTCCGATTTTACAAATTTGGCTTCACCAATACTTTCTTTCCATTCGTTTTTTACATAATCGTAACCTTTGTTGTCAACTTTGATCGTTCCGTCCGGATTTTTGGAGTAAGTTGCTGTTACCTGATTCATATTTTTCTCAAATTTAAAATCAAATCTGGCAATTTCATACCATTTTCCAAGATATCTTTCGGAATCAAAATTCTGCACTGCATTCGCTTTTTCTGGAATTCCGACTGCGCATGAGTTAATTATAATCAGACCAAGAATCCCGACTGAAACGGGAAGAGCAATTTTTATAAATGGATTTTTCATTTTTAATTTATTTGCCCGATATTCCTCAAAAATGATTCCATCTTAGATTTAATATTATTATAAAATCAAAATGATAAGCAAATTGATTATTTGTTAAAGAATTTGATTATTTTTACGAAAATAAAAGTTAATCATATCATACTCAATGAAACTAAAATTACTTTCTATACTTTCCTTTGTAGTGTACAATCAAGCTTTTGCTCAGTCGGACAGATTCTATGCTACCACAGATTCCGAGAATGCTAAGGAGTTAAAGGAGAAGTTTCCCGGAGACGTAGAAATTGTTGGTTCGGCAGGAAATCAATCTGCCCTATTTTTAAATAAAGAAGCTGCAGAATTCCTTCACCACAATGTGGTAACACACGGTCCAGGTTATGTTTACAAATCTTCTAAAGAAGAGGCACTTGCAGCAATCAACAAAGCGAGAAAAGCGAACAGAATTCTAGCATTTACCATCGATCAGGATGCGGCGGTAACTTCGGCAATTGCAAAAGTAAATTCAGACAATATCAAAAATCACATTCAGGTTCTGGAGAATTATGGAACGCGCCATCACACGACTGCAAAAGCGCAGACTGCGGTTCAAGATCTGAAAACAAGATGGCAGAATCTAATCACTGCTTCTGGTAGAACAGATATTTCCGTAAGAATAGTAAATCATGTTGGAACGCCGATGCCTTCTTTGGTTTTGACCATCAATGGAACTACAGCACCTAATGATTTCATAATCGTTGGCGCACATATGGATTCTATAACCAATAACGTGAACAATGCGCCTGGAGCAGATGATGATGCTTCTGGAATCGCAACCATTTCTGAGATGATCAGAGTTTTGCTGAGTGTCAATTACAAACCTTCTAAAACGGTTGAGTTTATGGCTTATGCAGCGGAAGAGATTGGGTTGGTAGGTTCTTCGGAAATTGCATATAATTATGCGCTTAATAATAAAAATGTGATATCTTTTGTTCAGTTTGATATGACCAACTATAAAGGTTCTTCAAAAGATATTTATCTCACAACCGACCCTTATAACAGTAACGATCTCAATTTATTTTTGATTGAGCTGATGGAACATTACAACAAGACTGGATCTCACGCTTTTACGTATGGAAATACAATTTGTAATTATGGCTGCTCCGACCATTTCAGTTGGGCAGACAACGGTTACGATGCAGCCTTTCCTTTTGAAGCTTCTTTTTCCCAATACAATCCGAATATCCACACGACGAGCGATAAGCTTTCCAATATGGGCAGCAGCGCCGCACACGCTGCCAAATTTGCAAAACTTGGTTTAGAATTCATTATAGAAACGGCAAAAGGTTCTGTTTTGGTGGTCAATGATGTTGCGACTAATTCTGTGAATATTTTTGTTAAAGACAAATTTCTGAATTATCAGCTAGAAAAGGAAACTGTTGAATCTGTAACGATTGTGGACACCAGTGGAAGACAATTGCTGCAATCTAAAAATATTCTTTCTTTCGGCAAAATTGATTTGAATAAAATCCATCCTGGTTTTTACCTTGCTGTTTTCAAAACCAAATCTGGAAAGGTTATCACAAAGAAATTTATTTTGGAATAATCGAACAAATAAAAAAAAGCGAAAACAGGATTTCTATTTTCGCTTTTTTTGTGATATAAATTGGTATTTTAACTTTCAGGAGCAAGCTCTACAACCAAACCTTCCAAATCCACAGTAACAGGAATTTGACATCCTAATCGGCTATTCGGCTTCACATTGTAAGCTTCGTCCAGCATTGCTTGTTCATCGGGCAACATTTCCGGAAGTGGAACATTCTCGCTGAGAACATAGCATTGGCACGAGGCGCACATTGCCATCCCACCACAGATTCCGATGGTTCCTTCTTCTGCCAGCTCGTAGGCACGGACAATTTCCATTAGGCTCATCGCCATATCTGTTGGTGCAGGAATGTTGTGCGAAACGCCATTTCTGTCTATGATTGTAATATTAACGTCTGACATAATGCAAAGATAGAGAATAGATTTTTACATGATAGATGATAAATGAGAGAATTATTTAAAAGTCGATTCTCCGGCATTCTATTTTATCATAGTCTAATCAATCGATTTTACAACCGCTTTTTCAGCTTCTTTTCTGGTGCCGTCGAAACCGTCCACGCCACTGACAGTTGTATATTTTAAAACAAATTTTTTACCCGGATTCATTCTGTTGTAAACACTTTGAACCATCAAAGTTGCCTCGTGGAAACCGCAAAGAATTAATTTCAGTTTTCCAGGATACGTGTTGATATCACCAATGGCGTAGATTCCTTCCACATTGGTTTGATAATCTAATGCATTGTTAACTTTGATTGCATTTTTCTCAATTTCCAATCCCCAGGTTGACAAAGGTCCTAATTTAGGCGTCAATCCAAACAACGGAATCAGATAATCTGTTTCTATAATTGATTTTTCGCCGTCTTTCTCTATTTCAATTCCTGTCAGAGTTTTATCGCCAATTAATCCTGTCACTTCCGCCGGTGTAATGAGATTAATTTTTCCCTGCTGTTTCAATTCGGTAACTTTTTCTACGGAGTCCAAAGCACCACGAAACTCATTTCGTCTGTGAATCAAAGTTACATCCGACGCAACATCCGCTAAAAATACTGACCAATCCAGCGCAGAATCTCCACCGCCAGCAATGACAATTTTTTTATCACGGAACATTTCTGGTTCTCTCACAAAGTATTCGACACCTTTTTCTTCAAACTTGTCGATGTTTTCTAACTCTGGTTTTCTAGGATCAAAACTTCCTAAACCGCCGGCAATAGCTATCGCTTTTCCCTTTACTTGTACGCCGCGGCTTGTTGTCACGATGAAATCACCTTCTGCAGTTTTCTCGTAACTCAAAGCTTTTTGGGCTAATGAAAATTGAGGTTCAAACTGTTTGATTTGTTCCATCAGATTATCTACCAAAACACCAGCATCTACACTTGGGAATCCAGGGATGTCAAAGATTGGTTTTTTGGGATAGAGTTCTGTCAATTGCCCTCCAGGTTGTGGAAGTGCGTCTATCAAATGACATCTTAATTTTAATAATCCAGCTTCGAAAACGGTAAACAGTCCTGTTGGACCAGCACCTATTATAATGATATCTGTTTCAAACATTGATATTAATTTTGGAATTGCAAATTTACTCATTAAATCTGACTTTAGAATGATTCTAAAATATGATATTTATTGATTATTCTCAATTTTATTGTGATAATTTAAAATCTATATTTGTAAAAAAATACTTCGGATATTCTAAATATTGAGACAGATCAGATTATTGATAAAATTGAAATCTATGACGCTGGTGGAAGGTTGGTGAAGAAAAAAGAGGGTAGATTGGCGAGTGTTAATGTATCAGAGTTATCACATGGAATCTACTACGTCAAGATTTTTACATCACAAACAATTATTAACACAAAATTTTTAAAAAATTAA
>JBCNLQ010000030.1:0-42036 GCA_039595375.1 Chryseobacterium sp.
CTTTACCGTTTGAAAGTCTTACCCTTGCAACTTTTCTAAGTGCAGAGTTAGGTTTCTTAGGTGTAGTAGTATATACTCTCGTACATACACCACGTCTTTGTGGACAAGAATCAAGGGCAGCCGATTTACTCTTCTTGGTAAGTGCGACTCTTCCTTTTCTAACTAATTGTTGAATAGTAGGCATTTAATTGCTTTTTATTTTAGGGTGCAAAAATATGAATAATTTTTTAATCCACAAGTAGTTATGTAAAATTAAATTCTTGATAGAATTTTCCAATATGTTTGTTTGTTATCTTTTATCAATCTTCATACATTAATCGTAAATTTGGAAGGATTATTGATGACTTGCCTGCCAAGTATAAGTAACTATTTTCTAATTTTAATTTTAAAACTATGAACAACGCAACATTAATCGGTCTGAAAGAGGCAGATTGTAAAAAAATTTCAGAAAAACTAAATGATCTATTAGCGAACTATTCTGTTTTCTATCAAAATACAAGAGGCTCGCATTGGAATATCAAAGGTGAACAATTCTTCACGCTTCATCCAAAATTTGAAGAATTATACAATAGTTTGGTCTTAAAAATAGATGAGATTGCCGAAAGAATTTTGACGCTAGGTGCAACTCCAGCACACAACTATTCGGATTATTTAAAAGTTTCTACCATCAAAGAAAGTAGAGAATTAAATGACGGTAATAAAAGTGTTGAAATTATTCTTAACTCTTTCAAAGTAGTAATTGATCTACAAAGAGAACTTCTTGATATCACAGATGAAGCAGGAGACGAAGGCACAAACTCTCAAATGAGTGATTACATTACCGAGCAAGAAAAAGAAGTGTGGATGTACAATTCCTTTCTTGGAAAGTAATTTTTAAAGCCTAGACGATTCCTGCTTCGCTTCTTTATCAAGATGAAAAGGCGAGTTTATTGTACGCCAATTCCCCCGCTATTATCCTGACTATCCTTTTTCAGCAGATTCGGGTTTTCTTTGGCAAGTTTGTTTCTTGTCGGGATTTTGTAGTTGAAAGAAATTCCAAAATTCTGAGCATCGAAACGGTTACCTAAGAAAATATTGGCGTCTTTATAAACAGATCGCACTGCATTTTCCTGTGTTTTGAGAATGTCATTAGCAAAAATGGAAACACTCAGTTGGTCTTTCAAAAATTTTCTAGTGGCCGTGAGATCCAAGCTGTGATACCAAGGTTTTTCCATAAAATAATAGAACCAGTTTCCTTTTGTCATATTATTATAAGTAGCCACAAATTTGATTTTCTGAGGAAGGATCAATTGAGCCATCAGATTATAATTCCAGAAACCTTTTGCTTTAAAATCCGGAATGTCGTGAACCTGGTAAGCGGCATAAACATAAAGGAAATTCATCGTGTCAGGATTCACATTCATTTTCAGCGTTTCTCCCAAACCTTTTGTGAACAACATGAAAGGAATCGGTAATCCGAAATTGAAGTTGTGTATTCGCATCTCGGAAAGATTCACAAATCCATTTCTTAACGTAAAGGCGTCTTTTCCATTGATGATTTTGTTGTTTGGATCAGGGTAAAATTTCTCTGCAATTTGCGCATTCTGATTGCTAGCAACACTTACGTTATAGCCAATGAAGGCATAATCGAAAGCAGATATTTTGGCCTCGAAATTATTAAAAACCGTTGGCTGAAGATTCGGATTTCCGCCGAACTGAATACTTCCATTTTGGTAATTGGTATTGTTCGGGTTAAGGGAATTGATATTCGGAAGCTGGATTTTTTTGTTATAGTTCAGCATAAAATAAACCTGCTTGGCGAAGTTATACTGAACTGTTGCATTAGGGAAAAACCTAAACTGCTTGAACGGAATAATATCATCCTGAACAATTGATTTATTGTTGTCCAAATACCGCACGATTCCGGAAATGTCGTAATCCTCTGCTCTAAGACCTAAAATAAAGTCAAATTTTTTCAGTTTGGTCTGAAGTTCCAGGTAAGATGAAGCTGTTTGTCTGCTGTAATCCAGATTCGTAAAACTGCCGTTGAATGCATCAAAATCCAGTTTCTCATAGATGCCACCGAAGGATAATTTTCCTTCATCCAGTAATTTTATTGGTTGAGAATAATCAATGCGCAAAGCGCCAACGTTCTGATTGGAACTATTAGCCGATTGGTCAAAATTCTGAGAATTCTCCTGATAACGGATGCCGCTCTGGTCAAAATCAGAATCGAAGTGGTTGTATGTGAAATTGATATCCAATTTTTTTGCCTTGTCATCAAATTTTACCTGATAAGTCGCACTAGCTTCTTGGCGCAGGTTTTCATTATTTGTTCGGTCACGTGTCGTGTAATCTATAATTCGGGTGTCTTTCCCTTCTTCCAGAAATGGGAAATAGCCGGAACTCTGGATCTGATTATCATTATTATTCTTGTTGATGTCATAATTCAATAATAAACGGTCTTTTCCAATATCGAAAGTCACCGCCGATTTCAGAAAATAACCACGCTGAATTCTCTCACTGAACACCTGCGCAATCACATCAGTCATACTATTGGTATAATTCTCTCGGTAGTTCTGACCAAAATTCAGCTGCCAGCCGAAAAATTTATTCTTCGCATTGAGAAGAAGTGAATTGTTGGTTCGGTTTCTCCATTTATCATAATTGGTAAAAGCATATCGCCCGGAATAAGTTGCCGAAAGATAATTTTTTGCATTTTTATTGGTGATGATATTGATAATAGCACCGCCGGAAGTTGCCGGAAATTCTGCGCCGGGTTGAGTGATGACTTCCACACGCTCTACAGAATTGGCGGGCATTCCTTCAAGATAAGTATTCAGGTCGTTGCTGCCAATGTTTAGCGGTCTTCCGTCCATATACACATCCAGCTGCTTTCCCTGATACATCATCCCGGCAACGTCAGAAATAATGAGTCCGGGAAGTTTTTTCAGACCTTCGCTCAGGTTTCCTGTATTCAGGTGAGCCTGCTCGGAAAAATCGAAAATGGTTCTGTCCGGTTTTTGCTCAACGGCTTTTTTAGTTTTGGTAATGGTAACTTCGTCTATTTGCTTTTCTTTAGTCTCGTTATTTTTATTTTGCTGTGCAAGGATAACTTGACCAAAAAAAATGGCGCCAATTGTAACAGTAGATCTAATATTCATAGTTTAATTTATACATCATTAGACAACTGAAAGGCAGATTTGTTACACTTCTCATCAAATTCTATTAATTATTTTTCAAGAGGAGAGAGACCATTTCTCAACTTTAAAAAAGATAAATCTCAATATTTTCCCCTCTTAAAAATCGCAAAAAAAGAGATTTATAAAGCTGATTTTTTCATTAATTTGAAAAAATAATATGCTAAAAGCTGAAGATTATAAATCATAGCAATCAATTGATGGAAAATATATAAAATTTTGTATTTTTGCCAAGTAAAAACAGTCTTGATGCAAGAACAACTACTTTCTATTATTAACTCTATCAAAAAGAATAAGTTTGACGAGCCTGTTGTCGAAATTTTTTCCGAACAGAGACTGAGAGAAGATCTTAATTTTGATTCTTTTGATCTTGCAGAACTTACGGTAAAAATAGAAGAAGAATTTGCCATTGATATCTTCGAAGATGGCTTAGTGAATACCGTTGGTGAAATATATACCAAGCTTCAATGTATTTCTTGATCGATCAGGATTATGCCTTGTCATACGAGGAGATTCTGACAGACATTAACAGTTCTGATTCTTACACAGATTGCTACATTTATCCTGATTTAAAAGCCTTTTTTCTCAATTGGATTTTTGCTTTGGTTAATGACAAAAACATCGCTTTGATGGATTCTGATATTTCTGAAAAAGAAATCTCTTCCAACGATTTAAAAATCAATCAATTAATCAAAATCGAGAATCCTAAAAAGTTCAATTCCGCAGAAGAATTGATTAATTCGATTGAAAATTCTCAGTCAGAAATTACCTTGTTTACTTCCGGAACGACTGGTTTTACAAGAAAATTTACACATCCTCTGAAAAATCTCATTAGAAAAATCAATGTTTCCGAGGAAAGGAAAAATGATATATGGGGATTTGCATTCAATCCGACGCACGTGGCCGGTGTTCAGGTTTTCTTTCAGGCTATTTTAAATCAGAATCTTTTAGTTAATGTCTTTTTAGCGCCCAAAGATTTTGTGATTGATGCTATTGATAAATTTAAAATCACCAACCTTTCTTCCACACCCACTTTTTACAGATTACTTTTACCGCTGAACAAATCATTTGATTCGGTAAAAAAAATTACCATCGGCGGAGAAAAATCAGATTCATTTTTGATTTCTGAAGTGGAAAAGGCTTTTCCGAATGCAAGAATTAACAATGTCTATGGTTCCACGGAAACCGGACCTTTGTTTTCCTCTCAGAATGATGAATTTTTCGTTCAGGAAAAACATATCGGTTTGATTAAAGTTGTGGATGACGAATTATACATTCATAAAAATTTATTTGGGAAAACGACTCAATTGAATTTGATTGATGATTTCTACGCCACGGGAGATTTGATTGAATGGATTGATGATGAAGAAAGGAGATTCCGATTTACATCCAGAAAAAATGAACTTATCAATGTTGGCGGTTACAAGGTAAATCCTTACGAAGTGGAAGATGAATTGACTCAACACGAAAAAATCCGAAACGTGAGGGTTTATGGGAAATCCAATGCTGTATTAGGCAATATCATTTGTTGTGACATTGAACTGCATCCAAATACAGAATTAAAGGAAGAAGACGTGAGGTTTTTTCTTAACGGAAAAATTCAAAACTACAAAATTCCTAGAAAAATAAGCTTTGTCGATAAAATAGAATTAACCAGAACCGGTAAAAAGAAAATAGTATGAACGTATTGATTACAGGAGTTTCCAGAGGTGTTGGTTTAGAAATCTGCAAGTTGTTTCTGGAAAACGGTCACTCGGTTTACGGCATCAGCAGAACTGAATCTGAGGAACTGAAAACTTTGGAGAAACAATATCCAGAGCATCTATTCTTCAAAACATTCGATCTATCAAATCCAGAAAATGTGAAACAAGCGGTTTTCAGAGACTTTGTCAAAAATCAAATTCCCATTAATGTCTTAATCAACAATGCAGCAATGGCTTATGATGATATTGTTACGAATCTCAACTATGAAGATTTGAAAAAAATGTTTGATGTCAATCTTTACTCACCTATGTTTTTGACAAAATATGCCATTAGAAATATGATTTACAATCGTGTTTCTGGTAGTATTATTCATATTTCTTCCATCAGCGCACATACAGGTTACAAAGGTTTGTCGATGTATGCAGCTTCCAAAGGTGCTTTGCAGTCTTTTTCCAAAAACATTTCCAGAGAATGGGGTGAGCGCGGCATCCGTTCTAACATCGTGGTTCCCGGGTATATGGAAACTGCAATGAACGCCAAACTAACCCAAGATCACAAAAACCGAATTTTCAAAAGAACAGCCTTGAAAAAAGAAACTGATATGCACTCAGTTGCAGAAACTGTTCTGTTTTTGGCCAGTGAAAAAGCAAAATCTATTACAGGACAAGAGATTTTTGTAGATTCCGGAACATTATAAAACACTACTCTATGATCAACTTTTTTTATAAAATGCTCAATATTATTCCAAAATCAATTGCGAAAATTGAGAAGCTTTATACTTATAGTGTGCTGAATTCACATTCCGGAGTTCAACTTCATTCGGATTTAAAGATCGGGAAAGCGACCACTTTTGAGTTAGATGATAATGCTAAATTTAGGATTGGTAAAAACGTCATTTGGAGAGATCATAACGCTATAAGAATCAGAAATGGCGGAACTTTGATTTTTGGAAATAACGTGGATCTGAGTCATTACATTTCCATCAACTGTCTTGATAAAATCGAATTGGGCGATGATACCTGCATCGCAGAAGGTTGCAAATTTTACGATCACGATCACGCTTTCGATACCAAACCAGAATACGTCTGGCATAAAAATAAATTCAATACAGCGCCCATCATTATCGGGAAAAATGTAAAAATCTACAGTAATGTTACCATTTTGAAAGGCGTAAGCATTGGTGATAATTGTATTATTGGCGCCAACTGCGTTATTTCCAGAAACGTTCCGCCGAACTCTATCATCTTCGGAAAACACGAGCTGATGAGATTACCTCTAATGTAGTTAGCTGATCGCAATTGGTTTTCATCTGTAGATTTAATGATGTTTTCGATGATTGAAAGCTTCGCAGAGGTGATGTAAATGGCTAATGGCAATCGGCTTTTAGCTAATCGATTTCAAAATAACGTTTTCGATGATTAAAAGCTTCCTAGAAGCGATATGTTTATAGAAAGCAGTTCAAAACCACCAAAAAAGCTCCGTAGGAGCGACACTTTCTACACTCCAATCAGCTTGATCAAAAAAATATTCCATAATAACTTAAAGTAAAAAATCTGGAACGGCGTCATATTCATATGGAGTCGCTATCTTTACAGCCAATGGCCGAAACAAAATCTGTATCTATTACGGAAGTCGTGAAAAACTACGGCTCCCAACTCTTGCGCTTTATCAATTCTAAAGTAGCAAAGGCAGAAGATGCAGAAGATATTCTACAGGAAGTTTGGTTTCAAACCAGCCGATTGACCAATCTCAATGAGTTGGAAAACGTCGGTGCCTGGTTATACTCGGTAACCAGAAACAAAATCATCGACAGTTATAGAAAAAAGAAAACCGAATCTCTGGAAGATTTTGTCTATCAAGACGAAGAAGGCGAACTGAATGTGAAAGATATTCTTTTGGCAGACGACACCAATAATCCCGAAATTGCGATGTTCAAAGATCTATTCTGGAAAGAATTGATGAACGCATTAGACGAGTTGCCAGAAAAACAAAAACGTGTTTACATTCAAAACGAATTGGAAGATAAAACGCTACAAGAAATTGCGGACGCAGAAGGCGAAAACATAAAAACAATTATCAGTAGAAAATCCTACGCAGTAAAACATCTGCGTAAAAGTTTGCAAAAACTTTATGACGATTTGAAAGATTAATATTAAAGAAATGAACAGAAATAAAAAGAAATTTTGGTTAGCCTTTCCGTGCATTATTGCAGCAATTGCACTATTTATTTGGTTTTTCCAGTGGCTTTGGAATATGGTTTTGCCAGACGTTTTGGGTGTGAAAATTATCACTTACTGGCAATCTCTAGGGATTTTGCTGATTTCAAAGATATTATTTGGCGGATTGGCCAATGCTAAAGAAAAATTTAAGAATAAAAATCACATTGGAGAACCAAGCTGGAAGCAGAAATTCGAGACCAATTTTTGTGCAAGCGAAGAAGAGCGTGAAAAGTTCAAGGAAATGTGGAAACAGAAATTTGAATCTAAGTTCTGCAGAAAGGAAACGGAAACCAAAGAAAATAATATCTAGTATCCATTATAAACTGCCTTACCAAATCTAGTATGGCAGTTTTTTTATGTGAAATTAAAAATGCCTAACAAATTGTAAGGCATTTTTTTTATCTCTATTATATGGAATAAATGTTAATTTTCCATTGCTTTAATCAGATTAAGGGCAGAACCAGCTTTGAACCAAGCAATTTGTCCGGCATTGTACGTGTGATTGGTCACAATGATGTCCTTGGTTCCGTCTTTGTGAACGAACTCAAGCGATAAAGTTCTACCTGGCGCAAATTGATCTAAGTCTAAGAAGTTAATGGTGTCATCTTCCTGGATTTTGTCATAATCTTCCTTATCTGCAAACGTGATGGCCAACATTCCTTGTTTTTTAAGATTAGTTTCGTGGATTCTTGCAAAAGATTTTACCAAGACCGCTCGCACACCGAGATGTCTAGGCTCCATCGCAGCGTGTTCTCTGGAAGAACCTTCGCCATAATTTTCATCGCCTACAACAATCGTTGGAATTCCGTCCGCTTTGTATTGTCTTGCTGAGTCTGGAACGGGCTTATATTCTCCATCTTGTTCATTTTTCACATTGTTCGTTTCCATATTGAAAGCGTTTACGGCGCCAATCAACATATTATTGGAAATATTATCAAGATGCCCTCGGTATTTCAACCACGGTCCTGCCATAGAAATATGATCAGTCGTGCATTTTCCGTAAGCTTTGATTAATAATTTGGCTCCGGTAATATTTTTGCCATCCCAAGCAGGGAATTCTTCCAATAATTGAAGTCTGTCTGATGTTGGAGAGACAATCACTTCTACAGTAGAACCATCTTCAGCAGGCGCAATATATCCTGGGTCATCTACATCAAATCCTAATTTTGGAAGATCGTCACCACTAGGCTCATCCAACATCACTTCTACACCGTCTTTATTTTTCAATTTATCCGTCAGAGGATTGAAGGTCAAATCTCCGGCAATTGCCATTGCAGTGACCAATTCTGGAGATCCTACGAAAGCATAAGTGTTCGGATTTCCATCTGCTCTTTTAGAGAAGTTTCTGTTGAAAGAGTGAACAATGGTATTTTTTTCTTGTTTCTCAGCACCTTCACGCGCCCATTGTCCGATGCAAGGTCCGCAGGCATTCGCAAAAACTTTACCGCCTATTTCGTCAAAAGTTTTCAAGAATCCGTCTCTTTCTACGGTGAATCTTACCTGCTCAGAACCAGGTGTGATTGTATATTCTGCTTTTACTTCAAGATTTTTTTCTTTCGCTTGTTTCGCAACTGAAGCTGCTCTAGCTATGTCTTCGTAAGATGAGTTGGTACAAGAACCAATCAATCCCACTTCGATTTTGGTAGGCCAACCATTTTTTACAGCAATTTCTTTCATCTGAGAAATCGGCGTTGCCAAATCTGGGGTGAAAGGTCCGTTGAGGTATGGTTCCAAAGTATCAAGGTTAATCTCAATCACTTCATCGTAATATTTCTCTGGATTGGCGTGAACTTCTGGGTCAGCTTTTAAAACATGAGCCACTGCATCTGCAGCATCAGCCAAATCTTCTCTGTCCGTCGACCTCAAATATTTGCTCATATTTTGATCGTACTCGAAGATTGAAGTTGTTGCTCCAACTTCTGCGCCCATATTACAGATTGTACCTTTACCTGTACAAGAGAGAGAATTAGCACCTTCGCCAAAATACTCTACGATTGCACCAGTTCCACCTTTTACAGTCAGGATTCCTGCCACTTTCAGGATAATATCTTTTGGAGCTGTCCAGCCGTTCAGCCTTCCAGTTAATTTGACACCAATCATTTTTGGGAATTTTAGTTCCCACGCCATTCCTGCCATCACATCCACCGCATCTGCACCACCAACTCCGATGGCGACCATTCCAAGTCCGCCAGCATTGACCGTATGAGAATCGGTTCCAATCATCATTCCGCCAGGAAATGCGTAATTTTCTAAAACAACTTGATGAATAATTCCTGCGCCCGCTTTCCAGAATCCGATACCATATTTATTAGAAACTGATTGTAGGAATTGATAAACTTCATTGTTTTTGTTTTCAGCTTCAATCAAATCTTTTGCTGCACCCACTCTTGCCTGGATCAAGTGATCTGCATGAACTGTAGATGGAACAGCAACTTGTTTTTTGCCTGCCTGCATAAACTGCAAAAGCGCCATTTGTGCCGTTGCATCTTGCATTGCGACTCTGTCTGGAGCAAAATCAACATAAGATTCTCCTCTTTTAAAAGATTCTTTTACCTGCGACGGAAAAAGATGCGCGCAAAGAATTTTTTCGGAATAAGTAAGAGGTCTTCCCATAAAAGCTCTTGCTTCGTTTACTCTAGATTCGAAATCAGAATAAACTTTTTTGATCATATCTAAGTCAAAAGTCATATTTCGATTTTATTTATTTAAAATTAATTTCCATTATTTCAACGTTTGCAGCTGAAAAATCGACATTAGCCATTTAGCAAATACTGTTCCTACACTTTCTTGAAACCATATCAATGAGACAAATAGCATAGTATTTTACGACCTTCAAGTTAAGGAAAAAATGCATTTTAGGTGATTGACATAAGTTAAAATAATTTTAACGTTTAATAATATGGAAAGATTCTAAACAAAAAAGGAGACTTCATTGTGAAATCTCCCATTGTATTATTTTAAAAGTCTATTGACTATAAATCAAAATATATTAATGACCAACGGTAACCAATTCTTTGATAGATGGTACGAACGTTGTCAAATCGATACCTTCGACGGCTGATTTGTATTCTTCGATGCTTGGAATTCTACCCATAATAGCAGAAAGCACAACAACTGGTGTAGACGCTAATAGAGATTCTCCTTTTTTACGTTCAGAATCTTCTACAACTCTACCTTGGAAAAGTCTGGTTGAAGTCGCTAGAACTGTATCTCCTTTCTCCGCTTTTTCCTGATTTCCCATACAAAGGTTACACCCAGGACGTTCCAGATACATCATATTTTCATAAGAAACACGAGCATCACCTTTCGGAGCACTATCATTGAATTCGAATCCTGAATATTTTTCTAACAATTCCCAATCACCTTCAGCTTTCAGCTCGTCAATGATATTATAAGTTGGAGCTGCAACCACAAGCGGTGCGCTGAACTCAACTGTACCATTTTGTTTTTCGATATTTCTCAGCATTTGAGAAACGATTTTCAAATCGCCTTTGTGAACCATGCAAGATCCAACAAAGCCAAGATCTACTTTTTTATCACCACCGTAATAAGTCAAATCTCTGATGGTATCGTGTGTATATCTTTTGGAAACATCTTCATTGTTTACATCAGGATCAGCAATCATTGGTTCGACAATCGCATCAAGATCAACTACAACCTCAGCATAATATTTTGCATTAGCATCCGGTGTCAAAGCTGGTTTTTCACCAGATTTAATTTCAGTAATCCTTTTGTTTGCTTTATTAATTAAACCTTGAAGAACCTGCAGATGATTGTCCATTCCTTTATCAATCATAATCTGGATTCTGCTTTTTGCAATTTCCAATGATTTGATTAGAGTGTCGTCCTCAGAAATACAGATCGAAGCTTTTGCTTTCATTTCTGCAGTCCAGTCGGTGAATGTAAATGCCTGATCCGCAGGAAGCGTTCCGATGTGAACCTCAATAATCCTACCTTGGAAAACATTTTCACCTCCAAATTGCTGAAGCATCTGCAACTGTGTCGCATGAACCACATCACGGAAATCCATGTGAGGCTTCATATCACCTTTGAAAGTTACTTTTACGGATTCCGGGATTGGCATAGAAGCTTCTCCAGTTGCTAGCGCCAAAGCCACAGTCCCTGAGTCCGCACCGAAAGCTACACCTTTGGACATTCTTGTATGAGAATCTCCTCCGATGATAATAGCCCATTCGTCAATCGTGATATCATTCAAAACTTTGTGAATAACATCTGTCATGGCGTGGTATTCACCTTTCGGGTCACGTGCTGTGATCAATCCGAAATCGTTCATAAATTTCATTAACTTAGGAATATTAGCCTGTGCTTTTTTATCCCAAACTGACGCTGTGTGACAACCAGATTGATAAGCGCCGTCTACGATTGGAGAAATGACAGTTGCTGCCATAGATTCCAATTCCTGAGCCGTCATCAAGCCTGTTGTATCCTGAGAACCAACAATATTAACTTCCACACGAACGTCTGAACCTGCGTGCAACAATTTTCCAGGTGCTACACCGACCGCATTTCTGTTGAATATTTTTTCAACCGCAGTAAGACCAACACCTTCTTTAGTGATTTCTTTTGATGGTGCATAAACTGCAGGGATTTCGATTCCTAAAATTCCTGAAGCCCAAGTTTGTAATTTTTTACCAAAAACAATCGCGTAAGAACCACCAGCTTTGATGAATTCCATTTTTTGAGGCGTGAAAGATTTAGAAATATCTTTCAGCTCCATATCGCCATTATATAATTTCTTTTCTTTAATATCAATAGTCAGAACAGTTCCTGTTGCTACAGAATATTTTTCTTCAAGGATTGGTTCTCCGCTTTCGTTACGAACAACATTTCCATCTGAATCCAAGACTTTCACCCAATTTTGAAGGTCAATACCGATACCTCCGGTAACATCTACAGTTGTTAGGAAAATTGGAGAGATTCCGTTTGTTCCTGCTACAATTGGTGCAATATTGACGAATGGGATATAAGGACTTGCTTGTTTACCTGTCCAAAGTGCCACATTGTTTACACCAGACATTCTGGATGATCCAACTCCCATTGTTCCTTTTTCTGCGATCAGCATGACGCTTTTGTCAGGATGCTGTGCCTGCAACGCTTTGATTTCTTCCTGAGCTTCAGGACTCATCATACATTTTCCGTGAAGTTCACGGTCAGATCTTGAGTGCGCCTGATTTCCTGGAGACAATAAATCTGTTGAGATATCACCTTCTCCAGCGATATAAGTAACAACTTGAATCTGTTCTGGAACTTCAGGAAGTTTTGTGAAAAATTCTGCTTGTGAGTAGCTTTCGATAAGCTCCTTTGCAATCACATTACCGTTGTGGAATGCTTCTTTCAAACGATCTGTATCAGCTTCATATAAGAAAACCTGAGTTTTAAGGACTTCGGCAGCTTCTTTTGCGATGTCTGCATCATTCCCTAGTGCAAGATCCAACAATACTTCTATAGAAGGACCACCTTTCATGTGAGATAATAAAACAAAAGCGTAAGCAGGTGAGATTTCTACAACTTCAGATTCGCCAAGAATGATTTGTTTGAGGAATTGTGCCTTGACTCCAGCTGCACTTGTTGTGCCGGGTAAAACGTTATAAATAAAAAAGTTGAGAGAATCCTCTCTGTGTGCATTGCTAGAATCTTTGATCTGCTCGATAATCTCGGTCAGTAATTCTGCGTTGTCAATAGGTTTCGGGTGAAGACCTTGGTTTTTTCTTTCTTCAATCTCTTGGATGTAATCCTGATAAATATTCATAAATAGAAATCTTTTAAAATTTTATTGGTGACGTCAAAAAATATTATCAGAGACTTATGCAGACACCTGTATATTAAGATTTTTCGAAACAAATTATGAAAACGAAAAGTTAATCATCACCTTTCTTAAATATTGGAAATATATAGTCTAATTGTAATCAATCATGACCATTTTTAATTCCGCCCAAATTTACAAAATTTTAAGCTTTTTCAAGAATAGAATTATTTAGATTAGAAATAAATTAGATGTCATTTTTCTATTATTTGGATTTTTAGAAAAATATTATCTATTTTCAGAAATCAATTTCATCAAAATATATCGTATTGAAAATCATAAAATTACATAAAAATAAAGTAAGGAATCTGGGCATTTTTGTCCTTTTCTTTGTTTTAATTTTTGTTTATTATTTTTTCGATCCTTCAAAAAATGGTTATTTTCTGAAATGCCCTTTGAAAAGTGTAACAGGTTACGAGTGCGCTGGTTGCGGTGCACAGAGAGCTTTTCACGAGCTGCTACATCTCAGATTAAGAGATGCTTTTCGGCTTAATCCTTTATTTGTAATTACATTCCCGATAGCTACTCTCATCTGGATAATATTACAATTTTGCAAAGGGAAAACTTCGTCCTTACAACACTTTATTTCAAGCAAATTATTTCTATTCTTAGTTTTGGCAGTAATTTTGCTATATTCGCTGACAAGAAATACTGCTATTTACAAAAGTATTTTCTTAAACTTCTAACACACAAATACATCGATGAAAAATTTATTCAGCTTATGCCTCGCAGGCTTTAGTCTCGTGGCATATTCACAACTCAAAGACAATTCTATTCCAGAATTAATTCCTCAGACCATCAATCAAAAAACCGGTTATGTCAATCAATCAGGAAAAATTGTGATTCCTGCCGAGTATCACATTGCTATGTTCTTTTCTGAAGATTGTAATCTGCTAAATTCCCCTAATCAAAACGTCAAAATATATGGCTCCGCCGATTATGCAACCGTTGAAAAGAATGAAATTGCATACAGAATCGACAAAAAAGGTAAACGCGTTTACCAGTACAATAATGAAGATCTGGGCAAATGCGTAGCTCCTTACGAATCTCCAAAATACAAAGCTTTTGTTATGAATGGTCTGTATGGCTTGGTAAGCAAGGAAAAAATTGATTTCAGAAATTACAAAGATTTTGACATATATCCGCAATATCAGATGCTTTATGTCTTAGATAGTGACAAAGAAAACCCTATGATTATTGCGGTATTTGATAATAAATTTGGTGTTATCAATAAAAAAAATCAGATTGTCATACCTTTTAATTATGAAGATATTAAAACAAACATGAGCTGGAAAATTGCCAATATGTTTGAGGTTTCCAAAGACGGCAATCAATATTTTTACGTTAATAAAAATAATCGTTCGTTTGACACCTATAGTATTAAATAAAAATTTGTAATTTCGCAGTCAGAAATTTAAGGGGTGCTGTAAAAAGCTGAGATTATACCCAATGAACCTGGAACAGATAATGCTGTTTAGGGAAACTATTTTTAATGAACAATTAAAAATTACAAATTAATAAAGCATAATTTCCGGAGATTATCCATTATTAATGATTCATTGTTAATTCTTTTTTGCCCCTTTTATTCTCATAAAATTTAACAACTAAATTTAAAAGAATGAAAGGATTTATTTTTTTAGGAGTTTTCATTGCTCCTTTCTATTTTTCTCAAACTACAGATTCTGTAAAAGTTACCAGCATCCAAGCTGTAGAATTTACCAAAAGAACACCAACAGCAAAAGCCATCATCAACGTAGAAAAAGAACTGGCAGACAAAAACTTGGGACAGGACCTGCCAATTCTTTTGAAAAACCAAATGTCTGTAATATCTACTTCTGACGCAGGAAATGGGGTTGGTTACACAGGTTTCAGAATCAGAGGAACAGCCGGAACCAGTATCAATGTGATGATGAACGGTGTACCATACAATGATTCTGAGTCGCAGGGAACTTTTTTTGTGAATGTTCCCGATTTGACAAGCTCAGCCTCGCAGATTGTTATTCAGCGCGGGGTAGGAACTTCTACAAGCGGGGTTGCAGCCTTTGGTGCAAGTGTGAATGTAATTTCCAAAGATCCGGAAGATACTTTTTCGCTAAAAACGGATGACTCTTATGGCTCATTCAATACTTACAAATATTCAGCAGAAATTAATTCCGGGAAATTCTGGAAAAACCGATTGTCCGTGATGGGAAGATATACACATATCCATTCAGATGGTTACATTGACAGAGCTTTTTCAGACCTTCATTCCTACAATTTCTCAGCCTTGTTTCAGGAAAAAAACACGGAATTGAGGTTTTTAGCTTTTGGTGGAAAGGAGAAAACTTATCAGGCGTGGAATGGGGTTGATAAAGCGACTTGGGAAACAGATCCAAAATTCAATTATTCCGGAGCAATTTATGATGCTAATTATGAAAATATTGTTGGATTTTATGATAACGAAACCGATAATTACAGACAAAATCATTATCAATTACTATGGAATCAAAAATTCTCCGATAGCTGGAAATTAGAAACCACAGCACACTACACCAAAGGAAAAGGCTATTATGAAAACTACAAGCAAGATGCTAAATTTTCTAAATATAATCTTCCCAATATTATAGACAATGGAACGGAAATTAAAACTTCGGATTTCATCAGAAAAAAATGGCTGGACAATGATTTTTACGGCGTGATTTCTACATTATATGGAAAGTTGCGAAATCTTGACCTTAATTTTGGAGCAGTAGCCAATCAATACTACGGAAAACATTTTGGAAATGTGACGGGCGTTTTCATTCCTGAAATCAATGAGTTCGAATATTACAGAAACCGTTCTCTGAAAAATGAAATCTCAGGTTTTGCAAAAGCGATCTATAAACTCAATCAATTCGAATTTTTTGGCGATCTTCAGCTGAGAAATATTGATTACGACACCAAAATAATTTCACAGGGCGATGGGGAAGGCGCCAATTTAGACAGAAAATGGACATTTTTCAATCCAAAAGCTGGGATTAATTATAATATAGAAAATGGCAAAATTTTTCTTTCGTACGCCAATGCACATAGAGAGCCCAACAGAGATGATCTTTTCGCTAATCCTGATGTGAAGCCGGAAATACTTCACGATTTCGAGGCTGGCTGGGAAC
The DNA here is from genome assembly GCA_039595375.1 of Chryseobacterium sp. Taxonomy (GTDB): domain Bacteria; phylum Bacteroidota; class Bacteroidia; order Flavobacteriales; family Weeksellaceae; genus Epilithonimonas. Next base: position 16,058 of record JBCNLQ010000030.1, read on the forward strand.
AGCAGATTGGAAAAGTTGCTTTGACTGCCAATGCGTACTTTATGTATTACAAAAATCAGTTGGTACTGAATGGTCAGATCAATAACGTCGGCGAGTTTATCAGAACCAACAGCGGAAAAAGTCAAAGACTTGGTCTAGAATTAGGCATTCTATCAAAACTAACCAAAGATTTACAAATTTCTGCCAACACCACAATTAGCAACAATAAGAATAGAGATTTCTATTCTGAAAATGAAAATGGTATTCAGTACTTCGGCAATACAGATATTTCTTTTTCTCCGACTATTATTGCTAACGGTAATGTTCTATATTCTCCATTTAAAAATTTCAATCTTGGCATTACTGCTCAATATGTTGGAAAACAATATTTGGATAACACGGGAAACCAAGATAACCAGTTAGATGCATATTTTGTTCCGGATTTTAATATGTCATATAAACTACCATTGCAAAAACAGGATGTCATTTTTAGGTTCTTGCTCAATAATTTTTCCAATACGAAGTATGTCAACAACGGTTTTAGTGGACCATACTACTTCTCACAGGCCGGAATTAACTTCCTTTTTGGTGTATCACTGAAGATAAAATAAAATTTTTTAATCTGATTTTCAGATGTTTATAAAATTTTTAAGGTCTAAACTAAATTTTTTTCTTGTTAACTTAAAATTAATATTAGATTTACAAGGAGTTCGGGACATTTTTGTGAGGAATGTTTTGAACCGTTTATATAGACCTTAAAAATTAACATTTATGAGAAAATTTTATTCCTTAGCGCTTGCAATGCTTGCAGGTGCAGCTGTTTCAGCGCAATTAACTAGTCAGGTTGTAAGTCCAGGCGTCTTCAAACTGACTTATGGTGCGGCAAACGACTATTCGTTTTACGATCCGGGCTTCGAAGTTGCAACATTTTATGTTCACACGTGGATCAACCAGACAGATAATTCTGCTAATACATCTTACGATGATTCTTGGAACAATTCTAATGTGACTATGAACTGGAGCGCTGCAGATAATGCTTATGTAGGCACAATCAATTTGAATTCAAAAATGTTTACTAACAGCAATAATACCGTTGCTGCTGGAACTACAGTCCAGAAAGTAGGAATTGTCTTCAAAAATCAGCAAAATGGAGCGACCAAACAATCTGCCGACTCTTCTATTACCGGACCGACTACGCTTACAACAATGGCAGTTTCAGAATCCAATGGAAAAACTAAATCTCAAGTAGCAGCTGGAAAACTGTTTACCTCTGTGAAAGGTAATCTGGATATTACTGTTTACGATTTCGGAGGAAAGGTAATCAAGACCTTCAAAGTTAATTCTAATGGTAACCCAATTGACCTGAATCTTTCTCAAAAAGGGATGTTTTTGGTGACCATTTCGGGAAGCAACATCTCAGAAGTTGTAAAATTTGCCAACTAACTTTTCAATAATCCATATCAAATCAAAAGGTTGCTGTAAAAGCAGCCTTTTATATTTTCTATAACCTCAAAAATTATGTAGTTTTGTGGCGATGAATTTTGAATATCTTTTATATCAATATCTTCTGAAGCATAATAAGGCAGAGATTCCTGAGTTTGGAGTTTTCGAACTCACCAAAGAATCTGCAAAAATTGATGCAGAAAAGTCTGTAATTATCCCTCCGAAAGAAACCGTAACTTTCGAATACAACCCGTCTGTAGAAAGTGACAATGTCGCTTTGTATATTGCTGATGAAACCCAATCGACCCTTTCTGAGGCTCAAACGGAATTGAAGCACGAAGTCTCAAAATGGTTTCAAAAATTGCGTTCAGACAGCACTTTAAATCTCGATAATCTCGGACAATTTCATTTGAATGAGGAGAATAAAGTTGTTAAAATAACAGATGCCGACGACGATATTTTTGGTTTTGAAAAAATAGATCTGCAACATCTTAAAACCTTAAAATCAAAAAATAACCTCACCGAAGATTATAGTTTTAACAAAAATGTGATCTGGACTTTCGTGAGTCTAATGATTGTCGGAACGGCTGCTTTATTTCTTTTCGGAAATCAAGAATTAATATTTGGAAAATCATCCAACATCCCGACAAAAAAAATCGTCAGAAAAGCTAAACCACAAAAAATGACGATAGTTCCTAAACAAGATTCAATTAAAAGAGACAGTATAAAACCAACGACAAATGCAAAAATCCAAAAAACCAATAGATAGCCTTACGGTAATGACGAACATCGTCTTGCCCAACGAAACCAATTCTTTAAGAAATCTTTTCGGAGGCGAGCTATTGTCAAGAATGGACAGAGCAGCTTCTATATCGGCCACAAGACATTGCGAAAGACGCGTTGTGACAGCATCTGTGAATCACGTATCCTTCAATCATCCGATACCGGAAGGTGGCATTGTTGTTCTGGAATCCAAAGTTTCCCGGGCATTCGGAACCTCGATGGAAATCTATGTTGATGTTTGGTTGGATGATCCAATTAATCAGAAAAAAATTCAGACTAACGAAGGAATTTACACCTTCGTAGCCGTTGACGAGTTCAACCGTCCGATTCCAATTCCTCAACTGGAACCTGAGACAGAATTGGAAATCACCCGTTTTGATGCGGCTTTACGAAGAAAAGAATTATCACTAATTCTTTCCGGCAGAATGAAACCAACAGATTCTGTAGAACTAAAAAAACTATTCTTAGGAACAGAAGAGTAAATATACGAGCTTTTATTAGCTCGTTTTTTGTGTTTTTCTTCAAACTAAAACCTTAGGCCTTATTATTAATACCTCCAAAGATGAAAATCCTTCAACTCGATAAAAATCACCCCCTTATTTCTGAACAATTGGCTGCCAAAGGTTTTTTGGTAGAAGAAGATCACAGCTCAACATACGATGAGATTTTGAAAAAGATTCAGAATTATGAAGGCATCATCATCCGAAGTCGAATTCCGCTAGACAAAAACTTTCTGACCAAAGCTTCTCATCTCAAATTCATTGCAAGAGTTGGCGCGGGAATGGAAAATATAGATATCGAGACGGCTGAAAATTTAAAAATCAAACTCATCAATTCGCCAGAAGGAAACCGAGATTCTGTAGCGGAACACGTTATCGGGATGCTATTGATTCTGATGAACCGATTATTCATTGCGTCTATAGAAGTAAAAAATAGAATCTGGAAACGAGAAGAAAACCGAGGTGATGAATTGTTAGGAAAAACTTTTGGAATCATCGGTTACGGAAATATGGGAAAAGCGACAGCCAAAAGACTTTCGGGTTTTGGCGTCGAGGTTATTTTCTATGATATTTTACCTCATCTTTCTGATGAATTTGCAACACAGGTTTCTCTGGAAGAACTTCAAAAAAAAGCAGATATTTTGAGTCTTCATATTCCGCTGACAGATGAAACCCATTATCTGATTAATGAGGAATTCATTTCTAAAATGGGAAAGGATTTTTATTTTGTCAATACAGCCAGAGGTAAAAATGTCAAAACTAAAGCTTTAGTACAAGCGATTAAGTCAGGTAAAGTTTTAGGCGCTTGTCTGGATGTTTTGGAATACGAAAAGTCATCTTTTGAAAACCTTGAAGTGGAAAATCAGGATTTGAAATATTTATTAGACTCTGAAAAAGTCATTGTTACACCACATATTGGTGGTTGGACGCATCAAAGCAAAGAAAAATTGGCGCAAGTTATTGTGGATAAAATTATTGCTGATTTCAAATCATAATCTATTTATCTTTACATAATTTTTAACGTTTATTAAGACAATTCTATTCGGTCAAAATGGCAATTTATATTAACTTGCCAATCTTTAACGAAGTTTGGATTAGAATGAATTTTAGAACAATTGTAGCATTAGTTTTAGTAGTTATATCAGTAGTTTCCTGCAAAAAAGAAAAAGAAACCACAGAAGAAATCTACCAATCCAAACTTCCCAATTACGGCAACGTCGATTTGTCAAAAGTTTTTACACCCGCTGAATCTACCTTAGAAAATCAAACCTCCATTTTACCGATTATCAACAACTATTATCAAAAAGTTTGGGAACAAGGTGACCTGAGTGGTGGCATTTTGGTGGCAAAAGGCGATAAAATTATCTTCGAAAAATACCGCGGATTTGCAAGAGAAGGCAAGCAAATGCCGATTGATGAAAATACTCCGCTGCACGTGGCGTCCGTTAGCAAGACGATGACAGCAATGGCTGTTCTGAAATTGGTAGAAGCGGGAAAACTGAATATGGAAGATGACTTGACCAAGTTTTTTCCAAAATTCCCTTACAAAGACATCACGGTTTTCAGTTTATTATCCCAGAGAAGCGGACTTCCGAAATACGAACATTTTGACCAAGGCATCAAACCTGCTCCGGAAGAATTGAAAAAAGAATTCCTGACTAATCAAGACGTTTTGGATATGCTCATCAAATACAATCCTGCGCTGGCGAGAATGTCAAATACAGGATTTATGTACTGCAATACCAATTTTGCGCTTTTAGCATTGATTGTTGAAAAAGTCACTGCAACACCTTTTCCGGAGGCAATGCAGGAGATATTGTTCAAACCTCTGAAGATGAATCACTCGTATATTTTCCAGAAAAAAGATATTCCCACTGCATCGCAATCCTTTTTCAGCGGTTACAGATTATATCCTTTGGACAAGTTGGATTTGATTTATGGCGACAAAAACGTGTACACAACGCCGAGAGATTTGCTTAATTTTTCCGTCGCATTATTTTCCAAAGATTTCCTAAACCCAGAATTAGCAAATAAAATCTTCGAACCTTATAGTAACGAGAAAAGAGGAATTAACAATTACGGTTTAGGATTCCGAATGAAGGAATTTGATAATGGCGAAAAACTCACTTACCATAATGGTTGGTGGCACGGCACCAATTCGGTTTTTGCGCATCTTTTGAAATCAAAGGTTACGATTATTGCTATTGGAAACAAATATTCTGGCAAAGTTTATTCTGCATTGGCCTTGTCGGGATTGTTCGAGAATTTCCCTTTTGAGATGGAAAAATTGAATAAGACAATGAATCCCGAAAGAGTTTCAGCGGAAAGTGATTCGGCAAACGTTAATTCTGGTGAGTAACTTATTATGAAAGCAATATTCATTACTTTTTTATTTATAAACATAAATTTGTTTTCACAGACAAATATTGTTTTTGAAAAATGTGGAGTTAAGAAAAGTTTGGGAAGTGATTATTTCTATTCTGCCAAGTCAGAAGATTTAAAATGCATCAGTCAAAATAGCGAACAACAAGTGTTAGTATATGTCTTTGAGTGGTGGTGTAAACCTTGTAATGAAAAAATTGATGAGATTAAAACATTTGCGTCAAGCAATAATCTTAAATTGATAATTTTGACCATTGAAAAAGAAAATAGCAAGGACATCAAAAAGGATGAAACTATATTGAAGGATAAATATAAAATTGCCAATGCGGTAGTTTTGAGTGACTCTTATGGGAAAAATGCAAGAAAAAAATATGCGAATTTTCTTAAAGAAATTTATAATGGAAAAGAACCGATAGAAGATTTATCGAAATTAATAATTTATGATAAAAAAGGAAACGTAAAATATATTTCAAATTGGCAAGATGGAAATAATGTCTTAACTGAAAAAATATTCACGTTACTTGATTAGTATTTAAATAAAATAATAAATTGATTATCAGAACTTTAATATTTATTGAAGTTCTTTTTTTTATTTTTGATGTAATAAACTCTGGACAACAGATGTCTTACTTATAAACAACCAAGAAATACGAGGTTTCAAAATAATTCAAGAGAGTTTATTTTAAAGGCAATAAGCTATTTGCCAAAAGCTTTTTAAAAAATTTGAACCTCAAAACATTAAACTAGAATCTATGACTCAAGAACACTTTCAAAACTCGGTATATATTCTCAAGGATGAGATGTACCGTTTTGCGAAGAAATTCTTGATGAGTGCCGATGAAGCGGAAGATGTAGTGATGGACCTGATGATGAAGTTCTGGCAAAGAAAAGATGAACTTATGGTTGTAGAAAATCTGAAAAGTTTTGCAATGAGAAGTGTCAAAAACGAATGTCTAAACCGACTGAAACACCACGAGGTGAAATTGGGATTTGCAAGCCAGGCGAGACACCACTCGGAGCTTTATCAGATAGAAACGAATAATATGAGAGAGCAGATCTTGGGATTCATTGCCCAACTGCCGGAGAAACAAAAAATGGTCATTCACCTGAAAGATGTAGAGGAATATGAGATATCAGAGATTGGACAAATGATGGAAATGGAAGAGAACGCCGTCCGAATCAACCTGATGAGAGCCAGACAAAAAGTGAAAGAATCAATTAACAAACTTTATGCGTATGAAAACCGACAGATACAAGGATTGGGAATCTAAATTCTTCGAAGGCGAAGAGTTGACGCCAGAAGAAGAATTGTTCCTGAAAAATGAAAGCGACAATCCGTATTTTTCTTTTCTGAAAGAGGAGAAACAGGAAAAACTAGATATCAGCTTCGAAGAATTTTTAAGCAAAGCAACAAAACAAAATGTTGAAAATGACCCAAAAATAGTAGCGCTTCCAATAGCCAAAAAGAAATCTTACACCCAATATTGGATGGCCGCAAGTTTGGTTTTATTGATGGGAATCAGTGGATTTTGGATGTTCAATAATTCTGAAAATATAGCACCTCAAGTTGCTAATCTTACAGAAGTACCAAAACCAAGTGGAACATCGAAAGTTTCTCCTGCAACAAAAGCTTCAGTACAACAACCAGTTTTGGCTCAAGAAAACACTCAGTCAAAAACACAGAAAATGCAGAAGAAAAACGAAGTCGAAGATCAAGAGTCGAAATCACAGTTTGCTTATCATCAACCAAAAGAAATTAGAACAGATCATCAAAACCAAAATAAAGTCAATCCAGATTCAGATTACAATCCGAACTACGTCATCATCAATGGAAAACCAATCTACAATGAGCAGGAAGCGATTGCAGTGACACAGGATACTTTTAATTATTTCGCAAGTAACGTTACCCAAACTATAAACCAGGCAGAATCTGCCCAAAGTCAAACCGTTGATTTTTACAGGATTCTCGATTTTTAACATCAATCAAACAATGAATTGCTATTGTAGAATATTCTATAAACAGTACTGAGAAACTAGCAACTCATTAATTAAATTTTTAATATCAATTATGAAAAAAATAGCATTATTAATCGTATTATTTCTTCTCTCTACCAATATCTTCGGACAGACAGAAGAACTGAATAAACTTTTTGATAGATATCAGGACACGGAAGGTGTTACCTCTATCAAGATTGCAAAACCAATGTTCAAGTTGTTGAATAACCTTAAAATCGATAACGAAGAGCTGGGAAAAATCCAACCACTTTTAAGCAAAGTGAACGGACTGAAAATGTTGGTTCTTGAAAAATCAAAAACGTCCGAAAACTCGCTTGTCAACGAGAAGAAAATTGAGAAAGAAATCTCCAATTCTCTCAAAAATATGAAGTACGAAGAGTTGGTAACCGTCAACAACCGTGATGCGAAAATCAAATTTATGACGCAGGATATCACTGCCAATGTGATGGACAATCTGATTCTCAACATTACGTCTGAAGAAAGTTCTGTACTGATGATGCTGGATGGCAAAATTTCGATGGACGATGTGAGCAAACTAATGGCAGAAACGCAGACCCAGACTTCTGTAAACCCAGTTTCAACCATCAAATCGGACAACACAAACCTGATGAGCGTGCGAAATGTTCCCGCTTTCACAGGTATTGAAGCTTCCACGGGCGTTTCTGTAGATTTTACGCAAAGCAACAATCAAAGTGTGACGGTAGATGTAGACCCAGATAAACAGCAATATGTGATTACAGAAGTAGAAAATGGGATTTTGAAAATTTTTATCAGAAACAAAGGCGTAAAAAACCTCAACATCAACAACTTAAAAGTGTCGGTTTCCGGACCAAAATTATCAAGATTGATGACCAAATCCGGCGCATCTTTCAAAGCAGTGAATCCAATTAGTGAAAGTGCTTTTTCCGCAAGTTGCAACTCGGGTTCATTGGTTTCAGGAACTTTCAAAGTTTCTACCAATACAGCATTGGAAATAGAATCGGGCTCCAGCGTCAAAATAAATTTGGAAACCAAATCTCTCGCTTTGGAAGCCAGCAGCGGAAGTTCTTTGAAGTTGTCAGGAAAAGCTGACTCAGGAGCGATTAGTGCAAGCAGTGGAAGCTCAGTTTCTGCAGGAGATTTTGTGATGAAATCTGCTGTTGTAGAAGCGTCTTCTGGCTCTAGTGTGAAAATCAACACTACAGAAAGCATCACGGCAAGTGCCAGCTCGGCATCTTCTATTCAATATAAAGGAAATCCTTCCAAAGTAACCAAATCTGCACAGGAAGTAACTGGTGCAAGTATATCTTCAATCAACTAAAAACTAAAATTATGCTACGATTTTTATACCTTATTATTTTAACGATTGTGGGCTTCTTTCTTCAGTCATGTATGGTTTCTCAAAATAAAGTTCATACTGATTTTTTTGACAACCCAGGCTTCAAAGAAAACTCAACCTTTATGAGCATCAATGTTCCCACTTTTTTAGCTAAGTCTTATGTGAAGAATGCTCTGAGAGAGGATGGCGAAAGTCAGGAAGTGATAGACCTGGTAAAGAAAATCAGTGATGTGAAAGTGCTGATTGTAGAGAGATCCAAAACGCCTGTAAAAGCTGAGTTCCAAAAATATCTGTCACAAAACAACTATGAAGAATGGATGTCTGTGAAACAGCAAGGTCAGGTGGTGAGCATCAACGCACAACAATCCAAAGACCTTATCAAACGGATGATTATCACGGTCAATGATGATAATGACCAAAGTGTTTTTGTGGATGTGAAGGGAAAATTTACGCCAGATGATATTTCAAAAATCATTAACGCTACAGAAAAAAATCAAATCAAAATCAATAGAAATTAATATTTCGATAGCCACTATTTTGTAGTGGTTTTTGTCGTTTGAGCTATTCTTTCTTTGGCGTGTTGTACAATTTTCCGAATTAATTCCAAAGGAACATCTTCTTCCAAAGGAATCTGAATTGCACCTTTGGACGTTTTGTATCTTGCCAATTCTCTCTCGAAAAAATGAACCGCCTCCGGTCCAGGATAAAGTCCGATGTGATTTTTAAACACTGCAAAATGAATCAGATTTTTATTCTGAAAGACAAAAGTCGGCATCAGATATTTGATGCATTCTTCGGAATCAGGAACTTCTTTTTTGATTTCAGTTCTGATGGTCTGCAGTTTTGACACAATCTCTTGATCAAACTGATAAAAATAATCTTCGAAGTTTTTCATCGTCATTATTTTAATTAAAGTTAAGAATTAAAATGATATACGAGATTTTCTCAGAACTTATCTTTTAAACTTGGAAAAATCCTTTTGATTCGCCTAAAAAAAAAATCCCTCATTCAGTAGAGAGATTTTTTTTGTTTGTTTAAGGATTGAAGATAACTTTTTCGTCTGCTTCTACTTTGTCCAAAGCTGTTCTCACACCTTTGATAGAATTTTCATAATTATTATCTTTCCATTTTTTCAAAACTTCATTTTTGAAATTGTAATTGGACAGAATAAAATGTTGATCATTCAAATCAATGATTTTGGTGTCAATCGCTGCATGTGCCATTTTTCCGGTTTCAATCATTCCGTAATAAGAAATCATAAATCCATAGTTCACATTCACAAAAAGCAGTTCATCTACACCATATTTAGTTTTCAAATCACTGAAATCATAGCTTGAATATTTTTTACCTTCGGCCTTAGTTCCAGAAAATTTCTTTGCGGTTTTTGGATCAAATTTTTCATCAATGATGATTACTTCCTTACCTTTCGACCTCAGGATTTCTGAATAAATACTGGTTAATTCCTCTTTTGGATGGATGTTTTGACCTATCAAGTCTAATGCTTCTTTATACTTGTCTCCAGAAGTCACCGCCATATCCAAAAGACCTTGCGACCCTTCTTTGAATTTTGTAGGAGGATTGACGTTGAGAAGAATCCCAACTTTAGTTGGTTTTTGCCAATAGTCCGCAGACAGGGCAACTTTTGGAACGCAACTTGTTACCAAAAGCATGAGAGAAAAAAGTAAAACTAATTTTTTCATAAAGGTTATAATTTTAAGTGGCGAAAATAAGTAAAAATATCTGTAAAAGTTTAGATTATTTTTATTTATTCTAAATATCTTAGACTTTGATAAGGAAATATTTTTTAGAATAAAGGCAGCCTTATTAACAAAAAACCTCAAAGAAATTATTTGAGGTTAATTTTTAAATATTTGGCTAGCGACCTTCGCTTACATATTCCTCCTATACTTCCCGCCCACTTCAAAAAGAGCATTCGTAATTTGCCCAAGAGAGCAATATTTCACGGCATCCATCATCACATCAAACAAATTTTGTTGGTTAATGGCGGCGTGTTGTAGTGTTTTTAGGGCGGCTTCCGATTTATCGTCATTAGATTTCTGGAAATTATGGAGCATTTCGATCTGGAACTGCTTTTCTTCCTCAGTCGAACGGATAACTTCTCCCGGACGAACCGTTGGCGAACCGTCTTTTCCTAAGAACGTGTTCACTCCGATAATCGGATATTCTCCGGTATGCTTCAGCCATTCGTAATGCATTGATTCTTCCTGAATTTTTGAACGTTGATACATCGTTTCCATCGCTCCCAAAACGCCACCTCTTTCAGTGATTCTGTCGAATTCCGCGTAAACAGCTTCTTCCACCAAATCCGTCAATTCTTCAATAATAAATGAACCTTGTAGCGGATTTTCGTTTTTCGCTAATCCTAATTCTTTATTGATAATCAACTGAATTGCCATCGCTCTTCTTACAGATTGTTCCGTTGGCGTGGTAATCGCCTCGTCATACGCATTGGTATGAAGCGAGTTGCAATTGTCGTAAATGGCGTATAAAGCTTGAAGCGTGGTTCTGATGTCGTTAAAATCAATTTCCTGAGCGTGAAGCGATCTTCCAGAAGTCTGGATGTGGTATTTCAACATCTGGCTTCTTTCGTCGGCTCCATATTTCAGTTTCATCGCTTTTGCCCAAATTCTTCTTGCCACACGTCCGATTACCGAATATTCGGGATCAATTCCATTGGAGAAGAAGAACGATAAATTCGGAGCAAAATCGTTGATATCCATTCCTCGGCTCAAATAATATTCAACATACGTGAAACCATTTGCCAAAGTAAATGCCAACTGAGAAACCGGATTAGCTCCTGCTTCGGCAATATGATAACCCGAAATGGAAACCGAATAGAAATTTCTTACTTTTTCTTTGATGAAATATTCCTGAACGTCGCCCATCAATCTCAAGGCAAATTCAGTAGAGAAAATACACGTATTCTGAGCCTGATCTTCCTTTAAAATATCTGCCTGAACAGTTCCACGAACGGTTGCAATCGTTTTCGCTTTAATTTCAGCATAAACATCAGCCGGAATCACTTCATCGCCCGTAATTCCCAAGAGTTTAAGCCCTAAACCGTTGTTAGATGGCGGCAATTCTCCGTTGTATTTTGGTCTGGCTAAACCTTTATCGTCGAATTTTGTTTTTAAAACTTCTTCAACTTTAGATTCTAAACCATTTTCAGAAATATATTTTTCAACATTTTGGTCGATCGCAGCATTCATAAAGAAAGCCAGCAACATCGGAGCCGGTCCGTTGATGGTCATTGAAACCGAGGTCAAAGCATTTACCAAATCAAACCCAGAATATAATTTTTTGGCATCGTCTAACGTGGCGATAGAAACACCCGCATTTCCAATTTTACCATAAATATCTGGCGGAAAAGCAGGATCTTGTCCGTACAAAGTTACACTATCAAAGGCGGTAGATAAACGCTTTGCAGGCATTTCGGCAGAAACATAGTGAAATCTTCTGTTGGTTCTTTCGGGGCCGCCTTCTCCAGCAAACATTCTCGTTGGGTCTTCTCCTGTTCTTTTGAAAGGATAAATTCCCGCAGTATAAGGGAAGCTTCCCGGAAGATTTTCCTGACCTTTCCATTGGATCAAATCGCCCCAATCGTTGTATTTTGGTAAGGCAATTTTTGGAATTTTTAAATGTGACAAAGATTCTGTTGAGGTTTCCACCTTAATTTCTTTTCCTCTCACAAAATACGAATAAAACTCTTCGTGGAAAGCTTGTTTCGTATCGTCCCAAGTTTTTAGAAAGTCGATATTTTCTTGTTGAAGTTCTTTTTCGGCTTTTTGATATTCTGCGTCTAAAGTTTCGTTGGAAAGGAAATTTTTCACCCCTTCAATATGATACATTTTTCGGGCAAGTTCAGCTTGTTTTTGAACATTAGCATCATAAATTCGGTTATTTTCCACAATTTCGGAAAGATAACGCACTCTTTTTGGTGGAATAATCGTTACTTCTTCCGTAATTTCTTGTTCGATGAAAGTATTTAAGTTTAAATCCGAAAATTTAGTATTAACTTTTTCGACCAACCTGTTGTACAATTCCGTTGTTCCGTGATCGTTGAACTGAGATGCTTTTGTGGCGTAAACAGGCATTTCGTCCAACTGCTGTTCCCACAAATGGTGGTTTCTCTGGAACTGTTTTCTCACGGCTTGAAGAGCGTCCAAAGCACCACGTTTGTCAGATTTGTTTAAAGCCACCAAATCGGCATAATCCAGCATATCAATTTTTTCCAATTGAGTAGAAGCTCCATATTCTGGAGTCATTACATACATTGAAACATCCGCAAAATCAGACACTTCCGAACCCGATTGCCCAATTCCCGAAGTCTCTAAAATAATAATATCAGGATTCGCCAATTTCAAAACATTGAGAGCAGAATGGATAAACGGCGACACCGAAACGTTGTTTTCTCTTGTCGCCATAGAACGCATATACACTCTAGGATCGTTAATAGCGTTCATACGGATTCTGTCACCCAAAAGTGCACCTCCCGTTTTCTTTTTGGAAGGGTCTATTGAAATAATCGCCATTTTTTTATCCGGATTAGAACGTAAAAAACGTCTTACCAGTTCGTCTGTTAAAGAAGATTTTCCAGCGCCTCCCGTTCCTGTGATCCCGATGATGGGACAAGCCCCACCTAACCTCCCCAAAGGGGAGGAACTTTCTCCCTCTCCTTTGGAGAGGGTTGGGGTGAGGCTTGCTCTTCTGTTTATTTCTTCAATCAATTCCGGTTTTTCTTCTGAGAAATTTTCAACGGCAGAAATGATTTTGGCAATGCTTGTAGAATTTTCAAAACTGATGGAATCTAAATCTTCCAAAGTCACATCTTTTCCTGTTGGGAAATCAGATTTTTGAACCAAATCGTCAATCATTCCCTGCAAACCAAGTTCACGACCATCATCTGGAGAATAAATTCTGTCAATGCCATAGTCCATTAAATCCTTGATTTCTTCTGACAAAATTACACCGCCACCACCGCCAAAAATCTTAATTTGTGGTGAATTTTTTTCTCGTAAAAGATCGTAGATGTATTTAAAATATTCGTTATGACCACCTTGATAAGAAGTGAGTGCAATGGCATTTGCATCTTCCTGAATCGCGGTGTTTACTACTTCTTCAGCCGATTTGTCGTGACCAAGGTGAATAACTTCGCATCCAGTTCCTTGGATCACACGTCTCATAATATTAATAGCAGCATCGTGCCCATCGAATAACGACGCAGCCGTCACAATTCTCACTTTGTTTTTTGGGGTGTATTTTTGGTTTTCCATTTTTTAATTATCGATAGGTTTCAAAGATAATATTTTTTAGGAAATGAGAAATGTGGTTTTGAGTGATTGGGATTTTGAGGTTTTGGGTGATTGTGTTTTTTTGGGGTTTTGAGGGTTGTTTTTTTAGGGTTTTTTTTTGGATTGATGGTTTGGAGACGTAAATCCCTAGCCCCGATTGCAATGGAAATCCTTTTTTGCGAGAGGCCTTGCCGAGCAAAAAAGATTGGAATGGAAAGCGGGAAACAGCTTCAGATAGCAAAAATTGAAACAATTGTTCGACGTAGTCAAATAGCTCCTAAAAAAATTACTGCTTGATGAATTTGAAGTTTTTGTTGCCTTCTTGTGTTTTGATAACCAGCATGTAAACTCCGTTTGGAAGCTTGGAGACATCAATCCTGGATTTGGATTCCGACAACATTTGTTTTCCGCTCAAATCATAAATGTGTACTTTCTGGATGTCAAATTTGCTACTCACAATATTGAGAACATCCGAGGTTGGATTTGGGTAGATGTTGAAATATTTTGCGGTTTCTGCTGTTCCGAGAACTTTTACAAGCGAAATAGGCTCGCGGAAAAGCGAGAGGTCAAAAACGGTATTATTATCTAAAACTGAATAGGTGTAAGCTTCTGCTGTGTAGGTAGCATAATCTTCTTCCGCAACACTGCTGAACGTGAGATCTGCGGAGGTGTTGTTGGTTTTCTGATCTAGATTTTTATACCAACTGAAAGTATATTCATTTCCGGAAAGTGACTGATCCAACTTTGCAAACTGACCAATGACACCCAGAACTTCTTTTGCTGAATCGTATCGCTGTGGCGAATAATCCAAATCGGTCTGGAGATTATAGTCTGTAATATAATCGTAAAGCTTAGCCTTGTTGAATCGGTTATTGCTTATGTGTGTAATCTCGGGTAAACGATCATACAGATCTCCGGAGAGTTGGTTGCTATTCAGGTTCAGCATCAATAATTTCGGCATTGAAAGAAATTCTTGAGGGAAGTTTCCGGACAAAAGATTGTTGTTTAGGAAAAGCTGCTGAAGGTTTTTTAAACTCGGCAAAAGTGACAGGTCTCCAGCAATTTTATTGCGTCCCAAATTGAGTGTCTGGAGTTTCTGAAGCTGGGCAAGTTGCGCAGGAATCTGAGCAAGCTGGTTGTTTTCCAAAGATAGCCAAACAAGATTTGATAAGTTTGCTAGTCCTGAAGTTGTTTGTTCAGTGAGCGCATTGCTGCTTAGGTTAAGACTTGTCAACTGAGTGAGTTGAGAAACCTGTGTTGGAATTTGAGTGAGTTGTAATCCTGATAATGACAGATTGGTCAATTTTGGATGTCCGGCAATATTTCCAAAGGCACTTGCAGGAATTATATTGTTATCAAGAATCAAAGTTTCTAGATTGACCAGCGCTGCAATCTTTGCGGGGATTGTAATCAAACCTAAATCTGAGAGGTTCAGCGTTTTAATATTATTAAAGTTTTGCAGCAAGCCGTTGACATCAGGAATTATAAATCGATTTCCTCCCAACGCCAAATCATCAACGTTAAAAAGTCCTGTCAGAGAAGTGGTTGGGTCTCCAGTTAATCGATTATTGCTAATGTCCAATTTACTTAATTGTGTAAGGGAAGAAATTCCTGCAGCCACATCTCCAGAAAGTTGATTGTTGCTAAGGTCTAACTTTGTAAGTTTCGGAAAAGAAGAGAGACTGGATGGGAAATTGCCTTTCAAAGCGTTGCCAGCAAGGTTTATTTCTGTCACGGTGCCATTTTTCACAGAAATCCCAAACCAGTTGCGTGGATCTTTGTCCAGATCCCAGTTTCTGTTCCAGTTTTCCCCATTGGTTGAGTTGTAAATGCTTATCAACGCACTACGTTCTGCATTGGAAATACTCCATTGGGCAAAGAAAAAATTAGATATCAGTAAAAAGAATAGAATTTTTTTCAATTGTGTACAAAATTAATAGGCAAATATAAGGGATAATAGAATTAGTCAATCTGATTTTTAAAAAATTAATGATTATTTTCGCTCAGCAATCGGACAGCTATGCAGAGATATTTATTCTACTACCTCGGATTATTCACCTTTATTACTGGCTTTTATTTCATATACTCTTACTCACAATTGTCTGGAGACCAGTTTGTTTATCCTATAGATGATGCTTATATTCATTTGGCAATTGCAAGAAAATTTGGCGAATGTGGATTTTGGTCCATTAACTTCAACAGTTTCGATAGTGGTTCCTCCTCCGTTCTCTACACATTGATATTAAGCTCATTAATCAGGATTTTTGGTAATCATCTTTATTATCCAATGATTGTGAATATGATTGCCGGTTACTTTACGGTTTACTGGATCTATAAGTTTTTCAGAGATTTTTATTTTGAAAAAGCATTGAAGCTTGGCTTATTTATTTTTTTGCCAGTATCACTATTATATATGATGGTCATTCTGGGAATGGAGCAAACTATCCATATATTACTGTCTGTAATGGCAATCTATTTTATCAAAAAAAATACAGATTCTGGTTTTCAAAAATTTGATTTTATAAAATTACTGATTGTTCTTCTACTTCTTTCCATGATTCGTTTTGAAAGCATGTTTTTTGTCTTTTGTTTGGGAATTATTTTATTGCTGGAAAAAAGATATAAGGAAGCTTTTTCAGTGTATATAGTTGGATTTTTACCCATTGTTATTTTTGGATGGATATCGATACAGCATGGCGGTTTTTTCTTCCCCAATTCAGTTATTATCAAAGGCAGTTATCCCGAAGGTAACATATTGAAGAGTTCTTGGAGCTTGTTCCGAAATGGAATTCTTCTGAATATCTCTTTTTACAAACTTTTCCTTTTCCCAATCATTTGTGCAGTGACGATATTGTTGGATTCTTACAAAAACAACGGTTTCAAATCTCTTATCAGAAATAATAAACTTCTTTTTCTGGTGTTTGGCACCATTCTTCTGCAGAGTCTCTTTGCTGTAATCAAATATCGCTATGAAAACTACCTGATGATGATGCTGGTTCTGATTCTGATTCAGCCCGCAATCAAGTATTTTGACCGGTTCAGGAGAAAAAAAAGTTTTACCAATTGCATTTACATTGGTTCTTTTGCCTTGTTCTGTATAGTTGGATTTTACAGAGTTGCGGCTTCTCATCCAGTGTTGAAAGTTTCTTCCAAAAATGTAGAAGAGCAGCAAGTGGAAATGGGTAGATTCCTGAATCAATTTTACCAGGGACAAAAAGCGGTCGCGAATGATATTGGCGCGATTGCCTATTTTGGGAACGTACAGTTACTCGATATTGTAGGATTGGGTTCTACCGATGTTGCGAAATTTTATGTCAGCAACAAACAGTTGAAAGAAACTGATTTCAATAAAAAATACCACCATTTTTTATCAAATTATATCTCTAAAAACCATTATAAAGTCGCAGTCATCTATCCAAATTGGTATCCTGATGATGTTCCCAAAAATTGGATCCCTGTAGCGTCTTGGAAAATTGAAAACAACTTAGGAACTGCGCAGAATCGAGTAGTTTGGTATTCATTTAATAGAAAAGATGCACAAGTATTACGAAAAAATCTGCAGCTGTTTAACCTCAATAAAAATGTGACGCAATATTATTATCTCTATGAATAGAAATTGCAACTTAGGTTCTCAATTTTTTTAATCCTCACAAGCGCGCCAAACCGCATCATTGTGCGGAACTGGAGCCGTTATTTCGATATTATCTTTCGTAACGGGATGTACAAACTGTAATTTTCTTGCGTGCAGAGAAATCCCACCGTCCGAATTGGAACGTGGCGCACCATATTTTAAATCACCTTTGATTGGAACTCCTATTTTCGATAATTGCGCCCGAATCTGATGATGTCTTCCTGTTTCCAAATCGATTTCCAGAAGCTGATAATTATCCAAAGTTTTAATCACATTATATGTCAAAATCGCCTCTTTTGCTCCAGCAGTAGTTTTTGTATAAACGATTGCTTTGTTGTTTTTTTCATTCTTCTGAAGATGATGGATCAATCTTTGAGACTTCGGAATCATCTCTTTTCCAACAATCGCCCAATAAGTTTTCTTCACTGCCCTATCCTTCACCATCACAGTCAATCTCGATAAGGCTTTGGAAGTTTTGGCATAAATCACCAATCCGGACGTTGGTCTGTCTATTCTGTGAACAAGACCCAGAAAAACATTGCCCGGTTTCTCATCTCTTTTTTTGATAAAATCTTTGATTAACTCCAGCAAAGACAAGTCACCGGTTTTATCGCCCTGAACAAGTTGCCCAGCTTTTTTGTTGATGACAAGCATATGATTGTCTTCGTAAATGATTTGAGAATCGTCAAAATTTTGATTCATATCCTAATTTCTGTTTGCTCTCGGTCTGTTAAAAATTGAAACAATCACACCTGTGAAAAGGCCAATCGTTTTGATTCTAGCATATTGCGAATCGAACGGCAACAACGAACCTATAATACACAGACCTGCTGCGATATACATCAAATAAACAAACTTTTGATTGACAAACGATTGCGCCTGAAAAATAAAACTTAAACCAATCAGGATATAAAAAAATCTTTGGTAAAGAAGGTCTGTAATTTCTGGTGAAAACACATTGAACCAACCTACAGCAAGGCAGATTAAAGCCAAAATTGATAAAACGCCTTGTATTCTTTGAGAATTTTGCATCATAATTTTAATATTTAGTTTGCGTTAAAAGCCATTGAATCATTCCTAATCCAATTTATAATTAAAACCCTTCCAGATTTTGAAGTCTGAAAGGGTTATTTTTATTTTAATTTATGGATTAATAACTTTCTTTATTATTAGGAAAATCAGCACTTTTCACATCTTTTACATATTGTGAAACTGCGCCTGTAATTTCGGTGTACAAATCCAGATATCTTCTCAAAAACTTGGGCGAAAATCCCTGATTCATCCCAACCATATCGTGATACACCAAAACCTGCCCATCACAATCTGGACCAGCTCCAATTCCGATTGTTGGAATAGAAATACTTTCCGAAGCTTTCTTCGCCAGTGATGCCGGAATCTTTTCCAAAACAACCGCAAAACATCCTAATTCCTCTAACAATTTACAATCAGAAATCAACTTCTCTGCTTCGGCATCTTCTTTAGCTCGCACTTTATAAGTTCCGAATTGATAGATACTTTGAGGCGTCAAACCAAGATGTCCACAAACCGGAATGCCTGCGTTCACAATTTTTCTGATGGATTCTTCAATCTCTTTTCCACCTTCGATTTTGATGGCGTGTGCGCCACCTTCTTTCATCATTCGAACCGCAGATTCCAAGGCTTTCTCCGGATTGCTCTGGTAAGTTCCAAAAGGTAAATCTGCTACCACCAAAGCTCTTTCAACACCACGAACCACGCACTGTGTATGATAAATCATTTGATCCAATGTGATTGGTAAAGTCGTTTCGTGACCAGCCATTACATTCGCCGCAGAATCTCCAATCAAGATAGAATCTACACCACCAGCATCTACCATTTTCGCTGTTGTAAAATCGTAAGCAGTCAGCATCGTTATCTTTTCCTTATCGAATTTCATTTTTCGCAAGGTTTCCGTGGTGATTTTTTTTATTTCAGAATGTACAGACATAGAATTATAAGTGATAAATTATTAATGATAAATGATATCATTAACAATGATTCATAATTTGAAATTTTTGAACGACAACCATCAAATCAACTATCATTCAACAATTATCATTTATACAACAACGTGACCGAGTTTGATTAATTTTTCTCTGTTCAGGATTTTGATATTTCTTCCTTCAACCATTATCAAGTCATCTTGTTTGAATTCGGAAATCAGTCGGATGGCACTTTCTGTCGCAGTTCCAATGAGGTTGGCAATTTCTTCTCTCGTTAAAGAAATTTTGATGAAACCTTCTGGATCCGTTCCCAATTTTTGCTCTAACAAAACGAGTATTTCTGCCAATCTCTCTCTAACGGTTTTTTGTGCAAGAAAAGTTACAGTGTTGGCAGATTCGCCCAATTCGTATGCAATTTTTTGAAGCATTGCGTAAGATAACTTAGAATCCGTTTCCAACAATCTCAAGAAAATATCAGACGGCAGAAACTGGACAGTCATTGGTGTCATCGCTTCTGCTTTGGCCTGAAAATTTTCTCCGCAAAGCAATGAACGGTAACCAATCAAATCATTTTCCTTGCAGAATCTGAGGATCTGATCTTTTCCGTAAACACCTGATTTAGATAATTTTGCCGTTCCTTTCTCAATAAAATAAACCCCTTTTGGCGAATCTCCGTCGTCAAAAACGACATCACCTTTTGAGAATTCTAAAACTTTGAGAGCATTATTGTAAACCTCGAAATCTTCAGAACTAAGACTTTGGCGCAAAGATTCTTTGTTGAAGGCTTTTGAAAAATTTTCTTCTATAACCAATTGTTGTTCAAGAGACATACCTATGACATTTGTCAGCAAAAATAAGACTTTTTAACACTACATCCCAAGATTTTTGCCGTAATTTTGTCATCCAAATATCTGAGTATTTTTTAATGGCAGAACAATGCTTTCACTGCGGTCAGAAAATCGAGAAAGAAAGGCTTCTTTTCGATGAGAAAATCTTTTGCTGCAACGGTTGTCAATCGGTTTACGAAATTCTGAATTTTCACAATCTTGACAATTTTTACAATATCAACAAAAATTCCGGAATACGGCCGAGCAACGAAAACAATGCTCAGTTTGATTACTTGGACTCGCCCGAGATCTTCAACAAAGTTGTTGATTTTTCTGAAGGCGGAACTACGCTTGTGACTTTTAAAATTCCTGTAATCCACTGTTCTTCTTGTATTTGGCTTCTGGAAAGTCTTCATACGATTAATAACAAAATCAAATATTCCCAGGTCAATTTTACGCGTAAAACGGTTCAAATTTCTTTCAAAGAAGAGGAGATTAAATTGAGTGAAGTTGCAAAATTCATCACAAATCTTGGTTATAAGCCAGTTATCAATTTAGAATCTGCAGATAAAAAACATGAAAAGCTCGACAAAACGCTTTTAACCAAATTGGCTGTAGCAGGCTTTGCTTTCGGAAACGGAATGTTCATCAGCTTCCCGGAGTATGTTTCGGACAATGACACATTGTTTGAGTCGTACAAAAACATGTTCAGAATCATTATGTTCTTGTTAGCGACAGCAGTCGTACTATATTCTGCATCAGACTATTACAAATCTGCTTGGTATGGTCTGAAGAATAAAATCATCAACATAGATGTTCCGATTGTTTTGGGAATCGTCGTGCTTTATGGAAGGAGTGTTTATGAAGTGGTAACTGACTATGGCCCAGGTTACTTCGACACACTTTGCGGTTTATTATTCTTTATGTTGGTGGGAAAAACCTTCCAGAAAAGAACGTACAACTCGCTTTCCTACGACAGAGATTACAAATCCTTCTACCCGATTGCGGTGACAAAAGTCGATTTTAACGGAAAACAAGACAATATCTTACTTTCCGATCTGGCCGTTGGCGACAGAATTATGGTTAGAAATCAGGAAATAATTCCTGTAGATTCGATTTTGATTAAAGGCGAAGGGAATATTGACAACAGTTTTATCACAGGTGAATCTGCTCATATTTCTAAAAAACCAGGTGATAAGATTTTTGCAGGTGGTAAACAATCCGGTTCTATTCTGGAACTTGAGGTGATTAAAAGCGTAGACCAAAGTTACCTGACACGACTTTGGAACAAAGAAGCATTCAAAAAATTTGAAACTGGTCTTGATACAATGACCAATACGATCAGCAAATATTTCACTTTCGTAATTTTAGGAATCACTTTGATTGCTGGAATTTACTGGTCAACGATTGATATGGAAAAGATGTTCCAAGTGGTTTCTGCGATTTTGATTGTGGCCTGCCCTTGCGCATTAGCACTGTCAGCGCCATTTACTTTTGGTCATATAATGAGGATTTTGGGCCGGAATAAATTCTACGTCAAAGATACATTGACCATCGAAAGACTGGCAAAAGTTGACACATTAGTTTTTGATAAAACCGGAACAATTACTGAAAATAAAAAAACAAACATCACCTTTATCGGCACGGAAATCGAGGAATTCGATTTGAGAAACATCAAATCTTTGCTTAAAAACTCCAATCATCCACTTTCTAAATCACTTTATGATTTCATTGAAGTGAACGATGACTATTTTGAAGTTGAAAATTTTACGGAAATTTCAGGTAAAGGATATGAAGGAAAAGTGAGAGGCACGATTTATAAAGTTGGTTCTGCAAGCTTTGTTAATCAAGAATCTCAAAATCTGGAAACAGCCGTTTACATCAGCAAAAATGGCGGTTTTCTTGGCAAATTCATCTTCAAAAATGAGTATCGAAACAATCTTGCTCAGCTCTTTATCAACCTGAAAAATTACGGCATTAATATTTTGAGTGGTGACAATTCTTCAGAAAAGCCTATTTTGGAAAAACTGATTCCATCAATTTCGGAGATGAAATTCAATCAAAATCCTGAGAACAAACTAGATTTTATTAAAAAACTTCAGGATGAAGGCAAAAAAGTAGCAATGCTTGGCGACGGTCTGAACGATGCAGGTGCATTAAAACAGAGTAATGTCGGCATCGCCATTGCGGACGACAGCAACTCATTCACCCCATCCTCAGACGTGATTATGAATGGTGAAAAAATCCCAGAATTGGACAAATTCCTGCAATTGTCAAAAGACGCGATTAAAATTGTGCAATTGACATTCATAATCAGTTTATGTTACAATGTTGTTGGAGTTGGGTTTGCGGTTTCGGGACTTATGCATCCACTATTTGCGGCGATTTTTATGCCCGTAAGTTCAATAACCGTTGTTACTTTTACAACCTTATCGACGTGGCTGCGAAGCTCAAAATACTTTAAGATAAATATCTAAAACATCTTATTTAGATAGATTATAAATTGCCTATATTTAGACCATTCTGACCAAAGTCAGTAATTTTAACTAAATTTGACGACTGTTTTTGTCTTAAATTTGTCATCATTATGGAGGCTCTATATTTAATGATCATCTGCAGCGTTTCTTTGGCTGTGATTTTTCTAATGATTTTCATTATTGGAGCTAAAAAAGGACAGTTTGAAGACGATGAATCTCCGGCCGTGAGAATTTTGTTCGACGACGAAATGAAGACAAAAAAGGAGCTAGAAACTCCGGAAAACGAAAAAGAATAATTGCTATTTGTAGATATGGAAACACAAAAATTTAGTTATGACAACAGGATTGTCCGCGCATTTCTTATTGCGACGGTCGTTTTTGGCTTGTTAGGTTTTTTATTAGGACTTACAGCTGCGTTGTTACTATTTTATCCGGAATTGCCAGAATTTTTCTTGGGAACAGACGACCCGACTATCAGGACTTTGCGTACCGAAGGGATGCAGGGATTGATCAATTCTCAAGGTGCATTTGGATTTGGACGTATTAGAATGATGCACACCAGTATGGTGATTTTTGCATTTGTGGGAAACAGCTTTTTCTCTGGATTCTACTACTCTATGCAGAGATTGTTAAAAACAAAAATGTGGAGTGCAACTCTATCTTGGATGCATTTCTGGGGTTGGCAATTGATGTTGGTTACAACCATTATTACCTTCTTCATGGGTCTGAATACTTCGAAAGAGTACGCAGAACACGAATGGCCTATTGACCTTTTGACTTTGGTAGTTTGGGTGATATTCGGAATTAATATGTTTGCTACCATTGCAGTTCGTAGAGTAAGACATTTATACGTTGCTATCTGGTTCTACATTGGAACTTGGGTAGCGGTAGCTATGCTTCATATTTTCAACAACTTGGAAGTACCATTATCATTCACTACTTGGAAATCATACTCTGCTTATGCAGGTGTGAAAGATGCCTTGGTGCAATGGTGGTACGGTCACAATGCTGTGGCTTTCTTCTTAACAACTCCAGTTCTTGGTATGATGTATTATTTCGTGCCAAAAGCTGCTGACAGACCTGTTTTCTCATATAAGCTATCAATTATCCACTTCTGGTCATTGATTTTCGTATACATCTGGGCAGGTCCTCACCATTTGCAATATACTGCATTACCGGCGTGGGCTCAAGCGGTTGCAACAGGATTCTCTATTATGTTGATTGCTCCATCTTGGGGAGGAATGTTGAATGGACTATTGACATTGCGAGGAGCTTGGGATAAAGTGAGAGAAAATCCAGTTCTAAAATTCTTCGTGGTCGCTGTGACTTGCTATGGTATGGCAACATTTGAGGGACCACTTTTAGCAACCAAAACAGTAAATAAAGTTGGTCACTTTACCGACTGGGTAATTGGTCACGTGCATATTGGTGCATTAGGATGGAATGGATTTATGGCGTTTGGTATTATTTACTATTTGGTACCAATTATGTGGAGAACCAAATTGTGGTCTGTAAAGTTAGCTAACTGGCATTTCTGGCTAGGAACTTTCGGAATTATATTCTACGCGGTTCCATTGTACATTTCAGGATTTACACAAGGTTTGATGTGGAAACAATTCAACCCAGATGGAACATTGGTTTACAAAAACTGGTTGGATACCGTAACAGCAATTCTACCTTACTTCAAAATGAGATTCGTAGGTGGGTTCCTATATTTCTCTGGAGCAGTATTAATGGTAGTCAACTTGATTGCAACTGCAAGAAAAGGATCTTTCCAAAGAGAAGTTCCTGTAGAAGTTCCAGCATTAGCGAACGTGAATAAAGGAAGAAAAGAAGGTGAAACTTTCCACTTGTGGCTAGAAAGAACACCGCTTTATTTATCTATTTTATCATTCATAGTTTTATCAATTGGCGGTGCATTAGAAATCTTACCAACTATTTTTATCAAAGATAATGTACCTACTATTTCTGCTGTGAAGCCCTATTCACCCTTAGAATTAGAAGGTAGAGATCTGTACATCAGAGAAGGTTGTAATGCTTGCCACTCTCAGATGATCCGTCCTTTCCGAGATGAAGTTGTAAGATTCAATGGAAAAAACGGACAGTACTCTAAAGCTGGTGAATTTGTTTATGACAGACCATTCCTTTGGGGTTCTAAAAGAACAGGTCCAGATTTGCAGAGAGAAGGTGGTGTAAGACCAGATTCTTGGCACTTTAAACACATGTATAACCCAAGGTCAACTTCTGCAGGTTCTATCATGCCTAGATATCCTTGGTTAATTGAAAATACACTAGACCGAAGCAAATCTAAAGCTAAGCTAGAACTGATGAAAAACAGTTTCGATGTACCTTATACAAAAGCTCAAATCGATACGATGGACTCTTGGATGAACAATCAGGCAAGCGCAATCGTGAAGAATGTTTTCTCAGAAGCAGCAGATGTTAAAAAATCATTTGCAGACAGTAAAGAGTCTAAGACCAAAGCTGGCGAGCAATTTGTACCACTTGAGAAAAGAGAAATCGTTGCTTTGATATCTTATTTACAAAGATTAGGAACTGATATCAAAACGACTGAAGTAAAAACGGCTAGTAATTAAAATTTAAAATAAAATGATTCCGCAAAGTTTTAAAGACATCGTTTCCAATGTAGAACACGCTGGTTTTTTCCAAACTTTAGCCATGATCATCTTCATATTGTTTTTTGTTGTAGTGGTTTATATCGTCATCAACAGACCAAAAAAATATTATACCGAAGAAGAAAATGCGCCCTTGGAAAAGGATCACGACGATGACAAATTTACTTTGTAACTCTATTTAAAGATAATTAATCATGAAAAGAAGAACACCTGTTTATATTAATATCCTCATTGTTTTAGGATTATTGCTGGTAGTATTTTATATGTTTGCACAGTCTTCGGACTTTTTCAGCTCAAAATATTTCTTAGGAACCGTTTTGATTAGTATGATCGCTGTTTTCATCCAATCTGCCATTGGAGATTTGATTGAGAACGAGAAATTCAAAAAACTGACTGATGCTGAAAAGGCGGCTTATCTGAAAGAAACTAAAGTCAACTATTTCCAGCACCTTTGGAATGGCGCATTCAAAAGCCAAACTGAGAAAGAAGAAAAAGATATCCTTATCGACCACGGATTCGACGGTATTATGGAGCTAGACAATCAGCTTCCAAAATGGTGGCTTGGTCTTTTCTACTTTGGTGTTGCTTATTGCGCTTTATACGTAGGGTCTTACTTTCTTACAGATTTTGCTCTACAACAACAGGAACTAAAGCATTTTCAATATCTGAAACATACATACGTTTATTTATTCCTAAATTTTTATGACCTAAACC
>JBCNLQ010000031.1:0-41848 GCA_039595375.1 Chryseobacterium sp.
ATCGCTGTGTAGCTGCCCTCTGTACCGGCCATTGTATTACGTGTGTGGCCCAAGACGTAAGGGCCGTGATGATTTGACGTCATCCCCACCTTCCTCTCTACTTGCGTAGGCAGTCTCACTAGAGTCCTCAACTGAATGGTAGCAACTAGTGACAGGGGTTGCGCTCGTTGCAGGACTTAACCTAACACCTCACGGCACGAGCTGACGACAACCATGCAGCACCTTGAAAATTGTCCGAAGAAGGATCTATTTCTAAATCTGTCAATTCCCATTTAAGTCTTGGTAAGGTTCCTCGCGTATCATCGAATTAAACCACATAATCCACCGCTTGTGCGGGCCCCCGTCAATTCCTTTGAGTTTCATTCTTGCGAACGTACTCCCCAGGTGGCTAACTTATCACTTTCGCTTAGTCTCTGAACCCGAAAGCCCAAAAACGAGTTAGCATCGTTTACGGCGTGGACTACCAGGGTATCTAATCCTGTTCGCTCCCCACGCTTTCGTCCATCAGCGTCAGTTAAAACATAGTGACCTGCCTTCGCAATTGGTGTTCTAAGTAATATCTATGCATTTCACCGCTACACTACTTATTCCAGCCACTTCTACTTTACTCAAGACCTGCAGTATCAATGGCAGTTTCATAGTTAAGCTATGAGATTTCACCACTGACTTACAGATCCGCCTACGGACCCTTTAAACCCAATAAATCCGGATAACGCTTGCACCCTCCGTATTACCGCGGCTGCTGGCACGGAGTTAGCCGGTGCTTATTCGTACAGTACCTTCAGCTACTCTCACGAGAGTAGGTTTATCCCTGTACAAAAGAAGTTTACAACCCATAGGGCAGTCGTCCTTCACGCGGGATGGCTGGATCAGGCGCTAACCCATTGTCCAATATTCCTCACTGCTGCCTCCCGTAGGAGTCTGGTCCGTGTCTCAGTACCAGTGTGGGGGATCACCCTCTCAGGCCCCCTAAAGATCATTGACTTGGTAGGCCGTTACCCTACCAACTATCTAATCTTGCGCGTGCCCATCTCTATCCACCGGAGTTTTCAATAAAAAACGATGCCGTCTCTTATATTATGGGGTATTAATCTTCCTTTCGAAAGGCTATCCCCCTGATAAAGGTAGGTTGCACACGTGTTCCGCACCCGTGCGCCGCTCTCAAGATCCCGAAGAATCTCTACCGCTCGGCTTGCATGTGTTAGGCCTCCCGCTAGCGTTCATCCTGAGCCAGGATCAAACTCTCCATTGTATGTTTGTCTGTCCTTATACTCAAACTCAATCTAAAATTGACGCTTTGGTTTTTTTTCCTTACTTGGTTGTTATATCTTTTATGTCAATGAACTTCGTTCTTTCCGCTTCCTCAGGACTTTTTTTCTGTCATCTTGTCCCGATTTGCGAGTGCAAAAGTAAAAAACTTTTTCCAAACTACCAAAACTTTTTTGAAGTTTTTTTATTAACCTCGAAACCGTTTCTAATACATTCTTCAATCTATCTCCTACTCCCCCCCAACTCTCGTTCGGGGCTGCAAAGATAAATTATTTTTTATTAACAGCAAACTTTTTGGAACGTTTTTTGAAAAAACTTAATTCTCAACAATCCTCATCTACTGCCCTCCTGCGCTGCCAATTCTTTCGTTTTGGTTTTGCAAATGTAGGGCGGAAAATACTGTGTTTGCAAATGGAATTAACAATTTGTTTATAATTGTGTAAAACATAATTAATTAATCATTTGTAATACAGACAACTAAAAATGCATTAAAAGTTATCCACATTATGCTCGAATTAATAATCTGAGGTGTATTTGTAAATTTGGGCATCTTCTGCGGCAGGGATAGTAGCGGTTATCCTTTTGCTTTTTCCATAGATTGGAAGGTTACACTTCAATTTTGATGGAGGCTAACTACGAATACTAAATGTGAAAGTTGATTGAAAAAAGCAAAAGATAATAGCGGATAGCCCGGTGACAAAAAATTGTGATGGGCCAGCATTGGCTTTTTGACAGCTGCCCTCATTATTATTACAATAATTAACTTGTAATCGGAGTCGACTAAAGGGAATATTTATAAAAGTGAAAGGCTTACTTAATAAATTTGAAACGGTTGAAATATACGCTAAACTTTTCGAACGGTTTTTACTGGGCTCGATTATGGAATTTTTCATACCTTATATATATATAATATGAAAGCGATATTCCAATGGTGTCGGCAACTGCGTCTAAAATTTCTAGCGAACGACCAAGTTTCATTTTGTCCTGCAAAATCTCTGTGAGTAATGCGTAGGAAATAAGAATTAGAAAGTAATAAAGTAAAGATGTTTTGGGAAAACAGACTCTAAAGAGAAATCCTAAAAGGAAAAATATGCTGAAATGAATCAGCTTATCCAAATGTGGAAACATGAAAGTGTATTCTTTATTTTCCAAACCTGGACGCAAAAGCATATAAGTAAGAAATGCCCAATAAATGGGCAATGTAATCTTACTGTATTTTGTTATGAGCTTATCCAACAACTTCTTGGTATTCTTCGGCGGATAATAAAGTTGACAAGTCTGCTGATTCTGCAAGCTTCAATTTGATGATCCAACCTTTTCCATAAGGATCGGTATTCAATAATTCTGGTTGGTCTTCCAGGTCTGCATTGACTTCTAAAACTGTACCTGCTACGGGAAGATAAAGATCTGAAACGGTTTTTACTGCTTCTACACTTCCAAATACGTCGCCTTCATTCAAATCGTCATCCACGGTATCAACATCTACGAATACGATGTCTCCCAATTCTCCTTGTGCATAATCTGTAATTCCGATTGTTGCTGTATCGCCCTCCACTCTGATCCACTCGTGATCTTTGGTGTATTTTAGTTCTGCTGGTGTGTTCATTATTTAATATTAGGTTTAGGCAAATTTAATTATATAATTAAGATATAACAATAGAATAAAAATAAATTACAAAAAAAAGAGCAAACCGATTTGGCTTACTCTTTTCATTTTAATTATTGGTTCCTCCGAATGTCATCGTTGCTGTAATACCAGCTCTGATAGTTGACAGCGGGAAGGCTGTTGAAATTTTATATTTCGTCATCATCTGATCGTAGAAGAATTTCAAATTCAGATTTTGTGACATATTGTAATCTGCGGACAACTTGAGACTGAAAATCTTCTGACCACCTGTTACCTGAGAGTCATCAATCAAGATATTGGTAATCGTTGTTTTGCTGTCTCTCATTGATAAGTCTGCTCTCATATTAAGATCACTTTTTATATCTCTGCCTTTTCCTTTGTAATTAATTCTAATCTTCAAATCCTTCAGGATATATCCATAACCTACGACGAACTCATTCCCTAATTCCTCGGTCAGTGTTGTATTGACTAATCCTAGTAAATAGGTTCTGTCTCTATTATAATTGAAACGGAACTGCATATTATTTCTCATCGTAACATCAAATCCGACAAGCGGAGAGAATGACTCTACATATCCAACTTGTGTGAATGTGTAAGGATTATATCGGTTGCCATTGGAATCATAAGCAGTACCTGGATCTCTCAAATCTCTATCAAAATAATCTACACTGGCCTGCACTCCCGCCATCGTAAATGTAGAGACATAAGAATGTAAAATATCAAACTTAGAGAACTGACGATTGACAATCGGTAAGTTTCTCAATCCAGAATATACCAGTTTCCAGTTTGGCAAGGGAACTCCGGCTTTGGTTGGATTGCTCATTCTTTTTGGAGACTTACCTTCAATTGCTGCTTTAAAAGCCGGAATCAAAATATAAGAATTGCTTCTGGAGTAACCAGCGGTGTAACCTTCAAGATCTTTAAGACCTTCATATTGCTGAGAAAGCAACAGTGCATTATCTTTTATTGATTGATATAGAGCTGCGCCATCTTTAAAAGATGTGTTGAATGACCAAGATGTATTGGAATAAGTAATCAACTCAGTTCCGAAAGCATCTCTGTAACCACGGTAATTTTGTAAATCATCCACTACATTATAACCTCCCTGAACATAATTTCTGCTGTAGTTTTGCAGTACATTGAAATCAATCCTAAGATCATTGGCCGGCATTACTTGTAAATCTGCTGTGAATGTTCTGTTATTCAATTCTGAATAGGCATCATTCATCAATGTTGAATTGGAAACCCATCCGTTTTCTATAACAGTTCTTCTGATATCAGCTTGTGATCCTAATAAGAATCCGATTGTTGGACCTCCAAGTGTTTGTCCGTAACCATAAAAGTTAGGCGCGGATAACAATCCTGGCAGTACAATACCATTATTTTCGTTGTAATTCACATTCAGCTGTTTGAATGAAGTTAATGCATAAGCTGCAGCCTGAAGCGGCTTCAATTTATTCTTGAACTTATAATTCTTGAATTTGAATCTGCTATTTTTCTTGGTAAATGCCGTATTGTAAACGTTGCCCAGAGAATCTATCTCCTGACGGCGTTTCTGCATTGTCTCATTAATCTTTCTGAAATAATTAAACTTGCCTAAAAACTTCGGAACATCCATAGTAGATGTCGCTACAATCGCATTGGTATTTTGAGAAATGTTACCCAAGTTTTCAGACTCCAATCTAACGGCTGTAGATCTCGCACTCCAATTGTATTGGAACTGATAACTCACTTCTGCATTGATGAAATCCAAATATGGCAAATATTCGAATGGCAATCTGTAGTTCAACTGCGCTCTATGGTTGTACAAAACTGGTCGACCTGCTCTGAAAGGATTGCTGAAAATTGAACGGTTGTTCATAGAATTCACGTCCATCTGATCATTCAAGGTTTTTGTTTCAGAATTGATTTCCAGTTTTAGAGACTTTGTGAAATTAAATCCTAAACTGTACTGCCATCCGAAGAAGAAGTTTCTGTTTCTGATGGTTTCAAAATCTGCTGCGCCACTGCCTGACAATAATGCATCCACGTTTCTATATTCCAATTCATTATAATTTCTATCCAAAATAGTTCTGAAAGATAATCTTGTAGGAACCGGATTGAAATTGAATTCTTTGATCCATCTCAAATACTTGTAAGACTTTGCTGTATCGCTCACCATTTTATTGAATGGTTTCAAAACATACGGTTTGAAGGTATAGTTATACTCAACGTAACCATTCAGATATTGTCTGTAGTTGCGTTTTGTATAAATATCGCGATAGAAATCATCGTTGTAGATCGCCGTAACGTTTAAGTTTTCTACATCGTAGAATTTGGCTTTTTTGTCAGGATTCATTCTCTCTTTTCTCATATTCACAACGCCGATGCTTCTTTGCTGTGTGTATGTGCTCACTACTTTTTTCAGTTCTGCCTGGTTCGGCGCTTTGCTGAGTTCGATATCATTATCCAGCGGATTGTACTTCGGATTGGTCATCGTTTGTGTATAAGAATAGTTCACAGGAATTTTCATCCCAGACTTTTCTGGCAAAAACTTATCAACGTTGACAGTGGTGTTGATACTGAAAGCTGAGTTTTCGTCCTGAGATCTTTCCGACGGTTTTTGATCAATTGCTCCAAATCCGATAGACGCATAAGATGCATTGGCATTGACCATTGCGAAATCTCCAAGGTTAAAGTTCAGACTGGCATTTCCGGCGTATCCACCTTTGTTCTCAATTTCGGATAAACGGATTTCATTGACCCAAAGAACTAATGTTTTACCTGGCGCAGAATTATCATTATTTCTAACACCAATCATCATCGTTGTAATATTACCAATACTTGGACGCCCTTTGACATAAATTTTCTTATCCTTATCCTTCTCACTAAATTCTGCAAAATCATAACGATCCGTAATCTTTATTGGTGAGCCTTGTACTCTCATCAACTCATCTCTTTTCAATTTTGCATTGACAAAATTTTCAACTTCCAGATCTACGGTATTGGCATCTGGCCAAATATCTAATGGCGAAGTTGCATTGCTAGCTGTATAATTCAGGGAAGATTCATATTCATAGTAGTTATCCGTATTATCGCTACCGAAACGGATAAAGAATTTTGCATTAGGATCATATTTTAGTGATGTATTGATAAGATTTTCTGCGTGTACAAACATTGCCAGCTTTTTGTAACGACGCATATCCAGACTTGTGTTTTTGAAAACACCTCTAGATTCTCCCTTTAGATTTTCCACTTTCATGTACAAAGAAGATTCGTTCTGTCTTTGCGCACCTGCATTTCCACTCAAGACTTGTCTGTCAATTCCTGGAGGCAAAACGTACGGTGGCGTTCCTTGTGAATTCTCTTCCAGATTGACACTTCCAACATTGAAATTAGCATTCAGATTCACGTTGGAGCTTGGCGCACCTTCAGTTTCCGAATCTACCGTTACACTGGAAATTTGGTTGGTATATTTTCTCCAGTCTGATCTTACCAAGTCGAATGATCCAAATCTCAAAGTTGATGTTTGATCGAAACCTCTCATTAATAATCTGGCGAATCTTACATTATTCAGCACAGATGTATCAGATCCGTCAACAAAAGGATTGGCGTTACCAGATCCAGCTCCATCGTAATTGGCAACAGGTATTCTGTATAAGAACCATTTTACTTTCCCGGCTTGTCCGTTTTCAAATTTCACATCTACTTCTTTGATATCAACAATTTTACTATCAGGCGTACCCATTGTCATCGCAGCAGTAGAAAGGTCGATGGTATATTGGTTATAATTTTCTGTTTGGTCTAGGTTATAATCTCTGTTGATATCTTCGGCATCCGGCGTTTGTGTCGCTACCTCCAAAGTATTGGCTGCGGAGTTACCCTCTGGACCACGGAAATATTTGTAACGCTCCGTCAAAGAAGACGCCAAGTCTCCCTGGAATTGATTTGATAAATAAAAGACAAAATTATCAGAAGCAGGATCCAACTCATTGGTCACAGGATTTACAAAATTCACCCCGAATTTCGCCTGCTCTTGTGTGCCGTTCAACCCATCATAACCTAAATCCTGTTGTGATCTTTCATCTCCCTCTGACGAGAAAGCATAAAGAATTGGAACTTGTTTTGGCTGAGTTCCCCAATTAGAAGTTGTGGTATTAGACGGTGTGCTTCCTGTTGGCAATCCATTTTCATATTGTAATCTGCCGTCTTTCAAAACATCCTCGGAAACGTTTCCTAATTGTAATAATAATTTTGGATCGCTACCCAGATTATTTCCGTCAGCACGTGGATCCATTAACCAAAATTCAACATAATCTATATTAGCAGTAACAAAGTTGGTCACGGAGATCGGTCTCATCAGTCCACCCCATCTTTGTGAAGTCAATTCCTGACTTTGATTGAAGTTATATGGACCTCTTTCTTGCGGATAATAGGTGATATCAAATGTATTGAGAAGGGTTTGCTCACCTGCAACGTAATCTCTGTTGTTATAAATCTCGCGCATCTGAACCCTTCTGGATGCATGATTAGAAAGTCTTTGCGCATTGATTCCGTTTGGTGCGGCACCGCCTACTCCGTAAAATCTAGGATCAATGGTGTACCAGGACAATAATCCTCTACCATATCCGCTCACAATGTCATCATTGTTTACATTCGTTGGGAAAAGTGCTGGATAGTCCTTGTTCTTTTCCGGACGAGAGGCCAAACTCCACATCGCAGGTTCTTTCAAAGAAATCTTGGAAGTGGTCTGTTCAAAATCATCAATATATGATTGATCATTGATTCCTTTACTTTGACCTGGAATCAAATAGGCACCCTCTGCTTTGAAGTTCAAATTGGATGGTGCTTCTGTATTGATGAATGGGATTTTATCAGTAAGTCTAGTCAAAAACGGCAACTCATTATTATACATCATATTGAAGCCAACCATAGTATTGCTCACAGCTTCCTGACCATAATTTACTTTTTGGGTCAACGGTCTTTCCGTATAATTGACTGCTGTTGCACCAACCGTCAAATGCTCGTTAAATTTTCTTTCTAAGTTTAATCCCCAGAAACTTTTTCTCTGTGTATTGAACGTCAATTGATTTTCTAATGAGATATTGATGGCTTGGCCAGATTGTTTTATGGTTTCATTGATGATATTAACAGATCCCAGCATATAATCCACCGTATAATCTACACCTTCTACAAGCTGAGCACCATTGGCCGTAACTTTTACAGAACCCTGTGGCACGTTGATAGCACCAAGTGAAATACCTTGTCCCTGAGCTCCTTTGTAACGACCTTCTATCGTATATCGTAAAGCTAAATTGCTCTGTTTTGCAGTTTCTTTCAATTTGGTATAAAGATCACTGTAAACGTAATCTTTGGTATTATTACTCTGCAAAATTTTAGTCAGATAACTACCGAAAGGCTGTACCTTTGTAAAGATGACTTTTCCATTTTCCGGCTCTACAGTAATGCCACTGACAAAATCGAAAATACCATCTCCATATCTTCCCTCGCTGTCTCTTTGTATGTCATTGTTAACATTCAAGCGATCCCAGTTGAATACTCTTAATAGATTCTCCTTTTCGAATTTGGTAAAATCTCCGTCGACGTTATTGTTATAAGTTGCACCAGCCAGATAATTCACTTTACCTCCAGAAGCGGGATCTTTATAAAAAATATTTAACAAGAAATCTTTTGCTTGAAGCTGATTGGAGTTAAGAGAATAAATATTCTTCATCATTAATTCCCACATCGGCGAAGCAGGTCTTACGGTAACATTCGACTTTAAAAGTTTTGTAATCAACACTGCATTTTCTTCAGAAAATTCTCCGACTTTGTAAACCTGGCTGGATCCATTAATGGTATATGAAAAAGAGGCTGCCAAAAACTGATTATCATTCAGTCTTTGATTCAAAGAGATGTAACCTAGTTGTGTATTGTATTTGTATTCCGAAGCGTTTAGTTTTCTGGCTTTTACATTATTCATAAAATGCTCACCTGACACAAATGGCTCAGGTGTCCCGCTGGCATTTGGAAAAGACCTGTTATTCAAAATATTATAAGCTTCTACAACATCTCTATTAGTTCCTAACGCAGAAGCAATCTGAGGATAAAGATTATTGTTGGCATTATTTGGCGTTACGCCTTGTCCATCTCCCAAATCTCTGATTCCAACTATTGGCTTTTGAGATTCGATATTCGAGCCACCTTGATCCAATACCCAAACTTCAATTCTTGTAATGTTAATTCTGGAATTGATTAACGGATAATTTTCCAGTGATTGATCATAATTTTCTCTGAAATAATGACCTAAAAAGTAGTGCTGATTATCTTCATAATCGTACGCATTCACTTTGAAGGTGCTCATCGTTCCTCCACCTTGTGCTACAATGGTTTTGGCCTCACCTTGCTGTTGAGAAAACACCAAAGTCCCAGTTGTTTTACCCAGCTGGAATTCTGTTTTTAGACCAAATAATGATTGTGAACCGCGGATCAAACTGGTAGAAAGTGGCATACTAATATTACCCACTTCTACTCTTTTGATGATTTTATCTTCCGGATCTTGACCTTTTTCATTCAGACCTTTATTCATCAGATCTTTCCATGATCCTTTTGCCTGCCAAACCATATTGAGTCTGTTTTCGAACGCAAATCCACTTTGGGTGTCGTAGTTGGCTTTCAACTGAAGATTTTCTCCAACTTTCCCAGTAATCCCTAGCTGAATTCTTTGCTGAATGTTTATTGCAAAACTGGTTCTATTCTGAGGAAGAATCAAAGGATTATCTATTTTTTGATATAATCCACCCAAATCAAATGAGGCAAAACCCTGAGGAATCAACTCGATTTTATTACTGCCGAAAATATTTTCGAACATTTTATTTTTGATGGTAATGGCTGGAATTAAGCCTTTTTTCTTGGCATCTGCCTGATCTTTTCTTTTAGAAAGATCATTCAATAATGACTTTTCTTCAAAATAGGTACGAAGATTGTTTTCCATCACATAATTCTTGTACTCTTCGAAGGTCATCGCAATCGGAGTGCCTACAACAGAATTACCAATTTTTGGATACAAATAGTACATTCCCGTTTTGATGTCATAGTATGCATCATACCGGATTGGGTCTGCAAGACTAAAATCTTTTCTACCCGTCACCAAAGTGTCGGCAGGTTTTTCTTGCGCAGCAATGTTGGAAAAGCTTGCAAAAAATAAAAAAAGGAGGGTTAATTTATAAAGGTAAATATTTTTCTTCACTTATATTCTTTTAAGAAACTGATGACAAAGTTGTAATCAATTGTTAAATATTTTTTAAAATCTCTTTTACTAATTCTTCTACAGAAGCATCTGGATTTTGCTTCAAAATTCTATCCGCAATTTTCTCGCTAAGCTTCTTCGAAATTCCTAAAACTTCTAAAGCAGATAACGCCTCATTTTTGTTTTTATTGTTTGCCAAAACAGAAAGTTTCTCTTCGGAATTGCCGAAGTTGCCTACTTTATCACGCAAATCGATGATGATTCTTTCCGCTGTTTTTGCGCCAATTCCTTTTACTTTTTGTATCAGTGCGCTATTGCCAGAAAGTATAGCATTGGCAGCTTCTGACAGGCTTAGCGAAGATAATAATATCAATGCGGAAACAGGACCGACTCCATTAACACTTATTAACAGATTGAACATCTCTTTTTCTTCTTTGGAAAAGAAACCAAAAAGAAGATGTGCATCTTCACGGATAATCTGTTGGATGTATAAAAAGACGTTCGTATTTTGTTTCAGATTTTGGGACGTCTGAAGACTTATACCGACATAGTATCCAACGCCGTTTACATCAATCACCGCAAATGTCGGCGTTAATTCCTGAACCACTCCTTTTAGCGAATATATCATTGAATTTATAAAAAAATTAGGGTTTTGCGAAGATATAAATTAACTTAAAAAGAAAAGCCATTTTAATTTCTTAAAATGGCTTTAAATGAATATTTTCAAATCAATGTTTACTTTTTATCTTTGGTCTGCGCATCCAAAACCGCAATCGTTGCAAGATTGACAATCTCATCTACGCTGGAACGCATTTGCAAAACGTGAACTGGCTGATCAAGCCCCATTAATATAGGCCCGATCGTTTGAGCAGCTTTCATTCCTCTGATGATTTTGTATGATAAATTCGCACTTTCAAGATTTGGGAAAACCAAAACGTTAGCTGGGCTCGTTCCTAATTTTGAGAACGGATAATCTGCCAAATGATCTGCATTCAAAGCAAAATCCGGCTGAATCTCACCATCAACTATCATCTTTGGATATTTTTGGTGAAGAATTTTTACTGCTTCCGCAACTTTTTTGGAAGAATCTGCTTTTGCTGAGAAATTTTCATAACCCAACATTGCAATTCTTGGGTCAATCGCAAAAGATTTTACTGTAATTTCTGCCATTTTTGCAATATCAACCAAATCTTCCGCAGAAGGATTTTTGTTGATGGAGGTGTCTGTAAAGAATAATGGTTTTTTCTCCGTCAGAATCATCATCATCGCAGCGACTTTGTTTACGCCCGCTTTTTTAGGAATGATTTCCAAAATCGGTTTTAGAACAGAAGCATAGCTTTTGGAAAATCCGACAATCAAAGCATCGGTATCGCCGTGTTCCAACATCAAAGGTCCAAAATAATCGCGTTGTCTAACGTATCTTTTTGCTTTATACTCGTTGATGCCTTTTCTGTTGCGCTTGTCCCAAAGTGTTTTTCTATATTTTTTGCGGGTTTCTTTATTTTCGTCATCATTCGGGTCGATGATTGGAATATCCAGAGTGATCCCAAATTCTTCCATTCTTTCTTTGATAAGTCTTTTACTTCCCAATAAACTAGGATAAGCGATGCCTTCTTCTTGTAGAATCTGCGCAGCTTTCAGAATGTTATATTCTTCACCGTTGCCAAGCGTCACTCTTTTTGGATTTGCTTTTGCGCGGTTTTGCATCATTCTAACCA
Source organism: Chryseobacterium sp. (assembly GCA_039595375.1). Classification (GTDB taxonomy): domain Bacteria; phylum Bacteroidota; class Bacteroidia; order Flavobacteriales; family Weeksellaceae; genus Epilithonimonas. The sequence continues at coordinate 11,843 of JBCNLQ010000031.1, forward strand.
ATTTTTCGTCTCTTCCCATTCTATCGAGAAGTTGATTTTCGTAAGCTTCGAAATCTTCAATTGGTTTTGCAGCAATACCACTTTCCATAGCTGCTCTGGCGACAGCGATAGAGACTTTAGTAATCAATCTATTGTCAAATGGTTTCGGGATAAAATATTCTTTCCCAAAAGTCATATTAGTTACATTGTAAGCCAGTTTTACCATTTCCGGAACTGGTTCCTTGGCGATTTCTGCCAAGGCGTGAACTGCAGCCAGTTTCATCGCTTCATTGATTCCGGTTGCTTGAACATCCAACGCACCTCTAAATATATAAGGGAAACCAAGAACATTGTTTACCTGGTTAGGATAATCACTTCTTCCCGTAGCCATCATCACGTCTGGTCTGGTCGCGAGAGCCAAATCATAGCTGATTTCCGGATCTGGATTGGCCAAAGCGAAAACGATTGGATTTTCTTTCATAGAAAGCAACATCTCGGCAGACATTACATTTCCTTTTGACAAGCCGATAAAAACATCAGAATCTTTGATTGCATCTTCCAAAGTATCAATATCAGTCTGAGCAATGAAATCTAATTTCTCAGGCGTCAGATTCTCTCTTCTTTGATTGATGACTCCTTTGCTGTCACACATCAAAATATTTTTTGGATCAAGACCAAGCGAAATATATAATTTAGCACACGCTACCGCTGCTGCTCCAGCTCCATTAATCACCATTTTCACTTCCCCGATATTCTTTCCGGCAATTTCTAAAGCATTAATCAAAGCTGCTGCAGAGATGATTGCTGTTCCGTGCTGGTCGTCGTGCATCAACGGAATATTCAGTTCTTCCTTCAATCTTTGTTCTATGTAAAAAGCTTCTGGTGCTTTGATATCTTCAAGATTGATTCCTCCGAAAGTTGGCGCAATGGCTTTTACTGTTTCAATGAACTTATCTGGGTCTTTTTCGTTGATTTCTATATCAAAAACATTGATTCCTGCGAAAATCTTGAAAAGTAAACCCTTTCCTTCCATCACTGGTTTTGAAGCTTCGGGACCGATGTCGCCTAAACCTAAAACGGCTGTTCCATTGGAAATAACGGCCACTAAATTACCTTTGGAAGTATATTCGTAAACGCTTTGCGGATCATCGTGAATCGCCATACAAGGCACTGCAACACCTGGCGAGTATGCCAAAGACAAATCTCTTTGCGAAGAATGCGGTTTGGAAGGTATTACCTCAATTTTACCTTTCGGTTCCATACGGTGGTAATCTAAAGCGGCTTTATCAAAAGCGTTTTGGTCTCTTGAATTTTTTGACATTTTTAATTTCTTTTGCGTACACCTTATATAATAATCAGAGAAGAGAAAAAAAGATTAAAGACTTGCAATCGGTTTACTAAATCTTTAAAATTGATTGATTATTTTTCTTAATTAATTATATGTTTAATGCACTGGTTTTTATTTAATAAACCTCATAGTTTCTGAAAGTCTATGAGGTTTACTCTTTTCGAAAAATATGAGAATTAACTCCAATATTGTTGCAAAGTTAAAGCTTTGGAATGATATAGTCACGATGATAATTCACCAGACTCTCTATAGGTCGCTGAACAACCGTTCCGATCTTGAAGTGAAAATCCGACGCTGCTGCCCTGAGAGAATCTTCAAAAAAATAGGCAATAGAGCCGATGAAATTTATTTCGCTTTCACGGCATTCTTCGTATGGCATGACCTGAAACTCAAGGAAATTCTTGAGTTCTTTGTAAATAAAATTCTGAAAATATGGATGCGTTTTCCGATCAACAATAAATCTTGTAAAATCTGCCATATAGGCATTCGCTCTAGGATTGTGGTACATATTTTTGAGCAAATCGTCAATATTCAACTGATAAATCTCAGTAAATTGCTGATACAAATCCGGTGGTAACTTTTTCATAAAATAATGACGTACCAACTGTTTTCCCAACGCACTCCCACTTCCCTCATCGCCAATCAAAAATCCTAAAGAAGGCAACTCAGTTTTGACTGTCTCTCCATCAAAATAGCAAGCATTGGAACCTGTTCCTAGAATGCAGACAATTGCCGGAACACCTCTGTAAGCCGCATAAGCTGCCGCCAGAAGATCTTCTTTGACTTGGATCTGAGCATTACTAAACACTCTTTGAATCTCTCTTTCAACAATGAGTTTATTCTCGGGCGTGCCGCAACCGGAGCCGTAGAAAAAGATGTTTTCCAGATAGTCTTTGAATTTGGTAAGTTCCTGATTTTTCTCAATTTCAATTGTAATAAGTTCTGGCTTTATGATATTCGGATTGAATCCAACAGTTTCGGTCTTCAGAACTTCTGTACCGTCATTTTCCAGAATAACCCAATCGCATTTGGTAGAACCGCCGTCCACAATGGCAATCATATAATATATTATTTAGAATGCTAAAATAATATTTTTTCGGGAAGGTTAGGAAATTTACTTTTTTCCGATGTTATCTTGTATGAGCCAATCTTCGATTTCGTCTTCCAGATAATTTGTTTGTAATTTGATAGCATTGATAAAATCATCAGGAACGCTTTCTGTAGAATCGCTGCTTTCGAGATTCCAGAGTTCATCGGACATCAATTCATATTCTGAATAGATTCTTTTGAAACGTGAGTTACTTTTTTCCAATTCCTCAATCTTGTCTTGCTGAGGCAGAAATTTTCTGTAAGGTCTGCTAGAATTTTTCATTTTTGTAGTAAATATTTTATGATTGTGGTGACTTGACAAGCGATGAAAAAATTTCCCGACCAAAAACATAGTCAGGATTGGATTATAGCATCGGATGATATTAAAGTTTTCACAATTTATTACCTATATAATAATTGATCTTTCAGACAAATCGCAAAAATCATTAACACTTAATAAAAGTAAAAATATTTCTGAGACAAAAAAATTATTTAACTATTATTTTAAAACATTTAACAAATCATATACATTTGCAAAAGAAATGAAACAATTAATTCTCCGTCATAAGCAAGTTTTGCTCTTCATCATCGCTGGTGGTCTCAGTGCGATTGTAGAAATCGGCGCCTTTAAAATACTAAGCGTTTACCTCCCAAAAGTCTTTAATTGGGAATATAATCTGTCCGGAATTAAATATCCGTTTAGTAATATCCTGTCCACAAGTTGCGGAATTATCACAAATTATTTTCTGAGCATCTGGTTTGTGTTTGAAAGAGGGAAACATTCTAAGAAAAGAGAATTTGCTTATTTCATTTCAGTTTCTGTGGTTTCTACGTTTATCAGTTTGTTTTTGTTTCAGATTTTGTATCATTTTATTTTCAGTGATGCTATTGATTTACGCGTTTACGTTCTGTCGCAAGAGATGATGAGCAAGATTGCATCTATCTTGATTGTGTCTCTTCTTAATTATTCTATAAAGAAAAAAGTGATTTTTAACGGATAAAAAAGCTATTTTTGACTTGAGTTAAATTTTAAGTAAGATTAATGAGAACAATTCTGGTCTATGCGTGGCGATTTTGGATGGTAATTCTGGGCACCGTTCTTACATTAATCTTCTTTCTTCCAGTTTATATTTTATCTTTCCGAAAAGAACATTACAAATATTGTTACTTCTTCATCCGGCTTTGGGCAATAGGAATGTTCTACGGAATGGGTTTCCGATATAAAAAGATTCTCAGGACCACAAAAAAAATCGACAAAAACCAACCTTACGTTATCATTTCCAACCACACTTCTATAATGGATGTGATGTTGCCGTGTATTCTTTTTCCGAATCACCCGCTCTGTTACGTCGGAAAAAAGGAAATCGAGAAAATCCCGATTTTTGGAACAGTTTACAAAAGAGTTTGCGTGATGGTTGATAGAAAAAGTGCCAGAAGCCGCGCCGATGTTTACAGAAGATGTGCCGAGAGAATGGAGGATGGACAAAGTGTTGTGATTTTCCCGGAAGGTGGCGTTCCAGATGATACGAGTGTCATTCTTGATCAGTTCAAAGATGGTGCTTTCATATTAGCAACCAAACATCAATTTCCGATTGCGGTATTTACATTCCGTGGTTTGAAAGAAATGTTTCCTTTTGATAATAAAAAAGGCTATCCTGGTGTTGTGAAAGTTTTTTTCAACGATATTTTGACACCAGACTTATCATTAAAAGAGCTGAAAGAAAAAGCATTTGAAGAAATTCAAATGTCTCTTATTGAGAAAATAAAATAAATAGACTAATAATAAGAGTTTTTACTTACATTTGTTTTTATATATTAACCTTAAATTAACAATTAAATAAATAATGGAGACACAAAAAACCAATTGGGCACAATTTATCCCGCTTGTAACAGTTTTTTTCTTCTGGGGATTTGTTGCTGCGAGTAACGATATTTTGATTCCAGTTTTCAAAAAAGCATTCGATTTGACACAAGGTCAAAGTCAACTTGTATCAGTCGCTTTTTATATTGCATATACGGTTGGATCAATCATTTATATGATCATTTCATTAGCCATCGGCAAAGATTTGGTCAACAAAATCGGATATAAAAATGGCTTAGCTTTAGGGCTTGTGATTTCCGCTGTCGGAACATTATTATTTTATCCTGCTGCCAATCTCCATTCGTTTCCATTGATGCTCTCTGGATTGTTCATCGTGGCATTAGGATTTTCATTACAACAAACAGTTGCAAATCCATTAGCCATTGCCTTAGGACCAGTAAAAACGGGTTCTCAAAGATTGACACTTGCTGGAGGAATCAATAACCTTGGAACTACTATTGGTCCATTGATTGTAAGTTTTGCCATCTTTGGTTCAGCTGCATCTGCTAATACAGAAATGAGCATCGAAAGTGTGAAAATTCCTTATTTGATTTTAGGTGTTGCATTCTTAGCGGTTGCTATTTTGCTGAAATTATCTTCACTGCCGGAACATCCGGAAACCATCGAAGAATCTGTCAAGGAAGAAGGCTCGGTAAGAAGTTCAGCTTTGAAATATCCTCAGTTATTACTTGGAATGTTGGCGATTTTCATCTACGTTGGTGTAGAAGTTTCCACCGCAAGTAATCTACCTGCATATATGGAATCTATTGTCAATGCTGACACTGGTGTTCTTTATACGTTGCAGGAAATTTCTCCTTACATCTCTCTCTATTGGGCAAGCTTGATGATTGGCCGTTGGACTGGCGCTGTAGAAGCTTTTACAGACAATATGAATCTGCAGAAAGTTTTGAGGTTCTTAGCACCTTATTTGGCGTTCGGCGTTTTCCTTTTGGTTAATGCTATAGCGAAACACGATTTGACACCTTTCTATGTTTATGGGTTAATTATACTTGTATTAATTGCTGCCGATATGGCAAGTAACGGAAATCCTGCCAGAATGCTTTTGATATTTTCCGCTTTAGGAATTGTTGCCACAGGAATTGGGATGTTTACAGATGGAATCATTAGTATTTACGCATTCACAAGTGTTGGTTTATTCTGCAGTACACTTTGGCCTTGTATCTTTACATTAGCTGTAAGCGGTCTTGGAAAACACACCAGCCAGGGAAGTAGTTTCCTAATTATGATGATTATGGGAGGTGGAATTGTTAGCTGGCTGCAAGGATTTGTTTCCGAAAGTATTGGTATCCAAAACAGTTATATTGTTGGAATCTTATGTTTTGCTTATCTTGCGTTCTATGCTTGGAGAGTCAGTGGAATACTGAAAAGCCAAGGTATTAGTTTTGATAAAAAAATATCCGGTGGACACTAAAAAAAATATCTTTATAAAAAATAAACTTTGGGCAATCATTTTGGTTGCCCAATTTTCGTTATTCTATACCCTATCGAAGTTTGAATTCGCTATAATTTTCTTTTCAAATCTTTATGAATGGAAAAAGAATTTTCACGTACGGCTATTTTCCGGATTCGGTTTTTCTATTGGGGATGTTATTTATACAATTGTTTTACTTTTTTTAGTTTACTCGATCATCAAACTGATAAGAACAAAAAAGAATTTGACTTTAAAAAAAATCTTGATTTTCATTAATGTCTTCTACTTAGTTTATCAATGCCTTTGGGGAATGCTATATTTTCAGCCTTTGCTGATAAAAAAAATTTCGAACAAGGAAGTGATAATTACTGATTCTGATTTAAAAAAATTAAGTCTTAAATATCTTGAACTTTGCAAACAGTCACGGGAAAAGGTTTCAGAAGATAAAAACGGCGTTTTCAGAATCCACAATATTCAAGATATTGAACATGAAATTCTTGAGCAACAAAAATTTTTACCGAATTATATCAACTCGAAAAAACCAGTAAAAGTTCTTTCCGTAAAATCCAGTCTCTATGATGGTTTTATGAATTATACCGGAATATTGGGTTACTATAATCCGTTCACAGGCGAATCACAATTCAACCCTAATCTTCCCGCTACAAACATCCCATTTACGCTGGCTCACGAAATGTCCCATCAGCTTGGCTATGCAAGAGAACAGGAAGCTAGTTTTATCGCCTATCTATTTGCGCAGAATTCAGACAACATAGATTTACGGTATAGCACTCAATATTATATTTTAAAGAGCTTATTACGAAGCTTAGCGAGAGATATTAGGAATAAAGATTTTGTGCTGCAAACAATTTCTCATTATTCGAAAAAAATGCAGAAGGATAGAAAAAACGAATTGGAATTCTTTGAGAGAAACAAGGGAATAGTAAGTGATTTTTTCGGAGTAACGAACGATCTGTTCCTAAAATCAAATCAGCAAGATGGGAAAGTGACTTATTCTTACTTTATTAATCTTCTCTTTATGTATGAAACAAAAAAAGAATCGTACTAGGTACGATTCTAAAAACACAAATGATGAAAAAAAATTTATTGCTCCTGAGTGATTGTCTCAAAAGCCCTGTAAAAGTATAACTTATAATTTTAATATGCAAATAATAATTATTAAAAATCATAATAAAATTAAAACGGATTATAAATCAATTAATTAACTTATATCTATTTAACAATTTAAATTGATTCAAATTAGCAATGTTAGATCTTCCTGTCTACCGAACTAAACTGTTGCTAATATGAGCTCCGTTTTTGACTTTTGTATCATCAAAATAAGGATGGAAATCATCAAATTGCTGTTTCCCAAAAGAACATATTTATAAAAATATGGACAAAAAAATCCGTAGATTAAATAATCTACGGATTAAAACTTGTAGCGAAGACGGGAATTGAACCCGTGACCTCAGGGTTATGAATCCTGCGCTCTAACCAACTGAGCTACCTCGCCATTTTTGTGGTGCAAATATAGGGATTATTTGCATTTCCACAAACTTTTAATTAACTTTTAAATAATCTAATACATCAGCAACATGATTTGGCTTGCTAATTATCTTATTATCAGAATCTAAAATAAAATAGGTTGGCGTTGCAACGATATTATAAATCTCTCCATAACTACTATACCAGCCTTTTCCTTCAGAGGCATTGATCCATGGATAGATATTAGCCTTCGCTTTATACTCGTCCAGATTACTATCCAGGGAGAATCCTACGATTTCTATGTTCTGAGCTTTTAACTTATCATATTTCTCGAGCAATTTTGGTAACTCTGCCTCGCAGTGAGAGCATGTGGACGACCAAAAGACCACAATTTTCTTGGAAGATTTGATATCATAAAGAGATTTTGCTTTGGTATGAATAGCATTCTCAAAAACATTGTTAGGCATTTTTGCACCAATTTCTGTATTGTTGTTAGCTTTCAAGGTTGATGACAGTCTATCGTTTATAGTACATTTGAGATTATTGGCTTGTTTCAGATATTTTTCTTTCAACTTATCCATATTGTAAGTATTAAAAATATCGATAAGCTCAGATAATATGGTTTGACCACGAGGTGTCTCAAGATTGACAGCTTCCAACAACTTATCGACACCGCCTTCCACATTTGATTTGGAAGCGTTTAAATAATTAATGAGAGATGGTTTCAAGATTAAGGAAGTCTCTAGAAACTCACCAGACTTGGCATAGAAATCAATGTAATCCTGGGGTTTGATGTCTGCTGCTTTTTCTTGTACAGAGAATTTTTGATTCTTATTATAAAAATCTAAAAATGGATGCGCTGTAGAAACCGACAAATCACCTTTAGAAAGTGCGTCGATTTCTGCTTCCAAAGCCTTATAAAAAACCTCAGAAGGTTTGTAATAGTCCTTTATCTGAATCAGGGCGGGCAATATCAGTTCCTGTTTTTTTTGTAATTCTACATCATTGCTAAATAGTTGATTGGTCTCATCATTAAATGTGACGTTTGAAATTTTATTTTTACCATCCAACTCTACTTTAAAGTTGATGTTAGAGTTCTCAGACACCATATTAACCGATGAATTAGACTTTTGAAAAAAAGCCCGCATCATGCCGATGTATTTTTTGTCAACTTTGAAAACTGCTTTGTTATTGGAAATCTTGGCTTTGGAATATAATATTTCTTTCGATCCATTAAAACCATATAAATAAATTTCTGAATCTGCTAAATACGCTGGTATTTCAGCACTTACACTGAATTGAGAAAATGCATAAGCAGATAATAATACACTGCTGATTGATAATAATTTTTTCATTGAATAAAATTAAAAAAAACTCACTTAAAAAGTGAGTTTTAATATATTAAAAAATAATTCTTACTGTAATAATCGTTGTTTTGATTTTACTGCAACAACTAAGATCATAATTATTGCGATTACAAATAGAAGAACAATGTAGTCATCAATTGGTGAAACAGGATAAGCTCCAATATCTCCAGACTCTGGATTCTCAGGTGGTGGCGGGATGGACTGACCAAACGCCAGCACACTCGTTATCAGAAACAAAAACCCGTATATTTTCTCTAACAAAAAATTTTTCATCATTCAATTTGTGTTTTAATTGGTAATTTTTTTAATCACAACTTCCCCTTTATCAGAGATTGCTCTTACTAAGAAAATACCTTTGGCCTGATAATTCAATGGAATAGTATAGTCTGAAGTTGTAGATATTTGTGATTTGGTATTTAACAGTTGTCCTGCTGCAGAATAAACCTCTACAGTTGCTTTCTCCCAATTTTTCGCAAATCTAACAGTCCAGTGTGTGTCCTTTCTTGCAATCACAGTTTGGAAATTATTAATATTCCCAACACCAAGGGTTGCACCTTCCGGCAATTCATAGTATAATCCTAAAACTTGTGTTCCGCTTAATGAAAGACCTTCACCATCATTAATCTTCACGAAATGTCCTTCCGCATTCTTGATGTAAAAACTTTTTCCATTACTTAAACCATCAGGAACTCGCTCACCTTTTTCATACACTTCAAACTTTATTTGATAAGGTTGAGTAATATTAGTGATGTACAGTGGGATTTCTTTTGATTTGAATCCGATTTCATTCGCCTCATTGATATAAAGCTTATCCATTTGATTGATATCTTCCCCTCCTGTTTGAGTTTCTTCCTTAGTATAAATCTTTCTAGCTGCTACCGCTGTGGACTCTAATGTGGTATTATCACTATTAGTATTAGCATACGCCTGTAGCTTAGCAGTTGTAGGGCTATAACCTGTCGTTGCAGAAGGAGAAACGGCGTAATATGTTCTATCTATCTCCAATCCATCCATATCGTATGCCACAACAGCTACTTGTTTTACAATTTTATCTGCAGGAACATCATCCTCCTCAGCAGCACTTGACTTAGCAGCAGTGACAGAATAATTAATTCCATCTGCACGGGATAGAAATTTGAATCTACGCGTTTTAGTAAAATTTAAAGTCTGTGGAGCATTTGAGCTTAACTTAACCATAAATTCCCCCATTGGCTTGATGATTAACCCATTAACAGGAATATCTCCAGCTTGGAAAATTCCTCCAGAAACCAATGCAATAAGAGCTGTTCCGTAGGTTGTACCTTGACCACTAACCCAATTGACCTGAAAAGCGCCATAGTACGCAATTCCTACTAGATTAGAAATGTAATTTCCATCGCTTAAGTTCCCTGTTTCATTCCTTCCAATATATTTCAAATCAATGTTGGTGAGAAAAGGGTTGGACATTTGGAAAAGATTTCTACCATAATCTGCTGACCAGTTTGGTAGTTTTGAACTAAACGGGTCATCTAAATAACTTCTGTAAGTCTCTCCATACGTATTCCTAGCACTACCATTATATCCGAAATTAACAACCTGCTGGCCAGATAAATTAAATATAAAATTAGATGATGTATTGGTATTATCAGAAACAGGATTACCAGAAAATGTTTTTAGATCACCAATTAATGTAGATGCAGGATTCCAAAAATAGGTATTACTAGCATTCCTTCTTGGCATAATATAATAGGTCATAGGTGTTCCTACAATCGTATTATTGTCTGGGTTAACGTACAACTGGTCAAATTTCGAATTGACATTATTCCATCTGAACATAGAACTTGGATTGAAACGACCATTTACAGTATTAGATCCATTTGTAAAATTAATCTGTCCAGCTCCAAAAGTTTTAATTAGATCCTGAATTGTCAAACCAACAAAAGGTAAACCCGTCTGCTGCCTACCTGTCAAACCATTTTGGTAATCAGATCTGTATTCTTTGTTCACTTTTCCTGTAACCGCTGTTTGCGGAATACCAGAGATGTAAAGTTGACCGTAATCCGTGGTTAAAAGCGGGTTATATTTAATGTTAAAAGCAGAGCTGGTGGCGATAGATAAACCATCGTCAGAGGCACCACTGATCATAATATTCCCTGAGTTATTTACGATCGCAGAGCCAGCAGTTTGCCAACCGCCTCCGTTGTAGACTAAAGTATTACTCTTAACCGTTACTACTGCGGTGTTACCAACATAGGTAAGGTAATTTTGTGAAAAAGCAATACCATTTAATAGTATAAGCTTTGAAATAAATAATTTTCGTATCATTTTGTGTGTGTTTAAAAGTTGTGTTTCTTTTGCAAAGATATTAATTTTTTATATATTTGAAAAAAATATATAGTTAATTAAAGATTTTATAATATTGATTCTATTTTTACAGTAGTTGTACTGTCTATATCAAACATATAATCTTCCAGAACTTTTTCAGTTGTTCCTCTCAGACCTCTTGCTCCAAGACCTTTATTCATAGTATCTTCCACGATTCCTGCAATTGCGTTGTCAGAAAATTCCAAAGCAACATTATCCATCTTGAACAGTTCTGTAAACTGATTAATAATCGAATTTTTTGGTTCTTTCATAATTCTGACCAATGTCTCTTTCGTTAATTTTTCTAGATAAGTGATGATTGGAAATCTCCCTAAAAGTTCCGGAATCAAACCAAAGCTCTTCAGATCTATAGCATTGATTTGACTTAGGATATAATCTTCATCATCTGTTTTTTCCAGTTTATCTTTAGAAAAACCAATGGCCTGTTTATTCAATCTTCTTTCAATAATCTCCGTCATCCCGTCAAAAGCACCTCCAGCAATGAATAAAATATTCTGAGTATTTACTTGTATGTATTTTTGATCCGGATGTTTACGCCCACCTTGAGGCGGAACATTCACAATACTTCCTTCCAATAATTTCAGTAAACCTTGTTGAACACCTTCTCCAGAAACATCTCTGGTAATGCTGGGATTATCAGATTTTCTGGCAATTTTATCAATCTCATCAATAAAAACAATTCCTTTTTCAGCTTTTTCTACATCATAGTCTGCAACCATCAGTAATCTAGACAAAATACTTTCTACATCTTCTCCCACATAACCAGCTTCTGTAAGGATTGTTGCATCTACAATACAGAATGGAACATTCAGTTGTTTTGCAATGGTTTTTGCCAGCAATGTTTTCCCCGTTCCTGTCTCCCCAATCATAATGATATTTGACTTTTCAATCTCAACCTCACGATTTTCATTCTGAGCGTGTAGCAATCTTTTATAATGATTGTAAACAGCGATAGATAATTGTTTTTTCGCTTGATCCTGACCGATTACATACTCATCAAGAAAAGACTTGATCTCTCTTGGTTTTTTAAGCTCTTCTAATGATCCTGCCATCGAAGCAGAATCTGAAGATTTATTAACGCTATCTTTTACGATTGAGTGCGCTTGTTCTATACAATTTTCGCATATAAAGCCATTTTGGCCGGAAATTAGGATTTGAACTTCATCCTTCTTTCTTCCACAAAATGAACACTGATTTGGATTCATATTTTAATAAGTTCTAAATTAAAAAAAGAAGTCGTTAACTTCTTTTATGCTTGTGTAATGGATTTCTGAATTTCTTTGTACTCTTCTGGTGTAAAAACCTTCCGAACATTTTTGAAATTGAGATCATCCACCGTATTGAGTGGTACAAGATGAATATGAGCATGAGGAACTTCCAACCCCACAACGGCAATACCTACCCTCTTGCAAGGAATTGCTTCCTTGATTTTTTTTGCAATATCCTGAGTAAAAGCCCACAGTTCTGTGTAATCTTCAGAATCCAAATCAAAAATCAAATCTACCTCTTTCTTCGGAACCACCAAAGTATGACCTGCAACCAAAGGCATTGCATCCAGAAAAGCGACAAACTTGTCATTTTCTGCAATTTTATAACTAGGAATTTCTCCGTTGATGATTTTGGAAAAAATGGTACTCATATCTTTTTCTAAACGTTGATTTACACCTGCAACAATTATTAAACCAATTTGCTGTTTAATTTTTTACAATGAAATTTCTAAAACTTCGAAAGAAAGTTTATTTCCATTCGGAAGAATAATATCTGCAATCTCGCCCACAGCTTTACCCAGAAGACCCTTCGCAATTGGCGTATTCACAGATATTTTTCCAGACTTGATATCACTTTCGTTATCTGGAACCAACGTAAATTTCTGCTCACTCTTTGTTGCATTATTCTTCAACCTTACCGTGGTAAGAATCGAAACCTTGCTGAGATCAAGCTGACTTCCATCGATGATTTTGGATGTGGCAACAATATCTTTCAGTTTAGAAATTCTCATTTCCAACATTCCTTGCGCCTCTTTTGCTGCATCGTACTCTGCATTTTCAGACAGATCACCTTTATCTCTTGCTTCAGCAATTTGCTGCGTTATTTTTGGTCTTTCAATAGTTTCTAGTTGTTCCAGCTCGGCTTTCATTTTGTCCAAACCTTCTTTGGTTACATAGTTCATAACAATAAAATTTATCGTTTGTATAAAAAAATAATCCGACCTTTGCCGGATACTAATTTGTCTCGAATCGAGTTTACAAATATATAATTTATTTTGAAATGAATCCCAAAAAATTCGCATCATCATTCGCATTATTTTTGATTATCAGTTCTTTAACTATTTTTAATTCTTGTAGCGAAAGAAATGAAACTGTAAGTTGCTTTCCCAATTCTGCTGTCTCGGTCCAAATTAATCTCACTTTGCCATTATATTACAAATTACAAACTGTTGGTGGATGGGTTTATGTGAATGAAGTTGCCGCCGGAACCAGAGGTCTGATTGTAGTACGAACAACAACCGGTTTCAAAGTATATGATAGAAATGCGCCTCATATTTGCCCAGACACAGACACCACCTTGGAAGTTAAAAATGACACATCGGTCTATTGCCCGAAAGATGGCTCACAATGGATATTGATCACAGGTCAGCCCACCGACAATAGTGCTGCCAAGATTGCACCGAAAACTTACGCATACAGCTTCAACTCCGCAGCTAACGTTTTAGATATTTATAATTAAATGAAAGTCGTAATCCAGCGCGTTTCTGAAGCAAGCGTACAAGTTGAGAACAAGACTGTCGGAAAAATCGGAAAAGGTTTGATGTTGCTAATTGGTGTTGATGAATCTGATGAAATTCCAGATGCAGATTGGCTGGTAAAAAAAATCCTTGATGTGAGAGTTTTTTCTGATGAAGAAGGAAAAATGAATCATTCCGTAAAAGATATCAATGGAGAAATACTTTGCATCAGCCAATTCACTTTGATTTCTGATTATAAAAAAGGAAATCGCCCTTCTTACATCAAAGCGGCAAGACCAGAAAAAGCCATTCCGTTGTTTGAATATTTTAAAGACGAACTAAAAAAATCAGGACTCAAGATTGAAAGTGGCATTTTTGGAGCCGATATGAAAGTTTCTTTGATTAATGACGGACCAGTCACATTGGTTTTTGATAGCAAGACAAAATTATAAAGGAGCTAAAATCTAGCTCCTTTAACTTAATCAACCTCATACTCGAGTTTTATGGTAATGCTTGCTTCCTTATCTTTGGAAGTGGTATTGTAGGTTCCGCCGTAAGAATAATCTTCATTGGAGTTCGGAGCTGTAATTTGGATAACGCCCATTGTCGCTTTTTTCAGATTTCCGAGGCTGCTCCCAGCATTTTCGGCAATTTTCTCCGCACGTTCTTTAGCATCTTTTGTAGCGTTGGCAATCATTTCCTGCTTTACATCGGATAGTTTTGTATAGAAATATTGCGGTGATGAAGATGTGAATTCTATCCCGCGGTTGATGATTTCTGTAATATTTCTTGAGATGTTTTCAATCTTTGCCACCTCTTTGGATTTGATAGAAACACTTTGAGTCAAGTTATAGCCGGCAAATTCGCCTTGCTGATAAGTTCCGTTGGAATCTGTAAAACTTCTGAATTGCTTCTGAATATCAACTGCTGAGAAAACCATTTCGTTTTGTTTCACTCCTTTTGATAAAAGATAATCTGAGATTACTTTCCTGTCCACAGCCAAAGCATCGTAAGCAGATTTTAACTCAAAACTATTCTTGGAAAAACTTCCCGACCAGGAAATCAAATCAGAGGTAAAAGTTTTGGAACCAAGTCCAGTCACAGAAACCGTATTTTCAGATTTGTTTCTGTTTTTGATAGCGCTTCCTAGCAAAGCGGCAGCAATAATAAAACCTAATGCAGCAATTCCCACTGCAATATAATTCTTCATAAAATTTTGTATTTGAGTTGCTTGTATCAAAGTTGATACCGAATTTTAAGATTTTATTAACATTTGATTACACTAAAAATCTTTTTCAAATTCCAAGCTCACGCCTTTCATCTTGCCGGGCATTGGCGGAACGGTTTTAGTTAATTTTATTTTGATAAAAGTGATTTGCGGAAATTGACTTTCTATTTGATTAATGATTCTTCCAATGACGTGTTCCAAAAGTTGGGATCGGATGGCCATTTCCTGATGAATAATTTCGCTTACCTCAGCGTAATTGATTGTATCATTGAGATTATCAGTTTGTGATGCTTTTTCTAGATCGGCGTGTAGTTCTGCATTGATGATATAATGGTTTCCAATCAAAGCTTCTTCTGGCAAAACACCGTGATAGGCATAGATTTTTATATCTTCTAATAGTATTTTTGATTTCATCTGCTAAAATTAGTTTTTTGAACGCAAAGTCCGCAATAATTTTTTTATCAAAATTGAAAATATTTTAAGGCTCGCAAAGGCGCTTTGCTCAGCAAAAGAAAATTTTTCTGCAAAACATAAAATCTGCCACTTCTTAGTAAACTAGATCGTTTCTAATCTTTGCCGAGACTTTCTTTCTTGCGCAGCTGCAATAGGGATAGTAGTGGAAATCCTTTTTTGCTTGGAATTCCCTAACTTTTGGCTGACAAATGTTGATGCAAAAAAGATTGCAACGGATAGCCCGACCCGAGCGGCTGGAAAAGCTTGGCGAGGGAATTGCCCAAATAATTTCACAAAAAAACCTCATCTGGAAAGACAAGGTTTTGATTTTATTTGATGCTTTTGGAAAGTTCCAACATAGCTTCTATTGGTTTCAATGCTTTTAATCGAATATCTTCGTCCATAGTGATTTCCGGAAGTTCGTATTTCATACACAGATAAAGCTTTTCCAGCGTATTTCTCTTCATAAAGAAACATTCTGAGCAGTTGCAACTCTCGTCAAAAACCAAAGCCGGAATCAATGATTTGTGCGGTGCTCGTTTTTCCATCTCGTGGAGGATTCCTTCTTCTGTTGCAATGATAAATTCCTGACAATCGTCTTGTTCTACATAATTTAAAAGTGCGGAAGTGGAACCTATGAAATGCGCCAATTCCAAAACCGGCGTTTCACTTTCCGGGTGAGCGATTAGTTTTGCATTAGGATGGTCAGCCAACTGTTTTGCGATACGTTCCATAGAAAACGCCTCGTGCACGATGCAACTTCCGTCCCAAAGAATCATCTCGCGACCTGTTTTCTTGCTAAGATATCTTCCCAAATTTTTATCAGGAGCAAAAATAATTGGTCTGTCTTTTGGCAACGCATTGATGATTTGTTCTGCGTTGGAACTCGTCACGATAATATCCGAAGCTGCTTTGGTTTCTGCATTACAGTTGATGTAAGTCGCCACCAGCGCATCCGGATATTGCTCTCGCATTTTATTTAGACCTTCCGCCGAGCAGCCGTCTGCCAAAGAGCAACCAGCCAAAGTATCGGGAAGTACGACTTTTTTGGTTGGATTAAGGATTTTTGCCGCTTCTGCCATAAAATGGACGCCACAAAAAGCAATCATATCGGCATCAGTTTCCTTTGCCTGTCTTGCCAATTGCAAAGAGTCTCCGAGAAAATCTGCGATATCCTGAATGGGACCAGGCTGATAATAATGCGCCAAAATCACGGCATTTTTTTCATTCTTGAGGTCGAGAATTGCTTTTACAAGGTCATCTCCTGTTGGAATCGCAAAATCCTTGAGATCCAGAAAACCTTTTACAGGCATATTATTGATTGCGGTGTCTAATGTATTTTCCATCTTTATAATTAACTTTAAAGTTAAAAGTTTTTTTTTTTACTTAAACGCAAAAAGCACAAAGCCAATTGCAAAAAGCCATTTATTCGTTGATAAAGTTATTGATTATTCTCTCGACTTCCGCTTTTGCTGTGTCCAAATCTGTATTCACGATGATTTTATCGAAATGTTTTTGGTACGTCATTTCCTCGCCTGCTTTTTCCACTCTGGTTTTGATGGTTTCTGCGCAGTCCGTGTTTCTTTTTATCAATCTCTGTTCCAACTCGGCAATGCTTGGTGGCATCACGAAAATCGATAAAGCTTTGTCTCCAAAAATCTCTTTCAGTCGGATGCCGCCTTTGACATCAACATCGAAAATAACGACTTTTCCTTCTTTCCAGATTCTTTCGACTTCGGATTTCAGCGTTCCGTAATATTTATCGGTGTAAACTTCCTCAAATTCTACAAATCCATCTTCCGAAATTTTGCTTCTGAATTCTTCCGGTGTCAGAAAATAATAATCGACAGCGTCTTGTTCTTCGCCTCGAGGTTGTCTGGTAGTTGCAGAAATTGAAAAACTGAGTTGTGGAATAACGGAAAGCCCGTGTTTTACCAAAGTTGTTTTGCCGCTTCCGGAAGGTGCGGAAAATATGATAACTTTTTCTTTCAAAATTTGATTTTTAAAATTCTATATTAAATTCTTTTCTGATGTATTTTAGAATAGCTACAAAATCCTGGAGTTCATCTATTTCTGGATAATGTTTTAAATATGATTCAGGATTACTGTAACTGAACTCGTTTTTTTGTTTTCCTGCTTGATACTTTACTAAATATCCCGTTCCATCCAAGATTGAAGTTTTCTGTTGTTGAAATACAAATTCATTTTCATCTTCATCAAAAACAACTTTTTTGTTACTTGTTTTTTTATATTCAAAAGTTTCTTCTTTTGGTAAGTAATTTATATTTCTTGCTTGAAAATTTACAAAGATTTCTTCTAAAGATTTGTCAGGCTTTAGAACAGTTAATTTAGGAGCTATTCTTTCAAACTCATCTCTGCTGAGTTCTTTGGGTAAAAACCATTGAATCAATTCTGCTTTCCAAATTTTATTGTCTTTATAAATTCTGAAAACAAAACCGCTGTTTGTAATTCCTCGGTCTTTGTAAATTCTGATTTCAGTTTCTTTTAGTTCAGAAGGAATATTGGCAAGCGAATCTACATTTTGTGATTTCAAAAGTGTTATCGAAAAAATAAACAAAATTTTGAAGAGAACATTCATAATTAATATGTCGCTCCTTCGGAGCTTTTGATTAATCGGTCTATCTTTTTTCTACAAACATTTCGCTTCTTCGAAGCTTAGCAAACTTAAAACATTTTCAATATAAAATTGATAACCACTAATTGATAAAATCATTTATCAATAATCATCTATCATTTATAACACGTTCAGCGTTTGCTCCTTGATCTTCTCCAAATCATCCTTCATCTCTACCACCAATTTCTGAATCTCAGAATGATTGGCTTTTGAACCCAAAGTATTGATTTCCCTTCCCATCTCCTGAGCAATGAAACCTAATTTCTTGCCGTTGAAATCTTCGTTTTTCATCACTTCCAGATAATATTTGATGTGTTGGGAAAGGCGAACTTTCTCTTCTGAAATATCCAATTTCTCAACAAAATAAACCATTTCCTGGTAATATCTTGTTTCATCAACATTCTCGAAATTCTTCAGTGCCGATTGGTATCTGTCTTTGATGGGCTGAATTCTTTCTTCTTCATATTGAGCCACCTGACCCAAATTATACTCGATGTTTTGAACGATTTTCTCAATCTCATCAGACAAATTATTACCTTCAGTCTGGCGGAATTCTATAAATTTATTTACAGAATCCTGTACCACGGTAAGAAGTGCTTTCCATTCGTCTTCTTCTAAATCTGAATTTTTGGTTGATAGAACATCGGGCATTCTCACCGCCATTTTCAGATATTCAAAATCTGGTGCATCAGAAGCGACTGCTCTCAATTGTTCGATATAATTTTTGACAATATCTTGGTTGATTTTCACATCGTTACTGTCTTCCAGACTTTCGCAGTTGATGTAGCAATCTACTTTCCCACGAAGGATTTTATCGTTCAGAAGCTTCCTGATGTCAAATTCTTTTTCCTTATATCTCAATGGTGTTTTGACATTCAAATCAAAGTTCTTGCTGTTCAGTGATTTGATGTCAACCGTAATTTTCGTCCCTTTATAAACAGTTTCGGCCCTCCCAAAACCTGTCATAGATAATATCATATTCAATATTTATAAGAGTGCAAAGATAATGTTTATATCGATTCACCATAAAGTTCGATTTTAACATTTTAGTCATCGAAATTCTTGCTATTAGAAATTTGAAAATTGTATTTTTGCAATCTATGAAAAGATGGTATCTCTACCCTTTTTCCTTAGGTTATCATCTCGGAACATCTATCAGAAACCGAATGTATGATCTGGGAATTTTTTCTTCTACGAAATTCAAAACACCAATTATTGGTGTCGGAAACCTGTCGGTTGGTGGCAGCGGAAAATCGCCAATGGTCATGTATCTGGCAGAATATCTGTCCAAATTCTACCGTACAGGCGTACTATCCCGCGGTTACGGCCGTGTGACCAAAGGTTACGGCATTGTCAATTATGACAGCAACTACAAATTGGTTGGCGATGAGCCGATGCAGCTGTTCGAACGTTTTAGAAATCGTTTTGTCATCGGCGTTTGTGAAGACCGTGTTTTTGGAGCCAAAAAAATCATTTCCGATATGGATCTGGAAGTTTTGCTTCTGGATGACAGTTATCAGCACCGCGCCATCAAGCCGGGGATGAATCTTCTGTTGACAGATTACAATGATCCATATTTCAAAGATTTTATTCTCCCAGCAGGCGATCTGCGAGAAAGCAGAACCGGAATGAGCCGAGCGAACATTATTATGGTAACCAAGTGTCCGGATGATCTCACCGAGGAAAAAAAACAATTTTACATTTCCAGAATCAGACCTCAACATTATCAAAAAGTTTTCTTTTCAGCAATTTCTTATGATGATAATATCTTGGGACTTGATACTATGATGCCTGTGAAAAACTTGGATTACTATGATGTTTTGTTGATTACCGGGATTGCAAACCCTTCTCAGCTATTGAAAGAGATTTCCAAATACAACAAAAAAATAAAGCATCTTCAGTTCAAAGACCATCATAATTTTACTGATGATGACATCAAAAAAATTACGGCGGAATATAAAAAACTCGGCGAATATAAAGTGATCCTAACTACTGAGAAAGATTACGTACGCCTGAAAACCTTTGATTACCTGCGCAAAAAGATTTTCTATTGGCCTATCAATGTGGAAATTGACAGACGGGAAGAGTTTAACAACATTATTCAAAACTATGTTAGAAAAGTATAGTTCCAGCATAGATTGTGGCAAAACATCAAGGAATAGATTGTTTCAGATCTAGCCAGACCAGGCATTGCTTTTGTAGTTTCTCACCATTAAGTTTTAAAGCAGTGTACAAAGCGAAACTGCATTTCATTAAAATCTGAGACGTTTTTACATCAAGAGATTTAAAACCATTGAGGAATTGATAAAGGGAATAAAAGAATATATCAATTATCATATCAACCAGAGACTAAGACTCAATTTAAATGGAAAGAGTCCGGTACAGTACCGAACTCTCTCCTATCAAAATATTATTTAATTTTGTTTAGAATTTTGGGTGCAGTTTAAATTCCTTAGGATTTTTTTAGTTTTTAATGATTTTCTCGAAGCTTCTTAAACCATCTACATTTTCAAACTCTATATAATATATGCCTTTTTGCAGTTGAGAGACGTCTATTGTTGCAGCAGCTCTCTGAGACAAAACCTGTTTTCCTGTAGCATCATAAATTTTAATTGCATTAACATTATCCGAATTGCTTAAATTCAAAATATTATTTACTGGATTTGGATAAATGCCCACTTTCTTGGCGGAAGTATTAAGATCATCGACAGCTAAAGACGGAGATAAAGTTAATGTTGCAAAATCTCTGTTTACCCCTCCGTGATTTGCCAAGGTCAAAGAAGTTCCTTTTGCATAAAATATTGGAAGACTACCAGCAGAATTGGTAAACCCAAAATCACCAGCACCTCCGGCCAGCGTTCTTCTAACAATCAAAGTTCTTTTACCTGAAGTTACAGTATTAGATAGTTCTGTCCAGTTCTGTGCAGCATCTGCAGAAGGAGTTAAACCCACACCGTTAAACATATAATCTCTATTGGCAGTACTGTTATAAATAAACCCGTCTGCTCCGCTAGCCATTCCATCTGAACCGAATCCTACGCCCAACCACGCCGTACTGCTACCTGCAAGAGTCATAGTGACATTGGTCGCATCCGTATCGATTTTTATTGTCATTGCTGTGGCTGGCAAGGTAACAGTTCCAGTAGAAAATTGAGAAAACATTGTTCCGCCAATCAAAAGCGGAAGCATCTTTAGTAAGTTTTTAGCCATATTTTTAATGTTTTAGAAGATTTATTAATTCGTTATTATTGGATTTCAGAGCATATTCAAAGGCGGAGACTCCCAAAGAATCTTTCATAGTCACATCTGCATTATGTTTCAGCAAGATAGTGACAAGTTCCAGATTATTTCTTTTCACTGCCCATAGTAGCGGTGTATTTCCAAATGAATCTTGAAGATTGGGATTGGCATTTTTTTCCAATATTTTTTCTACAAGTTCTTTGTTATAATTGATACACAAGGAAGAAAGCGCTGTTCCTTCCTGACTTAGATAATCTAAATCTTTCACATTATCAATCAGATACTTTGCCACCTCGGTATTGCCTCTGTAACAAGCCAAAATCAAGGGTGTAAAACCTCTTTCGTTTTTAGAATTGATGATGTCATGATTTTGGCTCACCAATGCTTTCATTTCGTCAACAGTTCCACTGCGGGCAACCTCGAACACATTTTTAGTCTGGGAAAAACTTAGCCCAAAGATCAATAAGAGTTTTAGTATAATATATTTTTTCATTATTTCTGCAGTAAGAAATTATAGTTTACATTCACGTTTTCCGTCACTTTTGCAGCCACCATTTTTGGGATTTTGACTTTGTAATGTGCTGTTTTTGCGACGAATTTTCCCTGAACAACGATTTTATCATCTTTCATATAAATATTGGCTGTCGATTGAACAGCATTATCAACACCATGGAAATTTAATGTGCCGGAAATGGTGTATGATTTTGGTTTGGCAGACAAATCACTTTTATTAAAATTCTGGATTTTCCCTTTGAAGCTGGTCTTCGGATACTTAGCAGATTCGGCATAGTTTTCATTAAAATGCTCCTGCATCAAACTTGATTTAAAACTAAAAGTATTGACCATTGCAAGCGAAGCGATGTCACCAGTATCTGCATTAAAGATGGCTGTTGAGTTGTTATTCTCAGCATACACATCTTCAAATAGAGGGACCGAAGCCTCGAAGGAAATTTTCCCCGTTTTGGTAGAATATTTTTGTGCATAGGCAAAATTTGAACTCAGAATCAAACTCAGTATAACAAGAATATATTTCATTTTCTTTACTTTTCAGATTAATTTTCCAGCAAACCGTCTGCTTTCCATTTGACAATCATATTAATATTATCCTGTGACAATGTTCCTCCCGGAGGCATTTTCAAAGGGTCGCCGTTCGCTCTTTGGATTCTGTCGAGAATATTATCTATTGAATTTTTCACCGCTGTGTAATCTGTCAACGGAAAATATGGATTTGAACCTGTTGGCGAATGACAAACGACACAATTATTATCAATAATTCCTTTCACACTTTTGTTATAGCTCACGGTTTCTGTAATGGGTTTGACATCAGAGATTTCTTCAAAAGTTTTGGTATCGCAACTGATCAACATCAAAAATGCTGAAATCGTAATGACGAATTTTATTGTACTTTTCATATTCAGTATTTTAAAAAACTCTATAAAGATTGAAACCAAAAAAGAAGTGACCTTTTCCCCAATCTCCAGTTGCATTGGTAATATATCCAGTTTCAGTATTGGCTTGGGAATTACTGAAAACCAACTGAAAAACGTGTCCACCAGTATCAATATCCATTCCTACAGATAGAGGATTCTTGTAAAAATTTTTATCCTCAAAATTGTAAAAATATTCTGCGTTGATAGACACACGTTTTGAGATTTTATAGCGTCCACCTAAACCTGTGGAGAAGAGATTTTTACTGTCAATCGTTGGTTCTATTAGATTTTTATGAATGTAACTTGGCATCAATTGTAAAGTCAGATTTTCGGTGAATCTTCTGGAAATCAACAATTGTGAGAGATAGGCGAATCTATCAGCGAATTGCAGCTTTGGAAAATTATTTTTTTTAAGTTCAGAATTAATGTCCAAAACATTGTAACCAACAATATCAAATGGCGATTCTTTTTCCTGTTTAATCATTCTGTATTTTGCACCAAACTCATAAGTTTTCTGGTAAGTATGTCGAGAAGCGCTGAGTGCAATCCAATCTCTCAAACCATAGATTACGCCTAGTTTTGTCGTCGCATTGTCTAATCCGAAGAAATTTTTGAAACCGTCACTCACATCTCCGAAACGGTGGGAGATATCCAGATAAAACTCTTTTCTTGCTGGTAATTTTGTGGATTGTGCAGTGACAATCTGCAATGCTTTGAAGCTGGGAGAGTAAGGTACTTCGGCTTTCACAGTATCGATCTCCTTTAACAAATCGTCTTGTGCATAAGAAAAAGTAAGAATAAATAAAGAGATAAATGATAGAAGTTTTGACATATAAGCTTTTATTCAAAATTAGGATATCAATACACAAAAAAACGGTGACTAAAGTCACCGTTTTTCAATTACCTCTATTCCTAATGGACTTTGTGTAATCAAACCTTCTTTCTCGAATTTTTTTAGAATGCGGCTCACTACTTCTCTGGCAGTTCCCAATTCCTCTGCAATTTTTTTGTGAGAGATCTTAACAAACTGATTTTTGCTTCTTTTGATTCGTTCTTGAAGATATTCTAAAACTCTGTGATCCAGCTTCTGGAAAACAATTTTGTTGATAGTTTCCATCATAAACTTGTATCGGGAATCGTACTCTAAAAAAAACATTTGATTCAGCTTGGGATATTTCTGAAGCCAGATTAAAAAATGAGAAACCGGTAATAGAAGAACATCAGATTTCACTTCTGAGGTGGCATAGATCCGACTCACCTTATCCGTAAATATTGTAGAAAAAGTCATAATACAACTTTCACCAGGAGAAATATAATAGTACACTAGTTCTTTGCCATCGTGCAGATTATAAACCTTTACAGAACCATTTACCAGAATGGGAATAAATTTGACTTTCTCACCTTCTGAAATCAATTCCTGCTTGGCTTCGACTGAGATGAAAATCCCGTGCTCGAAGATTTCCTGATAAAAGCTTTCATCAAATCTTTCAAATTTTCTTTTGATGAAATCTGTATTTCCCATTATTTTTTTTCTCAAATTTAGAAATATAATTTAAAATTACAACTTGATATTGTATTAAGATTCATTTTTAATATACAATTTAATTCATCGCATTATATCTGATTTCTACTCTCACTTTATTGATGCCTGGCGTCTCCTCCAGAGATCTTAGTAGTCGATAAAAGGCACATGAAAATGAACTCAATGATTCCGAAACCATTAAACAAAAGTAGTATGAAGCCGTTTTCTCTACATTTAAATAAATTGGAGAACAGATGAAATGATTTTTTTGATATATTATTAATGACTTATCTTTGTCTTATTAAACGTATTAAAATGAAGAGGACATTAGTTTACATCTTATTATTTGTGTTTCAATTGGGCTTATCACAGGAAGTCCCAAAGGTTCTGAAAACGGATTTTTCCAAAGAAGCATTAGCACAAAAACTACAGGATAAGGACGGAAAAGAAATTTCCATCGGCCAAATTCTGAAACAACACAGAGGCAAAATCCTAATATTAGATTTCTGGGCAGGCTGGTGCAAAGATTGTCTGAAAGCATTTCCGAAAGCCAAGGAATTAGAGGAAAAAAATCCCAATGTGAATTTCGTTTTCCTTTCTCTGGAACGCTCAAAAGAAAGTTTTAATAAGAGCTTAGACAGATTTGAGATGAATCACAAAGAGAATTATTGGTTCTCATCTGGCTGGAAAAATAATTTCAACAACTATATCGACCTTAATTGGATTCCAAGATATATTGTGGTTGACCAGAAATCTGCCATTGCCAAATATTATGCGATTTCACCAGAAGATCCAGACATCCAAACAACAATCGATAAATTGACCCAATAAACATAGACAATCCCGAAAATCATTCGGGATTTTTTTTGATTAAATTTGTAAAAAGTCACAGAGGCTTTTTTTGATTTGTAAATTTGAAAAAACAATCAGACTTACTCTTTTTGTAACTTTTGTAGTAAATATTTATTAGTCCTGATGCAATCTCAACGCAAAATCATCCACGTAGATATGGACGCTTTCTATGCTTCTGTAGAACAACTCGATGACCCGAGTCTGCGTGGCAAAGCCGTTGCCGTGGGAGGTGGTCATCGCGGCGTTGTTGCTGCAGCGAGCTATGAGGCAAGGAAGTTTGGCGTGAGGTCTGCGATGCCAAGTAAAACAGCCAAAGAAAAATGCCCGCACTTGATTTTTGTGAAGCCCAGATTCCAACGTTACAAAGAGATATCCAGCAAAATCAGAAGTATCTTCCACGATTATACAGATTTGGTAGAGCCGCTTTCTCTGGACGAAGCTTATCTGGACGTCACTGAAAATAAAAAAGGAATAGAATCTGCAAACGACATCGCCAAGGAAATCCGTAAACGCATTTTTGAAGAAACAGGATTAACGGCATCTGCAGGAATCTCTATTAATAAGTTCTTGGCAAAAGTGGCTTCTGACATCAACAAACCAAACGGACAGAAAACCATACATCCAACGAAAATGAATGAGTTTCTGGAAAATCTCCCGATTGAAAAATTCTACGGTGTTGGGAAAGTGACAGCTAACCGAATGCACACACTTCACATCTTCAAAGGTTCTGATTTGAAAGCCAAATCTTTGGACGAATTGGAAAAATTGTTTGGCAAATCCGGAAGGTATTATTACAATGTGGTCCGAGGCATCCACAATGGCGAAGTAAAACCGAATCGAATCCAAAAAAGTGTGGCCGTGGAGAGAACATTTTGGGACGATATCAATGATGATGAAGAGATTGAGCATAAACTAAAATCCCTGAGCCTGGAACTGGAAGAACGTCTGGGTAAAAGAGAAATCAAAGGAAAAACCTTGACCCTTAAAATCAAATACAAAGATTTTGCGCTCTACACAAGAAGCAAAACACAGGATGTATATTTTGAAAATGCTGAGAAATTCTACAATACCGCCAGACAACTTTGGGAACTCAGACCTTATGACAAAGCCATCAGATTGCTAGGTTTATCTCTTTCAAACCTGAATACGGAGGAAAAAAAACAAGTTTCTGTACAATTGAAAATTCCATTTGAAGAGTTTGGCGATTAGGGTTCTAAACGCAAAGTGCGCAAAGTTTTTTGTTATCTTATGGTAAATATTACAAGTTAGTAATGGCGATTTTGCTCAGTTAAGATTTTGGATTTCTCGCAGGTGAGCCAAATTTGACTGATTTCAATTGATTGAGAATTTATTGAATTTGATAGACAAATCTTCAACATTTGCGAAGCGCGCCCCGACTTGAGTGGAGCTCTTTTTTGCATTGGGAAAGGATTGGCAAAAAAAAGCGGGAACGGAAGGCGGAAATGGCGCCCAAATAATTTGCATTGATTCTTTTCGCTTTTGTTTTGGTTTTTTGATGTGGCTTAATTTTTTCATAGTCGAAAACATCAAATCAAACAATCTGAAAAAATCTACATTATTATGAACGGAACTATGATTCAGTTTTTCCATTGGTATACCGAGGGTGACTCTTTCCTATGGAAACACACAAAAGAACAATCTGGATATCTGGCCGAGCTTGGCATCACTTCTGCCTGGCTTCCGCCGGCTTACAAAAGTACCAACGCTGCTTTCTCCGTTGGTTATGATCCTTATGATTTGTTCGACCTGGGAGAATTCGACCAGAAAGGTGCAATTCCAACAAAATATGGAACGAAGAAGGATTATCTAGAAGCAGTAAAAGCTTTGAAGGAGAACAACATACAAGTGATTGCTGATATTGTACTCAATCATAAAGCAGGTGGTGACGAGCTAGAGAAATTCAATGCTATCAAAGTGGATGAAAATGACAGGACTGTAGCCATATCGGAAGTTATGGAAATAGAGTCTTACACCAAATTCAATTTCGAAGGGAGACAAAAGAAATATTCTGATTTTGAATGGAATTTTACTTGTTTTACTGGCGTAGATTATGCTGAAGGTCAGGACACAGCGATTTTCAGAATCATTAATGATTATGGTGATCATTGGGATAATATCATTGATGATGAGAAAGGCAATTATGATTTTCTCATGTATAATGACATTGAGCACAGAAATCCCTTCGTGCGAGAAGAGCTGAATTATTGGGGAAAATGGTATTACGAACAAATCGGTTATGAAGGTGTTCGGCTAGATGCAGTGAAACATATCTCTCCTGATTTTTATAAAGAATGGCTCACATTGCTGCGCTCCAACACAGGAAAAGATATTTTTGCCGTCGGCGAGTACTGGGCGCCGGGCGATTTGCCGCTTTTACAAGCCTACATAGACTCTACGGAAGGTTGTATGAGTCTGTTTGATTCTTCTTTGCATCATAATTTACATAATGCCTCCAACAATCCAGACTTTGACTTGAGAGAAATATTTACAGACACTCTTGTATCAACACATCCAGACAAAGCAGTAACTGTGGTGGACAATCACGATACGCAGCCTCTACAAGCGTTGGAAGCACCAGTTGAGACTTGGTTCAAACCCATTGCGTATGCGCTGATTTTGTTGAGAGAAGCAGGTTATCCTTGCGTATTTTATCCGGATTTATATGGTGCCAGCTATAAAGATCACGGGGAGGATGGAAATGAGCATGAGATTTTTTTAGACAAAGTGGATGCAATCGAAGAACTTCTGAAAGCCAGGAAAAATTATGCCTACGGTCAGCAGAAAGATTATTTTGATGATGCGCATTGCATTGGCTGGGTTCGGGAAGGTGACGATGAACATTCTGGCTGTGCAGTTGTTTTGAGTAATAAAGATGTCAGTCATAAACCGATGGAAATGGGAACTCAATATGCTGGGAAAACTTTCTATGATTTTACAGGGCACATTGATGATAAAGTGACGATTGATGACAATGGATGGGGAGATTTTCCTTGTCCTGCGGGAAATGTGAGTGTTTGGGTTGCGGAGTAATTGCCGAAAGGTGAGAAATATATCTCAACTAATCAAATCAAGTTTTATATTACGAAAAAAAACAAAAAACCTCTTACAATTTAATTTAAGAGGTTTTTTAATTTTATTTTTTGAATCTTTAATAAGAACTGTCATTAGAACCTTCTCCTAATAACGCTTTAGCTGAAGAAGTTCCAATTCTTTGAACTCCCACTTTTATCATTTTCTCTGCGTCATCGGGCGTTTTTACACCACCAGCCGCTTTCACAGGAAGTTTTCCTGCATTAGCAAGCATTATTGTCACACCTTCGAAAGTTGCACCATTGGGTTTGCCTTCTTCTGTGGCATAAAATCCTGTAGATGATTTTACAAAAATTTTCGGAAAATCTTTTTCTTCAAAATTATCCTGCGCCCAAGTCCAGATGTAGGCTGTGATATCAGAAATCTGCGTATCGGAAAGTGCTGCAATTTCAATAATCCATTTTACCGTTTTACCAAAGTGTAGGCCTAATTTGGTTCCTTCGACAAATTCTTTTTTTACCAGATCTAATTCGCCGGCTTTGAAAGCTTCATAATTAATGACATAATCCAACTCATCTGCACCATCTAAAATTGCTTGGTTGGCTTCTGCCAATTTACTTTCCAGAGGATAAGTTCCTTCGTGAAAACCAATAACTGTTCCCACTAGAACCTCAGAATTTTTTGATACCAGATAGTCCTTAATTAATTTGACATAATTTGGACGAATCATAACCTCTTTGAAACCGTACGCGATGGCTTCATCCGTTAATTTTCTGACGATTTCGAAAGTCTGTTCTTCTGACAATCCAGACTGAGCCGGCAATTTCAGATATGTTGAATCTAAGTATTGATTGATTTCCATAATTACAAAAATAAAAAAAGGACACAAACTATTTGTATCCTTTTGCACTTATCTCTATTCGGTTAAACTTTTAGCTGTCTGCTGATGCTTTGCTCCAGAGAAAGAATTGTTTCTGTTCTGGTCACACCTTTCAGTTTCTGTATTTTGTTAAGGATTTCCATCAGATGATCATTATCCTTGCAAAGCACTTTTAAGAAAATAGTGTAATTTCCTGTAGTATAGTGCGCTTCAACAACTTCATTTACCAAATTCAGATTTTTAATAGCATCTTGATAGTGACTTGGCTGTTCCAAGAAAACACCAATATACGAAACTACTTTATAGCCTATTTTTCTTGGATTCAGGAATGAGACAGAATTTTCTATCACGCCTGCTTGTTCCAATTTTTTAATTCTCTGGTGTACCGCTGTCGTAGAGATGCCCACATGCTTGGAGATGTGAGCGAGAGATGTTTTGGCATTATCCATTAGCATATAAATAATCTCCTTGTCCACTCCGTCTAAGTGATAACCAGATTCAGATGCACTCTTCATAATTTTTATTATTAATTTATTGCAATTTAAAACAAACATTTAATTAAGCAAAGATAATTAACGAATTTTAAGGTTTAATCATTAAAATTCAGAATTCGCATTTAATTAAATCAATGCTTCATTATTTTTTACTCGGTCGTAAATTTATAGAAATCTGTACGAACTATAAAAATTTATTGTTGATTATTTTACAAAATTATTTAAAAATCATTTAAAAGAAAATTCCTTAAAATACACCTTCAGGTTAAAGTTTGGTTAATAATAATTTAAAGTAAAACACTTAACATTCAAAAAAGACTTCGTATAATGTCTTGACTATCAGTTGGTTGTGATTTTATGATTAGTTAAAATAAAAATATAAATTTTGAAATAAAAAATGATATATTTATCGTCTTAATATATAGACCTTATGAAAATTTTTTACAATCTGATCGCAATCTTCATTGCGACCATTAGCTTTGCACAGACACAGACGGTCACGTACTCGATCAGTCCCTCTGCGTTTAATGAAGACGAATCTATTACCATAACCTTTAATGGAAGTAGTATT
>JBCNLQ010000032.1:0-40098 GCA_039595375.1 Chryseobacterium sp.
TTGAAATAGAAATCTTACTGCAAAAAATAGCGGGAGTGGAAGGCGCAAAAGCTGCCCAAATTATCATCCTAGAGAAGCGACTGATATTGGTCTTCGACAGCCTGAGATTGACAACTGTCTTCGAGAGTATCCTGCTGACATTATTTATGAATCATAATATGATTCTGAACTTCAATACTTTCTTCGTGGATGGCTTTGAACACTTTTTCTATAAATTCCTGCGACATTCCTGTTTCGTGTGCTTTCTGATTGGCATACTCTGTAATAACTTTCCAACGCTCTGGCTGAAAAATAGCGATGTTATTTTCTTTTTTTAATGTCCCGATTTTCTCAGAAATCTTCATTCTTTGAGATAGTAATTCAATCAATTGGAAATCCATATCACTGATCAAAGTTCTGTGCTTGCCCATCTCGTCCTCATAACCAGAGATGTCAGAATTACGAACCTGAAGGTTGTTGATCATTTCTGCCAAAACTTCTGGCGTAATTTGCTGAGAAGCATCGCTCCAGGCGTTATCCGGATCACAGTGACTCTCGATAATTGCTCCTTGGTAACCAACGTTGAAGGCTTCCTGCGCAACGCCCGCCAAACCTGTTCTATTACCGCAAATGTGCGAAGGATCTATTAATAAAGGAATATTCGGGAATTGATTCTTGAAATCTAAGGCAATTTGCCAGTTCGGAATATTTCTGTATTTGGTTTTTTGATAAGTCGAGAAACCTCTGTGGATGGCGCCGATATTTTCTACTCCTTGACCCAAAAGTCTTTCCAAAGCACCAATCCAAAGTGCTAAATCGGGATTTACAGGATTTTTCACTAAAATTGGTTTGTCTGTTCCTCGCAAAGCTTGTGCAATCTCTTGAACCGTGAATGGATTCACCGTAGAACGTGCTCCTACCCAAAGAATATCTACATCTGCTTCCAACGCAGCAAAAACGTGATGCGCATTGGCAACCTCTGTTGCTGTTTTGAAACCGAATTCTTCTTTAACCTTTTTCAGCCAGTTAAGGCCGATTACGCCTACGCCTTCAAAACCATTGGGTTTGGTTCTCGGCTTCCAGATTCCTGCGCGGAACGCTGAGATCTCTGCACCACTTTCTTTCAGTCTTTTGGCTGTTTCCAACATTTGAGATTCGCTTTCTGCACTGCACGGACCTGCGATAATCATCGGGTTGGCGAAGTCTTGTATCCAGTCGTTCTTTAAATCGTTTAAGTTCATATTTTTAATTTTATATATTTTTAAATTAATGCAATAGTGTATCTGTTATAAATTTTGATTTATAATTCTTTTCCAAAAAATACCGTAAAAAAACTTTATGTATTGGCAGAAATTGAAATGTTCTGCGGGTTTTTGAGAAAGAAATTCAGTTAGCTATACCAATAAAATCGGTAATAGGTTCTGAAATTTCCGTAGTAATATCCAAAAAAGCTAAATAATCTGTCAAAAGAAATGACAGATCCTGCAGTTGTAAAATATGGAAATTGGTTTGATTCCATCTTATAAATCCTTTGTAGAAGGACTTTCAGCTTATTTTGGTTGATATTTTTTCTTCTGTACCGAAGAAATCTTGAACAAATATATAAAATTAACTCAAATCAAAGCGCATCAAATCATCCAAATCTTTCAGCAGAGGATTGATTTGTACAAATTTCTCAAATATTTTCCTCTTGGTCAAGACTTCTTTTTTGATAGACAAATCCGTTTGATACTCTATATCAAATTTGAAATTACTGACTTTATGCCTGAAATGGTTAAAAAATTCTGGACTGATTCTATCAAATTCTGATTTTGCAAATTCTGATGAGTACTTCACAATTATCAGATTCTCATCAGATTTTTCCATCTTGAAGCTGTTGATGGCATTGTAGACCAACGTATTGGTTCTTGCCAGATTTTTCAGGAAAATGTTCCATTCATTATCAACATCTGTTTGCGAAAAATGATTTGAAGGGAGATTTTCATCTTTGACTTCTGCAAACTCGTCTTTCTTGATTTCTTCTTTTCTCTCCAAAGCCGCTTTTATGCTGAATTGAGAATTTGAAGCGCTTTTCGCTAGAGGTTCAGCAGCTTTTTGAATGATTTTTTTAGGTTCTTCAAAAACAGACTTTACAGGTTCCGGTTTAGATTCAGGTTGAACTTTTGTATCTTTAGAAACAGATTTCTTTTCAGAAATTAAATTAGCTTCAAGAAGAGGCGCTAATATTAAGAACTTTTTTTTTTAGCTTCCAAACTTGCGGTCAGACTAGATAATTGCATCAAAGCAATCTCTACAGTCAGCCTCGGATTTTTAGAATTTTTATAATTGATATCTGCGAAGTTACAAATCTCGATACCGTCAATCAATTGCTGTGCAGTCCATTTCTGAGATTGTTCCCCGAATTTTGCCTTCGTTTTTTCTCCGACTTCGATAAGATTCAAAGTTTTCGGATTTTGAGCCATCATCAGATCTCGGAAATGATTTCCCAATCCTGCGATAAAAATATGTGGATCGAAACCTTTTTTTACAATCTCGTCAAAAGCGGTCAGCACTTCTGGAATATTATTTTCTTTAGCAAGATCTACAATCTTTAGATATTGATCATAATCCAAAATATTGAGAACTTCTGCCGCTTTCTCTAGGGTAATGTTTTTTTGAGAAAATGTACTCAGTCTGTCAAAGATTGACAAAGCATCTCTCAACGCACCGTCTGCTTTTTGAGCAATCAGATAAAGCGCATCATCTTCATAAATAATACTTTCTTTCTCAGCAATTTTTCTCAGATGTGCCTGGATATCTTCAATCGTGATTCTTTTAAAATCATAAATCTGGCATCTTGACAGAATGGTTGGAATAATCTTATGCTTCTCAGTAGTTGCTAAAATAAAAATTGCGTGCGATGGCGGTTCTTCTAAAGTTTTCAAGAACGCATTGAAGGCAGCTTGAGATAGCATATGAACCTCATCTATAATATAAACTTTATATTTACCAACCTGAGGTGCAAATCTCACTTGGTCTATAAGATCTCGAATATCATCTACAGAGTTGTTGGATGCTGCATCTAACTCATAAATATTAAATGCAAAACCTTCGTCATCTGAAGCACCAGATTTTTCATTTATTTTTCTGGCAAGTATACGGGCACAAGTTGTTTTTCCCACACCTCTTGGACCACAGAAGAGAAGCGCCTGAGCCAACTGGCTTTCATCTATAGCGTGCTCCAAAGTATCAGTTACATGAGATTGTCCTACAACAGTATCAAACTCTTGCGGACGGTACTTGCGTGCGGATACGATGAAATTTTCCATTGCTCAAAAGTAAGGATTAATTATGAATTTTGGAAACGGTTTTGAATAATCTTATTTTGACTTTGCAGAAGTTTTTTTTCTTTATTACAAAACATATAAAAATTTGTTGCAAGGAAATATAGATGAGAAAAGATAAAATTTAATTTTAAAAGGATCAGATTAGAATTATGTTACGATATTGTAATTGCGAGAACAATGAGTTGAGGAAAGTCTGCAAAAAACACTACCCAAATTATATTAATTAATTTTAAAATACGTTAAAAAGCTTTATAAATTAGATAAAAATAAAATATTTGTAACCTTTTTGATGTTCTTGTCGTATAATATAATGCAACCTAACACAACGAGGTTTTTATATGAGACAGTTAAAAATTACAAAACAGGTTACCAACAGGGAAACCGCATCACTAGACAAGTATCTGCAAGAGATTGGAAAAGTTGAATTGATTACCGCTGATGAAGAGGTAGATTTGGCTCAGAGAATCCGCGCCGGAGACAGAGCGGCATTGGAAAAACTAATTAAAGCTAACTTGCGTTTCGTGGTTTCGGTTTCTAAGCAGTATCAGAATCAGGGACTTTCTCTTCCCGATCTAATCAACGAAGGAAATCTTGGTCTGATGAAAGCGGCGAAAAGATATGATGAGACAAGAGGTTTCAAATTCATTTCTTATGCTGTTTGGTGGATTCGTCAATCGATTTTGCAAGCTTTGGCAGAGCAATCGAGAATTGTAAGATTACCTTTGAATAAGATTGGTTCTATCAACAAAATCAACAAAGCGTATGCTCACCTGGAGCAAGAGAACGAAAGACCACCTTCTCCGGAAGAATTGGCAGAAGTTCTTGATATGAGCGAGGAAGACATCAAGGAATCTATGAAAAACAGTGGTCGTCACCTATCGATGGATGCGCCGCTTGTGGAAGGCGAAGATTCTAACCTTTATGACGTTTTGCGTTCTGGTGAATCGCCTAGTCCGGATAAAGATCTGATGTTGGAATCTTTACAAATCGAAATCGAAAGAGCGCTTCAAACTTTGACACCGAGAGAGGCAGATTTAGTAAGATTGTATTTCGGATTGAATGGAAAACATCCAATGACGCTTGAAGAAATCGGTGAAACTTTTGACCTGACAAGAGAAAGAGTTCGACAGATCAAAGAAAAAGCGATCAAGAGACTGAAACATAATACTAGAAGTAAGATTTTGAAATCTTACCTGGGTAAATAAAAATTAGTAAAATTGGGCTCCCTTTAGGGTTGGGGCAAAACCAATTTTGATAATTTTAATATAATTGAAGCAAGACTGTTTGGTCTTGCTTTTTTTTATTAATTGAAGGATTAAATTAACTTTGTCTAAAATCAAAACCATTATGAAAAGAATATTTTTATTGTTTGCTCTTTCTCAGCTTATAATTTCTTGCAATGAAAGCAAAACTAATTCGCCCACAATCGAAAACGCTGTTGACAATGCAGAATATTCACCTATGAGCTCGTTAAAACAAGGAAGATATAGCGAAAATATGGTTCATAAGATTTATAATGAATTGATGAAGAATGATAAAAATCTTAAATTACTAGATGATAGAATCACTGACATTAATGAAAAAACTCAAAAAACAATTTCGAGGTATGAGGATTTGATTACTAAATCTGCTATTTATTATAATGACGCAAAGCAGATGACGAGAGCAATCACAGATTCTATGACAAAAAAGCAAGTCGAAGCGGATATAAAAATTAGCGCTCAAAAATACGAATCAAAGACTAAAAATATAAAATATTTGATTCAACAAATTAATGAAAACCAATCTAAAATCAAAGACCAATATATTGTTTTTAGAATCAAGAAAACGATTCCTGAAATTGAAAAATACCAACAAACTCATCCTTTAAAAGCTGATAGCCTTAATCAATTTATCATTAAACAAAATCAATTAATGAACGAATTGAAAAATGTGAAATAATATGAGCATCTCAATCATCGGTGGTGGCATTGGCGGTTTGACTTTGGGAAATGTTCTGAAGCAACAAAACATCGATTTCAAAATCTATGAAAGTGCTCCGGAAATAAAACCTGTTGGAGCCGGAATTGCAATGGCGGGAAATGCAATGCAGATTTTCGATAAACTTGGATTAAAAGAAAAAATCGAAAATGCAGGAACCAAAATGCACGCTTTAATCATCACTGATGAAAAGCTGAAAACCATTTCTAAAACGGATGTTCTGAAATTGGAACGTCAATACAAAGTTTGCAACATTGCCATTCACAGAGCGGATTTGCAGAGAATCTTGAGTGAGAATATTTCAGAAAATATCATCCTCAATAAACGACTTTCAAAAATTGAAAAGAAAGAAAATTACCATTTAGTTTTTGAAGATAAAACGAAGATTGAAAGCGAAATTGTTTTTGGAGCTGATGGTGTGAAGTCTTTAGTCAGAAATCAAATCTTAAAATCTGGAAAAATCAGAAATGCGAAACAAAAATGCTGGCGCGGAATCATAAATACAGAAATCCCAGAAAAATATAGCCACAACGCGTACGAAATGTGGGGAAAAGGAAAACGTTTCGGTTTTGTGAAAATTAGAAAAAACACATTGTATTGGTATGCTTTGGTGAATGAGAAACTTTATTCTGATGATATTGATTTATCAGAAACTTTTACAGAATTTCATCCCGATATTTTGGAAATGATTTCTAAAACTTCTAAAGAAAATATTATTCTTAATGACATCATCGACATAAAACCAATGAATAATTGGTCATCAGAAAATCTCTGTCTGATTGGTGATGCTGCCCATGCGACAACGCCAAATATGGGACAAGGTGGTTGCCAAGCGGTAGAAGATGCTTATGTAATTGGGAAATTACTGCAAACTGAAAAAGATTGGAACCAAGTTTTTCGTCAATTTGAAAATATCAGGAAAGAAAAAGTCCATCACATAGTCAATACGAGTTGGATGCTTGGAAAAGTAGCCCAATGGGAAAATTTTACAGGACTTCGGAATTTTATTTTTAGAAAAATGCCAGAAAGGATTAATCAAAAGCAGATGGAAGGGATTTTGAAATTGGAAATTTAGTTTTACTCTTCCTCTTTCTTTAGACTTTCGATTAGATTTTCCAGTTCTTTGATTTTGTCTTTCAGATTTTTGATATCGTTTTTATTGCTTGAAACTTTGCTTTTCAACATTACTGTTCTCGCGCGGTCGCTGTGGCTTTCTTCGTCTTCGTCTTCATTGATTTCCTCCACATCTTCCTGAATTTCTTCTACATCTTCCTGGATTTCGTCTATATCTTCCTGGATTTCATCAATATCTTCCTGGATTTCCTCAATATCCTCCTGAATCTCGCCAACATCCTCCTTCAAATCCTCAATGTGTTCTGAACTTTTATTGACTGACATTTGGATGAAAATCGCTAAATAAATGGCTTCTAGCGAAACAACAGTCGTGAGAACCAACAACATATGTTCAAATTCTACAATTTTGAAAATTGGCAGGGCGAAGCATACGATGAAGAAAACAGTATGAAACACCAGTGACTGAATAGAGCCAACCCACCAGATGATTCCATTGGCAATTTTTTCTAAAACAGTCAGTTTTTCTTGATTTTCTTCAGTCAGTCTCATTGGAAAATTTTGCTAAAAGTAGGTTTTTTTAATTGTTTTTCCAAGCGAAACGCATTGTCATAATATATCATCAAAAGCAGAATCCAAATTTTGATATTTGAATTTGAAACCTACATTTTCAATCTTCTTAGGCGAAATTCTACTGCCTTCCAGTGCTAAAACTGACATTTCTCCAAGAATAGCTTTGATTAAAAATTTAGGAATATTGGGCAAAAAAATTCTTTTATCAAGATGAGAAGCTAGTTTTTTGGTAAGAATTTCATTGGTTACAAAATCCGGTGCAGAAGCGTTATAGGCTCCATTCATAGAAACATCTTCGACAGCTTTGAAGTAAATATTAACCAAATCATCTATATGAATCCACGGAAAATACTGCTGTCCATCTCCCAAAGGTGAACCAAATCCTATCTCAACAGGTTTTTTGAGAACCTCCAACGCACCACCTTTCTCGGACAATACAGTGGAAGTACGCACACACACTACTCTACTACCTAGATTTTCAAACTGGAAAGCTTTGGCTTCCCAATCTCTACAAACCGTTCCCAAAAAATCATTTGCCGGGGCATCATTTTCAGAAAAAATATGCTGTGAGGTATCTTGACCATAAAATCCCACAGCAGATGCTGATATCACACACTCTGGATGGATATTTTGTTGCTGCATCTTTTCATAGATGAATTGCGCAGAGTCAATACGGCTTTTGTAAATTTCTTTTTTGTAAGAATCTGTCCAACGCTTGCTGATGGTTGCTCCGGCCAGATGGATAAACGCATAAGTGTTGTCTAGAGCTCCTTCTTCCAAAAATTCATTTTGATAATCCCAGACATACGATTTGAAGTCGGACTGTGATTTGGACCGAACCAAAATCTCTACTTGGTAACCACGCACCAACAGTTTTTTGCAAAGCTTTTTGCCAACAAGTCCTGTGGCACCGCTGATCAGAATCTTTTTCATCAGTTTTATTTTGTCTTGAGAAACAAAAACGAGTCCAACGAAAAATTATTTAGACTTATTTTCAAAAATATGATAATTTTCAGATTTATAGCAATTTGATTCGGTCATCCATCAGTTCTATCAACTTGTCTTTGTAGAGGCTTCCGATGGCTTTTTTGAAATTTTTCTTACTCATTTGCAATTCATCTTTGATTTCTTCAGGAGAAGACTTGTCAGAAAGATATAGCAGTCCGTAATTATCATTCAGTTTATCGATGATTTTTTGCTTGAATTCGTCTACGTTCTCAAAACCTTGCGGCTGAAGTGTAACATCGATTTTCCCGTCTTCACGAATAATTTTGATATATCCAGATTCCTCAGAAAGAGGATATAGTTTTTTGAAGACATCGGAAGCGTAAATCAATCCGATAAATTTTTTATTGATAATGACGTTCCAACCTAACTCGGATTCATTCATTATTATCAAATTGACTTGATTGCCTTCTTTGAAAGGTACATTGTCGTATTGCGGATTCCTCTTGAACTTAGTTGTTCCGGTGATTAACCCAGTTGCTTCATCAACATAGACATATACAAGATAGCGCTTTCCTTCAATGATCTTCGATTTCTGTTGCTTGTATGGAATGAAAAGATCTTTGATAATTCCCCAATCCATAAATGCACCAGTTGGCAAACTTTGGACGCAAGTCATAACTGCGAATTCTCCTACTTCTGCATTGGCTCTTTCTGTAGTAGCTTTGAAAGTACCTTCGTCCTGATAAACAAAAACATCCACTCCCACTCCAATTTCCCAAGTATCGTCAGCAAATATTTTTTGAATAAAAGCTTTTTCTCCGTCATTGTTACGCAGGATGTATCCAGAAGAGATTTTTTCAGAAATAGTAAGCGTTTGAGTTTGTCCGGGCTTCATAAAATAGAATTTGCTGCAAAAGTAGCTAAACTTTTTTTATTCTGGCCTGTTACGGAATATTCCGTCTCCGAAACAAATTCTTAAAACTACCAAAATAAAATTAACTGATTTTACGACTATTAAATTATTAAATCTTGACATAGTTTATCTTATTTTATAAATTGAAATTTCTGTAGATACCTGACCGAGTGATGACAATGTTTGTTGTTCTGTCATCAATCCAAAATTTAATTTTTCACCTGCTTTAAGTTGATAGATGTGATTGATTCCTGCTTGTGAAGCTATTGCAATCTGGCTTTTATTTTTAGATGAAAGAATCCCATCGAATGTTTTTGAACCCAGCAATACTTTGTTATAATTTGAAGAATCAGATTTTACAATAGCGACACTTGGTCTTTGAGTGACCATTTTGGTATCTACATTATCAAACTGAATAGAATAATTGATTACATATAACCCAGTCTCTTCTACCAAATATTGATTGTCTGATAAGTATTCTGATCCAATATCGTTTTCAATAGCATTATCAAAATT
The DNA here is from genome assembly GCA_039595375.1 of Chryseobacterium sp. Classification (GTDB taxonomy): domain Bacteria; phylum Bacteroidota; class Bacteroidia; order Flavobacteriales; family Weeksellaceae; genus Epilithonimonas. Next base: position 9,307 of record JBCNLQ010000032.1, read on the forward strand.
AATCGATTGAAAATTAGATTTTGAAGAGTTTAGTTCGACACGTGAGAAAGAAATCGGACCAATAGTCTTTGCTGTAAAAGCATGCGGATCACTAAACATCTTTTTCCAGCCTCCTTCTGATTTGTTTTTGTTAGAAGAACGGGAATCGTAAACATAATAACCAATACTATTGATTTCTTGTGTTTTACTTGAAAATTTAGAAAGTGGTGTTGTGACGTAAATCATGGCACCATTTTGAGCGGGACCGTACAAATGATCTTTCATCTGAAGAGAATCTGCACTGATTCTTGGCGGAATAATCCCATCAGGAACTGTTGCTAAAATCGATTTGTGAACTTCTAAAGTTGCCAGAGGATTAGATGTGTTGATGCCAATCTGGGCATTGACATTTGCAATTGACAAAACTAAAATAATAATAGAGAGTTTTTTCATGGCTCTGAGGAAGCTGCGGTAAATTAATAAAGAAATTTATTTCAGTTTTAGGATCCATTCAAATAACTATTTTTTAAAAATCTGCCTCAATCTATAAAATAAATTGAGGCAGTTTATAGTGCTTGAATGAATGTTTAATATTTAATTCAGATTACCAGCTTGTGCCATCCTTTACTGGTGGATCTGGATCTACTGGTCTCTGTGCTAAGTTTGGTCTAACAGTGTCAGAAACAACCACAGCTTCTTTGTTAAAAGTCTTATTAGATTGTGGAGCAGTTACCTCCATATCTGCTGTTGCGTCATCTTGTCTGCAAGAAACAAAATTTAAAGAAACGAATGCGATCGCTAAGATTGTAATGAACTTTTTCATATTGAATATAATTATTTTTTTTAAGTTTTATTGAGATGCAAAACAAAGGTTTTATTCTCATTTTCTGTGACGAAATTATATCCTAAATTTGATCCGTGAAAGAGAAGGTGGTCAAAATTGCGAAATTTTGACGTCCTAATTCACAAATAACGACAGACATAAATTGCTAAAATTCAGATAATTACATAGAAAAATTCAAGAAATAAAATCGTATTACTAGCAATGGAAAAATTTTCCAATAATATTTGATAATTCCGTATTTTTGTGGTCACAAATGATGAAGCTTTAAAATTTCAAATGAAAAATTATATCTTTATCATATTCGTTTTTTTTTCGGATTTTGTTTTCTCGAGAGACATCAATCCAAAAAGCTATGAAGACTATAGAAAAGGATATGAAGTTTATTCTGAAAATGATACACGTGCTTTTTCTTTCATCAAGCCATATATCAAAAAAGCTAAGGACGAAAAGAAGTATCCTGAATTATTCCAAGCTTATCGAGACGCCGTTTTTTATTCAAAATCAGTATCCAACAAATTAAAATATGCGGACAGTTGTCTGGATGCCGCATATAAATCTACCAGTGAGGATAGAATTGCTACTGCGTATGTTCTGCGAGGCAGTTTGTATTATGCAAAGCTTAAAAAATACAAACCAGCGTTGGATGAATATCTGATGGCTTACAAATATTCTAAAAACACAGGTGACCTTTATCTTAAAAACAAAGTATTTTACCATTTAGGTGTTGTCAAAAACTATTTAGGTTACAATGAGGAAGCATTAGAACTTTTTAAAGACTGTCTGGAATTTTTCGAAAGTGAAACTAATAATTCGAAGCTGCATAAATTTCAGATTTTTAATAATCAAAAAGGTTACCTGAACAGTCTCCACCAAATGATTATCTGCTACCGAAATATGAAAGATTTTTCCAAAGCAGACTCTCTCGTCAATATTGGATTACTTAAGACTTTTAACGAACCAGACTTTTCACAAGAACGAGGTTATTTTCTAAAAAGTAAAGGACTTTCAGAATTTAATAACAGCAAGTACGATTCATCAATCGACTACCTTTCTCAATCAATGGATTTGTTGAAAGATGATTTTGCCTGGAAATCTGTCAATTATTTTTATATTGGGAAAAGTTATCTGGCACTTAAAAAAGAGGATCTTGCTATCGCTAATTTTAAAAAAATTGACTCCATCTTTAATAAACAAGAATTCTTATTGCCAGAACTAAGGGAAAATTATGAACTTCTAATTAATTATTACAAGAGCAAAAATGATCCTAAACAACAGCTATATTACACCACACAACTTTTGAAAGCAGATAGTATCATCTCAAGAGATTTTGCGTATTTGTCTCCAAAAGTCCATAGAGAATATGACACCAATGCACTTTTGGAAGAAAAAGGAAAACTTGAAAAAGTTAACATCTGGGGCGGGATTTTCATTGTTCTACTTGCAGGTCTTGCAACTTTTCTGATTATCACGCTATTCAAAAAATTTAAAAAAGAAAAAGATATTCTTCAGAAGTATTTTGTGCTTCAGGAGAAATTACAAAATCATAACTACACGCGTCCCGAAAGTGTAGCAGTTACTAATCCTACTCCGAATCATAGCGAAGAAAACGATAAAAGGTCGCAGATTGCAGAAACGATAAAAGAAGAAATCCTCTACAAATTGAAAGTTTTTGAGGAGAAAAAACACTTCACTCAGAAAGGTCTTACCATTCAGAAGCTGGCTATACAATTGGATACAAATTCTAATTATCTATCGCACGTCATCAATGACAGCAAGGGTATGAATTTTAACAAATATCTGGGGGACTTGCGTATCAGACACATCACTCAACTATTATTTGAGAAGAACATCTACCTCAATTATACCATCGATACGCTGGCAAAAGAATGCGGAATCGCTTCCAGACAAAACTTTTCCGATCTTTTCTTTGAAATCAACGGGATAAGACCAACTGATTTTATCCGAAACAGAAAGAAGGAAATTGGGGCTTCCAACCAATATTCAGAAGAAAATGTGAAAGGTTTGGTTTCCGAAAATTAACTCAGAAACGCATCTATTTTCATTGTTTGTTGATCTCCAGACACCAGATTTTTGACTGTAACATTGCCATCTTTTATCTCCTGCTCTCCCAGGAATACAAGGTGCTCTATTCCCTTTTTCTCTGCATAAGTAAATTGCTTTTTCAACTTAGAAGCTTCTGGATAGAGCTCTGCTGAAATATTGTTTTCTCTTAATTTTGAAATCAACCTCATTGCTTCAATCGACTCATTTTCTCCGTAGTTGGCGAAGAGATACTTCACTTTAACATCAGAATCTTCTGGAAAAACGTTGAGTTCTTCCATCACAAGGTAAATTCTGTCCAAGCCAAAAGAAATCCCAATTCCGGGAACATCTTTCACTCCAAAAACTTCAGTCAGGTTATCATAACGTCCGCCTCCGCCAATGGAACCCATTGCCACGCCGTTCGCCTTCACCTCGAAAATGGCGCCGGTATAATAATCTAAGCCTCTGGCTAAAGTAATGTCAAAAACCAAATTATCAGAATCTATTCCGAGTTTTACCGCATTTTTAATTACGTATTCCAATTCTTCCACACCTTTCAGTCCTGTATCGTTACCTTCGAATTTTGATTTAAGGTTGGATAGATTTTCTAATGCATCGGAACTTTGTGTGAACAAGAAATCGAGTTTAGAAATTGCTTCCTCGGAAATCCCTTTATCCAGCATTTCTTTCGTCACACCTTCTTTTCCGATTTTGTCCAATTTATCCAAAGCAACTGTAAAATCAATCAATTGGTCAGCAATACCTGCATATTCTGCGATTCCGGAAAGGATTTTTCTATTGTTGACATGAACTGAAACCGATAGATTCAAATCTTTGAATGATTTGAAATACAATTGCAACAACTCCACTTCCTGCCAAAGACTTTTGCTACCGACAACATCTGCATCGCACTGATAAAACTCACGGAATCTACCTTTCTGCGGACGATCTGCTCTCCAAACCGGCTGAATCTGATAACGTTTGTAAGGGAAAGCTAATTGTCCTTGGTTCATCGCCACAAATCTTGCAAATGGAACAGTTAAGTCGTAGCGAAGTGCTTTCTCCGATATTTGAGAAATCAGCTTTTGAGAATTTTTAGCTGACCAATCATCATCATTGGTTTTCGAAGCATAATCTCCGGAATTCAGGATTTTGAAGATTAATCTGTCGCCTTCTTCGCCATATTTTCCCGTCAATGTAGAAAGGTTCTCGAAACTTGGGGTTTCCAAAGGTTGGAATCCGAACAGTTCGAAATTATTCTGAAGGATATTAATGATGTATTTTCTTCTGGAAACTTCTTTCGAGGTAAAATCTCTGGTTCCTTTGGCTAGACTCGGCTTCATTTCTATAATTGATAAATGATGATTGATAAATGATAATCGGGTGCAAAAATAAGGATTATAGAATAAGCATAGAAAATTTGAGAGCCTAAACTTGATTAATTATTTAAAACTAAATTGTATTTTTAGAACTCTAAAGCCAATTGCAATGAAAGTATTAAAAATTGTGGGCTCATTATCGATTTTATTTTGGATGATGATTTCTTGCTCCGATTCCCATAAAAAGATTCAAGATGAGAACGTGAAATTAGTTGAGAATTATTTCAAACTTTTTAATGAACACAAATGGTCGCAACTTTCTGAAATGTACGTGGAAAATGCCAAATACAAAGACCCAAGTTTCGGAACGGGAATCATTAAACAAACCAAAAAAGATTTTGTAAAAAAATATACAGAACTGAATCAAATCTTTCCGGATTTGCAAGATAAAGTAGTAAACATCTACCCTTCTGGTGACAAAAATATTATTGTTGAATTTTTTTCCACAGGAACTGCGCCCGACCAATCTAAATTTGAACTCCCGATTTGCACGATTTTCACCATTGAGAATGGAAAAATCACCACAGATTATACTTATTACGATAACTTTGACGAAACTAAATAATGAGCCTTTTTGACTACCAATTCGAAATCATTGAAAACATTCTGCCTTACGACGGCACAACTTCTTACTTCGGAAAAATCTTCTCTGAACAAGAAGCAAATGATTATTTCAACAAATTAATGACTGAAGTTGATTGGAAAAGTGATGAAGCGGTCATCTTCGGAAAACTGATTGAAACCAAAAGAAAAGTCGCTTGGTATGGCAATGAGGAATTTAGTTATACTTATTCCGGGAGAACAAAAACAGCTTTGTCTTGGAACAAAACACTCCTAGAAATAAAGGAAAAAATCGAATCTGTGAGTGGCGAAAGTTTTAATTCCTGTTTGCTGAATCTCTATCACGATGGCTCGGAAGGAATGGCTTATCACAGCGATGGCGAAAAGGATTTGAAGGACAATGGCGCCATCAGTTCAGTAAGTTTTGGAGCAGAAAGGAAATTTAATTTCAAACATAAAATCTCAAAAGAATTAGTTTCTATAACGCTCGAAAACGGAAGTTTGCTAATGATGAAGGATACTACGCAGAAATTCTGGCTTCACAGATTGCCAACAACCAAGAAAATTATCAAACCAAGAATCAGTTTGACATTTAGGACGATTGATAAAACAAAATAACAATCATAAAGGATTTTGGAGATGATTGGAATTGCAATTTTATGTTAAAAAAAATACCGCTGAAAATCAACGGTATTGATATTTAGAACATCATCTTGATTAAATTTTGATCAAACCTAGTTCAATCAATCTTTCCCTTAAAAATTCACCAGCTGTGGCATCGGGATATAATTTTGGATTATTCTCATCTACACAATTTTCAAGTGCATTAAGCGGCATATCGCTCACCGGATGCATAAAGAACGGGATAGAATATCTAGAAGTTCCCCACAATTCTCTCGGCGGATTTACCACTCTGTGAATCGTAGATTTCAATTTGTTGTTGGTATGTCTTGAAAGCATATCACCAACATTAATCATCAGTTCATCCGGTTCTGCAATGGCATCAATCCATTCACCTTTATGATTTTGAACCTGAAGTCCTTTTCCTTGTGAGCCCATCAAAAGTGTAATCAAGTTGATGTCTCCGTGAGCGGCTGCTCTTACTGCATCATCCGGTTCCTGAGTAATTGGCGGATAATGAATTGGTCTTAGAATAGAATTGCCTTCTGCGATTTTATCATCAAAATAAAACTCGTCCAAACCAAGATATAAGGCTAAAGCTCTCAAAACATATTTTCCTGTTTTTTCAAGCATTTGGTAGGTCTCTTTTCCTACTTCATTAAATTTTGGAAGTTCTTCTACGATCACATTGTCTGGATATTCACTTTTGTATTTTGAGTCATCCGAAACATACTGTCCGAAATGCCAAAATTCTTTCAAATCTCCTTTTTTAAAACCTTTCGCAGTTTCTTTCCCGAAACCTACATAACCACGCTGTCCTCCTATTCCGGGGATTTCGTACTTCTGTTTGGTTTCTGTTGGGAGCTGGAAAAAGTTTTTTACTTCTCCATAAAGATTGTCTACGAGTTGGTCATCAAGGAAATGTCCTTTTAAGGCTACAAAACCAATTTCTTCGTAAGCTTTTCCGATTTCATTTACAAATTTCTGTTTGCGTTCCGGGTTGTCCGAAAGGAAATCACGCAGGTCTACACTAGGTATTTTATCCATTTTAAGAAATTTTTCGTGATGCTAAATTACGGTTTTTATCGAAACACAAAGCTTATAGATAAAAACTATTCAAAATTTTGAACTCTGTTATTTATCTTTGCATTATGGATTTACAATATCTCGTACGAGAACCTCAAAATATCACGCCAGAGACAGCCGTTTTATTTTTACTTCACGGTTATGGAAGCAATGAAGAAGATCTTTTTAATTTCGTTCCAACATTGCCGGAAGATTGGTTAGTCATCAGTTTCCGTGCCCCAAAAAATTCCACTTATGGTGGTTACGCGTGGTTTGATATCGATTTCAATAATGCTGAAAATTTTGTGGAAGAAAATGAAGCGAATGAAGCTGTAAAATTGGTTTTGGAAAATATAATGAGTGTAACCAACAAATATGGATTGACTGATAATAAAACGCATCTTTGCGGTTTCAGTCAAGGTGGGATGATTGCTTATTCACTTGCTTTGCAATATCCAGACTTATTCTCGAAAGTAGCTTGTTTAAGTTCTTATCCTGAGGGAAAACTTCTAAAAAACATTGTGAAAGATAAAAAGAAACTGGAAAGCCTGCGATTCTTTATTTCTCACGGAACAGATGACGCTGTGATTCCGATGGATTGGGGAAGAAAGGCCGCAGATCTTTTATATGATTTGAGCGCTTATTTTTCGTTTAGAGAATATATGTCCGGACACGGCGTGAATCAGAAAAACTATCTTGATCTGATGGATTTTTTTAAGAAATAATCAAAAGTAAAATAAGAACAAAATCCCGATAATTATCTCAATTATCGGGATTTCTATATTAGATTTTGAAAGTTGAATTCTCATCGAAATTCTAACTTCTAAATTCCAACCTCTTTTAAGAATTCATCAAATCTTCAATCTCCTCCGCAGTAATCGGGATATTCGCCATCATATTAAATGGCTTTCCAGAAGACTGAATGACATAATCATCCTCAATTCTAACGCCAAACCCTTCTGCAGGAATGTAGAATCCAGGTTCGTTGGTAAATACCATATTTTCAACAAAATCGTCGGTCAAAATTCCGTAATCGTGCGTATCCAATCCCATGTGATGAGAAGTTCCGTGCATCATAAACTTCTTGTACGCCGGCCATTTTGGATCTTCATTTTGAACATCAGCTTTATCAATCAATCCTAATTGCAACAATTCTGATGTATAAACTTCACCCATCTCTTTATGGAATCTGTACCAGTTGTTTCCGGCAACCAAGCGGTCTTCTGCTTCAATTTTACATTTTAAAACAGCATTGTAAATTTCTTTTTGTCTTTGAGAATATCTCCCACTAACAGGAATTGTTCTGGTCAAATCGCTGGAGTAATTGGCATATTCTGCACCAACATCCAAAAGAATCAGATCGCCTTCTTTACACTGCATATTATTGGCGATGTAATGAAGAACATTGGCATTATTTCCGCTAGCAATGATTGGTGTGTACGCAAAGCCTTTACTTCTGTTTCTAACAAATTCGTGTATTAATTCCGCTTCGATTTCGTATTCCCAAACGTTGGGTTTGATGAAGTTCAGCAATCTTCTGATGCCTTTTTCCGTGATGTTACACGCATTTTGAATCAAGGCTAATTCTTCCGGTTCTTTGATGCTTCTCAAACGCTGAAGAATAGGATTGCTTCTTTTGTAGTTATGCATCGGGAAATCCGACTGTATTTTTCTGATAAAACGGTCTTCTCTTAACTCAGTTTCTACCGAATTTCTGTAATGTTCATTCTTGTTAAGATAAACATTTTCTGCCTCATACATTAGATTTTTAAACACTTTGTCAAAATCGCTCAACCAATATACTGTTTTGATCCCCGAAGTTTCAAATGCTTGATTTTTATCTAATTTTTCACCTTCCCAAACGGCGATGTGATCGTTGGTCTCTCTTAAAAATAATATTTCACGATTTTCTTCCAAATAAGCATCGGGAAAAATCACCAAGATACTTTCTTCCTGATCTACTCCACTCAGATAAAAAATGTCACGATGCTGCTGGAAAGGCATTGTAGAGTCTGCACTGATGGGATAGATATCATTGGAATTGAAAACGGCCAAAGATTTTGGTAACAATTGTTCTGCAAATTTCTTTCTGTTTTTCACAAAAAGAGAACTTGGAATCTGTTCGTATTTTGTTGTCATTATTAAAATGGATTTTTTATATTTTCTTATCAGCTAAGAAATTTATTAAAGCGATCCAAATTTACAAAAGATAGCTGAGCAAGGGCGGAATCAAACCTTAAATTTTTCATAAAGTACAATTTAACATAATATTTTTGGCAATTTTGGTTATATTTGGGATGCAATAAATTCTAAATGAAAGTAAGATATACAATCGTACTTGTTTTTTTCTTAATAATGCTGAGTTTTCTGAGCTACAAAATAAGCAGAGAAAAAGTAAATTCGGACATCAAACTACCTGATCTAGCTCAAAATTATGATTTAAAAAAAGACATTATCTATAAAGAGAGACCTGAAGATACACCATTAAAACTTGATATCTATCAAACCAAAAATCTAAACCAAAAATCGCCTGTTGTCATTTACGTGCACGGTGGCGCTTGGTCAACAGGAAATAAAAATGCGGTATCTCAAAACTACAGGCAGTACATTTTGGATGAGATTGTGAAGAATAAATTCACGGTCATCAGTATTGATTTTACCAACATCAATTTGGAGAATCACCTGGATCAGACCTTGCAAGATTGTCAAGATGCATTGAAGTGGATCAGTGATAACGCTGAACTCTACCACTTGGATCTCAATAATATTGGAGTCTGGGGCGGTTCATCTGGTTCTCACATTGCGATGTTGACAGCTTACAATCAAAAAAAAGAACTCAATTCTACACTTCCCAAATTGAAATATGTTGTCAATTTTTTCGGACCATCTGACTTGAACGAATTATTCAAAACCGACGCTAATAAATTATTACTAAAAGCATACAAGCTCTACTCCCTGAAAATTTACAACACCAGGAAACTGAAAATCAAACAATTGACTGGCTTTGATATCAACACAGAAAAAGAACAAGTCATCCAGATAAGCAAAATGTTATCACCCGCCACTTATGTCAATAAAAATACAGTTCCGACATTGATTTTTCACGGCACAGGAGACAGCACAGTAGATATTTCGCAATCACAACTACTGGCGGACTTGTTGGAAAAAAATAAAGTATATCATCAATATTTTATTTTGGATAATGCAAAGCATACTTTCAGCAACATCAATATCAATCAGGCAAAGGATGTTGCCAAAAAAACGGTCGACTTTATAAAATCACAAACCAAAAATGAGCAGTAGAAGTTTTAATTTTTATCATTCCAAGAAAGTTTTTTTGATCATTTTTCTAATGATGATGAGGCTTTGGAGTGCGCAAATCACTTTCAAAATTACACAGCTTCCTGACAACACAATAAAAAATACAAAATTGTTTCTCGCTTCGAATCTCAATAATTGGAGCCCGAATGATAAGAATTTTGAATTTAAAAAAGAGGCTGACAGTCTTTTCACATTGACTATTCCTTCGCCGAAAGAGAAAATAGAATATAAAATCACACAAGGCAGCTGGGCAACTTCGGAAGAAACTCCCAATAGAATCTTGGATGTTTCTAATGCTTCTAAGATTGTCGACATAATGATCAAAAAATGGGCACAATCAAAGGAAAAGAGCCATACCGTGACCTCTAATGTGAAAATTTTAAGCGAGAATTTTAAAGTCCCTCAGCTGCAAACCACCAGAAAAATATGGATTTATCTCCCGCCCGATTATCAGAATTCTCATAAAAAATATCCCGTGATTTATATGCAGGACGGACAAAATCTGTTTGATGCATTTACAAGTTTTTCTGGAGAATGGAATGTTGATGAGACTTTAAACCAAATCTTTTCTGAGACAGGACAATCTGCCATCATCATCGGAATTGACAACGGCGGAGAAAGCAGACTTTCAGAATACTCGCCCTGGAATAATGAAAAATACCAGACAAAGGGCAAAGGTGATTTATACCTTGAGTTTCTGACCAAAACACTGAAACCTTACATTGATAAAACTTATAGAACCCAAAAACAAGCGTCGAAAAATCTGGTAATGGGAAGCTCTATGGGCGGTTTGATTTCCCTTTATGCTGCTACAAAATATCCAACTATGTTCGGAAAAGCAGGAATTTTCAGTCCGGCGTTTTGGTTTGTTTCTAAGGATTTGAAAAACTATCTTAATAAAAATCAAAACAATCTGAAAAATTCCAAATTCTATTTCGTAGCCGGAAAAAATGAAGATGAAACAATGGCCCCGGAGATCGAAACTGTGAACGAATTATTATTAAAAAAATTGGTTTTGAACAAAAATATCTTTGTAAAAATAGATGAAGACGGAACACATTCTGAAGATTATTGGAGACGGGAATTGAAGCAAGCTTTGATTTGGCTGTTGAATTAATTATTCTGCTGTAAAAATGAAACAAATCTTGTATTTGGAGTGAAAGCGAATATTGAAAGACAAAATCCCTAGCCCCGATGTAGTGAAAATCCTTTTTCTTTTTTTGCCAAAAAAGAAAAAGATTGCAACGGAAAGCGGGAAATAGCTCCAAAAAAAAATCAAAATAAAAACACTAAATTTGCAAACTTATGGAAAGCAACAGACAAAGAAAAGTAGCGCAAATTATTCAGGAAGATATGGCAGAAATCTTCCGCAAACAGGCAGCAGAAAGCAAACAAAGCTTTATTGTATCTGTTTCCGACGTGAAGGTAACTGCAGATCTCAGCATCGCAAAAATATATCTAAGTATCTTTCCGGCTGAACTGAGAAAGCCGATAATGAAAGAAATCAATACCAATAATGCGTTTTACCGCAACTATATTGGACAGAAAATGTCTAAGCAGGTGCGTATCATTCCGCAGTTGGTATTTTTCATCGATACCAGTCTGGACGATGTAGAAAGAATCGAAAAAGAGCTGAAGGGCGAAGGCGACAACCCTATTCTATAATTTCTTGCAGTTTTGAAAAATGCTTTTTACATAGCATCCCGATATCTGATTTCCAAAAAAGGAAGTACAGCAGTCACCTTCATTACTTGGTTGGCGGCTCTGGCAATGGTTGCAGCGGTTGCAGCAATGTTTATTATCATCTCAGTTTTTTCCGGTTTGGAGGAGATGAATCAAGAAATGATTGCCAATCTGCACGCTGATCTTACTATCAAAAGCAAATCTGGGAAAATATTATCCGACATTGATAAAATAAAAAACGCCTTAAAGAAGAACTCTGATGTCACTCATTTTTCTAAAGTTATTGAAGAAAAAGTGTACCTGAGTTACAAAAGCAATGGAGAAATAGCATACCTGCGAGGTGTAGATTCTGCCTACACAAGTGTGAATCCGATTGATGAAAAGATTTTTTACGGAAAATATCCCGATTTCAAATACAGCAACGAGATTATTATGGAAAACAGTCTGGACAACAGACTTTCGCTTCCGGTAAACTCCAGTCAGGATTTTGCAACGATTATGATGCCGAAACCTGGAAAAGGAATAATCCAGCAGGAAAATGATATTTTTAATAAGAAAGATATTTTCGTAAGTGGTATTTTCCCTGGAAACGAACAATTGGATAACTATATTGTTGCACCTTTGGAGTTGAGTCAGCAACTTTTGGGACTGTCAAAATCAGATTGTTACCAGATTGTCATCAAATTAAAAAATGCTGCTAATGCAGAAAAAGTTAAAACTGATTTGGCTAAGGAATTGGGTGATAGAATCATCATCAATACAAAATCAGAAGAAAATGCTGCCTTTTGGAAAATGATTAATACGGAGAAACTGATGATCTATCTGATTTTTGGCTTGGTAATTTTCATCACGACATTCAATTTGGCAGGCGCTATAACGATTCTTCAATTGGATAAAAAAGATCAGGCAAAATCTTTGGTCGCCCTAGGTTTTAACAAAAATAATCTCCGAATGATCTATTTTTTTACAGGTTTTTTGATTGTTTTCTTTGGGATTATAATGGGTCTTCTGATAGGATCAGCTATTTCTTTTATGCAAATCAGCACCGGTTTTTTCCGCGCCAGTGAGACTTTGCCTTTTCCTGTGAAAATAGAAATGATCAATTATGTGATTGTTTCAGCTGTTGCACTATTCTTCGGATTATCCATTTCCTGGATTTTTTCTAAAGTCAATAAGAAATACATTAAAGAAAATTAATCAAACTTTTTGCAAGTCAACATATAAGAGAGTCAATAGTTATTGGTTCTCTTTTTTATTTCTATGAATTTAATATTTTGCAATATAATGATATGATCGAATTAAATTTGAATTAAAACTACTTTAACACATATTTATATTAACTTAAATTTTACTTAAAAATAACTGACTGTGAATAACTTATGCCCAATAAAAATTAATTTTGCTGTCTTAATTTCTTGAAATGAAAAATAAAATTATTTTATTATGTTTTGCAATTGCAACAATTGCAAAGGCTCAAGCGCCAGCCAATTATTACAGCACGGCAGCCGGACTCAGTGGTTATACATTGAAAAGCAAACTTGCCGAAATCATTACGGAAGGAGCAAAAGATATGGGTTATGGAAGTGGTACAGGCGGATTATGGCTTGGATACAAAACCACAGACATTGATAAATATTATGAAAACGACGGAACCATCATCGATATGTACTCTGAAAATCCAGCCGCCAACTCACCAGGCGTGAGCAATGATCCTTACGAATTCAAATGGGGTCAGGTATCTGTTGGCGGAAATCAATGCGGAAATTATTCTGGAGAAGGCAGCTGTTACAATAGAGAACACTCTTTGCCAAAAACATATTTCGGAGGAATCAATGCAGTTCCAATGTCACACGATATCCATTTTGTTGTGCCGACAGATGGTTACACGAATTCTAAAAGAGGAGATTTCCCTTACGGCGAAGTTTCTACAGCAACCTGGACTTCTAAAAATGGGACAAAAGTTGGACCTAGCAAAGTGCCGGGTTACAGCGGTCCGGTTTTTGAACCTATCAATGAGTTCAAAGGTGATTTTGCAAGAATGACTCTATACTTTGTCACCAGGTATGAAAATCAATTGACCTCTTTCAGCCAATATCAAACAGCTTCAAGCCCTTTGGATGGGTCTAAAAACAGAGGTTTGCAATTATGGTATCTGAATCTGATGTTGAAATGGAGTGAGCAAGATCCTGTCTCTCAGAAAGAAATTGACAGAAATAATGCTTCTTACACTTTCCAAGGCAACAGAAATCCGTTTATCGACCATCCGGAATGGATAGAATCAATTTGGGGAAAATCTCCACTTGCAGTAGACGATGCTTCTTTTTCTCAAAATCTTGTAATCGCTCCGAATCCTGTCAATGGAAATATAATACACATAACTGGTGACAAAGATTTGAAACAATTCAACAGGGCTTTCATCTATAATATGGTTGGACAAAATGTTCAAACGATTGAAAATCCTTTTAAAGGTGGTAATACCATTACCTTGAGTAATCTTCCAAAGGGCACTTATATTTTGAAAACCGGAGAACTAAACACCAAATTCATTGTTCAATAATTTTTAATTGCAGACAATCTTAGAAAGACAGAAATTTTATTCTGTCTTTTTTATTTTAACAACTATAATATTTAATTTTTAAATTATTAACAGATAATCATTAGAAATTTAATAAAAACGATACACTATTGTTGAAAAAATTTCTATTCTTTTACAAGAAATAATTTATACCTTTAGCGCCCTTAATTTTTTGAAATGAAAAAAAGTATCTTTATCCTTTGTGTTGGTATGTTCGGTATGTTAAGTGCTCAGGAGCCAGCCGGATATTACAGCACCGCAAGCGGATTGACCGGTTTTGCACTTAAAACTAAAATTGGAGAAATCATCACTGCCGGTTATCAAACCAAAAGCTATGACAATCTGTACAATGGTTATCCAACTACTGATACAGACAAATTCTACGAGAATGATGGTTCTGTTTTAGACATCTATTCTGAAAATCCGACAGGGACAGATCCTTACAACTATCAGCACGGAGTTAAAAAATGCGGGAATTACTCCGTAGAAGGCGACTGTTACAACAGGGAACATTCTATCCCTCAAAGTCTTTTTAATGAAGCTAGTCCAATGGTTTCCGACATCCTCCACGTTGTTCCTACCGATGGAAAAGTGAATGGTATGAGAAGCAACTATCCGTACGGTAAAGTTTCTAATCCGACTTACACATCCAAAAATGGCTCTAAAGTGGGACCTAACACCACATCAGGATTCTCGGGAACTGTTTTTGAGCCTATCAATGAGTTCAAGGGTGATGTTGCAAGAGTACTGCTATATTTTGTTACCAGATATCAAACTAGACTTTCCAGCTTCTCAAGCGGTAATATACTGAATACAAGTAATGTAAACCAAGGATTGACAACTTGGGAACTTAATCTTATGCTCCAATGGCATCAGCAGGATCCTGTATCTGAGAGAGAAATTTCTAGAAACAACGCAGCTTATGCTTACCAAAAAAACAGAAATCCTTTTATCGATCATCCAGAATGGGTAACTTCTATCTGGGGACCAGCTCCATTGGCGGTAGATGATGCCTCTTTTTCCAAAAATCTAACTATTGCGCCCAATCCTGTGAAAGGTAATATCATCAGCATCACTGGAGACAAAGATTTGAAGAAATTCAGCAAAGCTTTGATCTACAATATGGTTGGACAGAACGTACAGACTATCGAAAATCCTTTCCAGAATGGAAATACCATTACTCTGAAAAATCTGACAAAAGGTGTTTATATCCTTAAAACTGGTGAACTGAATACCAAATTCATAGTTGAGTAATCAAAGTTTAATATCTCATGAAAAAGACAGAAAATAATTTCTGTCTTTTTTATTAAATATGAATTACCAGCCATTTCCAGCGAACCTTAACCAAAATTAAAATTGATAAGACATTACCGCTAACATATTAATAATTTATAACATCAAAACTTAATAATTTTTTATACCTTTAGCGCCCCTAAATTTCTGAAATGAAAAAAAATATTTTTATTCTTTTTATCGGATTGTATGGCATTACGCAGGCACAGATTCCGACTGGTTATTATGATGGCACAACTGGACTGACTGGTGCTGCACTTAAAACAAAACTTAGCCAAATTGCTACGAGCGGACATCAGGATAGAGGTTATAACTGGACTGTTTTTTCTTCTGCTGACAGAGACAAATATTATGAGAATGATAATAGCGTCTTAGATGTTTATTCCGAAAACCCGACAGGAGCAGATCCTTACAACTATACCATCGGAGCAAATCAATGTGGTAATTACAGTGGAGAAGCTTCTTGCTATAACAGAGAACACTCGATTCCAAAGTCGACTTTCAATGACGCAACGCCAATGCACAATGATTATCATCACCTTCTGCCAACCGACGGCTATGTGAACGGGAAGAGAAGCAATTGGCCTTACGGAGAAGTTGGAACTGCAAGCTGGATCTCTAAAAACGGTTCAAAATTAGGAAGCAGCAAACTAAATGGATATTCCGGAACGGTTTTCGAGCCAATCAACGAATTTAAAGGTGACATTGCCAGAATCTATCTTTACTTTGCGACAAGATACCAGTCACAGATCACTACTTTCAGTTATGACATGTATGATGGAAGCACATTTAAAGTTTTTGCAGAGCCATTTATGTCTATGCTTTTGAGATGGCATCAGCAGGATCCTGTTTCTCAAAAAGAAATTGACAGAAACAACGCGGTTTATTTATACCAAGGTAACAGAAATCCATTCATCGATCATCCTGAATATGTGGCCCAAATCTGGGGAACTGTAATGGCTGTAGATGATGCATCTTTTTCCAAGAACCTGACTATTGCACCCAATCCTGTAAAAGGAAATACAATCCAAGTTACTGGAGACAAAGATTTGAAACAATTCAGGACTGCGTTTATATATAATACTGTTGGGCAAAATGTTCAGACTATTGAGAATCCGTTCCAAAACGGAAACACCATTACGTTGAAGAATCTTCCTAAAGGTGTATACATTTTAAAAACAGGCGAATTGAACACGAAATTTATCGTAGATTAATTGTCTTAAATATTAAAAACCCCTAAATCAGTTGCTTTTGCAGCTGATTTTTTTTATCTTGAAAATTCAAAAAAAATTTAAAAATGAAATACTACAAAAGTATTATCACGAAACTGTTTTTCTTGGTAATAATTCTCCATTCTCTCCTATCGTTTGCACAAGACAAACCTTATTGGAAAGAGATTCAGGAATTCAAACAACTGGACCGGACAAACGGAATTCCAAAGAAACCAATTCTATTTTTAGGCAGTTCTTCATTTACATACTGGAAAGATGTCAACGATTATTTCCCTAATAAAAACATACTGAATCGTGCTTTTGGAGGTTCCAGGTTGTTGGATCTTAATCATTATTCTGAAGAACTTCTCACACCCTACAATCCTAGACAGATTGTTATTTACTGTGGTGAAAATGACAGCGCAATGGACAATCCAACTGTTGTAGAAGTTGTAGAAAGATTCAAAGTTTTCTTCAGCAAGATCAGAGCAAAATATCCAAAAGTGCCTGTAGCTTATGTTGCAGCAAAATATTCTCCAAGCCGGGAAAAGTTATGGCCAAAAATGAAAGCAATGAATGAAGGTATCGAAGCTTATCTTAAAACTCAAAAAAGAGCCAAATTTATTGATATTACGAAAGTGATGAATGACAAAGATGGCAACGTAAGAACAGACATTTTCAAAGAAGATATGCTACACATGAAACCAGAAGGTTACCAACTGTGGACAAAAGTAATGGCGCCGTATTTAAAATAGTATTTGAGAGCCATAAGCTGACAGAGTTGTGTATCTTTGAGAGCCTCTGACTTACAAATTGATGAAGCAGTTTGAGATAAAGATGTCTTGCTGAACATGTCGAAGCATAATAAAAATTTTATTTTCTATTTGGATTTAGTCTAAATTACTTTATATTTGCAGCTATGATTCCAACAGTTATAGCTTTCAAGATTGCACCTTTGGCTCCGGCTTACAGAAACGACGAAATAATGTATTGCGACAAGAAAAAATGTTGCAAAAAATTTAAGAAAGGAAAACGGTGCAAAAAATGTCCTGGAAGAGACAAAATCAGCTAAACATCAGCCAGATTATCATAGCAGCCAATGCTAAAAATATAAGTAAAGAAACCAGTCTTTTAGATTCGGTTTCTTTTTTTTGTGCTTTTGAGGAAGATTCTGATGGATAATTTAATGATTCTTTTTCATCAAAATTACAGTCAGAATCTGGTAATTCTGTAATGGTAATACCTTGAACAATGGTTTTGTGAAGAGCAGTATTTGTAGCGTGAAGCAAAATCTGGAATTTACCCTGCGAATCAAATTCCTTAATCCGAATCGTTCTTTCTCCATTAGTTTTTTCCAATCCAAAAGGTACAATCTTCACGAGATCTGCATCATAAGTATTCCAGTAAACTGTGATTTCCTCACCTACTTTTGCCCGGATTTTACTCGCAGAAAAACTCTTGATTTTTGGAGGAAGAATGCTTTTCACATTGCTCTGCTGGTTAGTGAGATTTTGGTCATACAGCTTGCGACGTCCATCGTCCATCAACGTTTCGTAAGCTTCTTTAATTTCTTTAAAACGATCCGAAAAATAATCATCATTATCATTTTTATCCGGATGGTATTTCAGAGACAATTTGCGGTAGGCTTTTTTGATGTCTTCAGAAGAAGCATTTTGAGGAATCCCGAGAAAGTAGTAATAATCCTTCACAAGGCAAATTTAGCGATTTCGTTTATTTATATAAAACTAAATTTCATTTCTCGCACATTGAGTAGATTGAGCACATCAAAATCTGAAACATTTGCTAGATTTGCGAAAACAAAATAAAAAACGGAAAGCTTGCACTCTCCGTTTTTCTTAACAATTCCATTTAATTTCACTCAAATTACTGTGCAGTTCGTCGTTTGCAACAGCCTCCCGCGAATTGCGTTTTCACCTTTTCTTTCAGCGCGTTGTACTCTTCGTCGGTCATCGTTCTGATTCTGTCTGCGAAACCGAACGGCGTTCTTTCTTTTACATCATATTCGTCGAAGATTCCTCTCACGAATGCTTTTCTTTTTTGTGCTTTTTTGGCGATGATGGCTACAGCTGCTAACCCAGCGATGGCTAAAATTCCTTTTTTCATTATTTTAAAAATTTACGTTTTACATCTAGGAAGACGCAACCTCAAATCTTTTACTTTAATTTTTTTTGCACTTATCAAGACTCTGAAGAAATAACACAATTAAGCGAAATAAAGTATATTAATTTCCAAAAAGATAAAATTGATTTTTCAAACGCTAATTATCGAATAATAAATAAAAATAAGCCTTACAATTATTAAAATGAAATCATATTAATACATCAAGTTAAGCCAAAATCTGGTTTTGATTATGATTGGATTAAAGAAGAAAATCAAAATGGAAAATACATAAATATAGATTTGAATTCTTTAATTGAAGAAATTGTAATTAGTCCATTTTCTCCTAATTGGTTTTTTGATGTTGTTAATGATATTGTAGATAAATATGAGTTAAGTAAAAAAGTTAGACATTCCGAATTTAGATAAAATAAAAAGCCTTGCAATCGCAAAGCTTCAATTCTAATTAGTTTTCATAAAGTCAAAAGCGCCTCTCCGTAGATGGATTCCATATTCCAGCCACGCTTTCATACAAGCTAGAAAATTTGCCAGCCTTCGGTTTGACAGATTGCCCACTTTATGCCTTTTTCATCACTGCTATGCCCTGCTTGCGCAACTTTTATCATTGTGTCATTTTCAGACAACTGTTGTAACTCGATTGTCACAACAGATTGGATCCCAGACAAAAACTATTTTTTCATTGGGAATTATTTCTTTTGTTGTCAATAGAAAAACTTCTGAAACCGGTTTTGTATTCCTATAGATGCTTTGGGTAATAATTTTCCATAGAGTTATTTTTCTGTTATATAATTCAGTTCGGTTACACCATTGAAGAATTGTTTGGTACTCAAAAGCTTCAAATTAATTTTCTCCTTAATGTTCACGAATAATGGAATACCTTTACCAAGAACAATTGGATTGACAAATAACCAATAACCATCAATCAAATTCTGCTGAATCAGAGAATGAGTAGCCGACGGACTTCCAAAAAGCAAAATATCTTTCCCTTCTTGTTGTTTTATCTCATTAATTCTGTCTGCAATATTATTATTGATAATTGTCGTTTTGTTTGAATCTTGACTTTCCATTGTTTTGGATAAAACAATTTTGTGAACCTCTTTGTACCATTTAGAATGTTCGGTGTCGTGTTTACTTGCATTTGGTTTTTCAGCAGCTGTTGGCCAGTAACTTTCCATCATTTGATAAGTGACACGACCGTACATTGCCGTATCGCTTTCGCTGATACGTTGAGCTACAAAATCAAAAATCTCTTCATTAACTTTTATCCAATCCATTTCTCCGTTTGGACCTGCAACAAAACCGTCGAGAGATATGTGCATAAAAGAAATAATGTTTCTCATTATTGATTATCCTTCGTAGCCAGAATCTTTGCTGTAATTCACCATCCAATAGACTCCGTATTTATCTTTGAAGCTCCCGAAATAGTCGCCCCAAAACTGATCTTCCATTGGCATTTCTACATCGCCACCGACAGAAAGCCCGTTGAAAATCCTGTCCGCTTCTTCCCTACTTTCGGGGAAAATCGAAATGTAATTTCCGTTGCCCTGATTGAGTTTCTGTCCCATAGACGGAACAATATCCGAAGCCATCATAAGGTCTTTCCCGATTGGCAATGCAATGTGCATGACTCTGTTTTTCTCATCATCAGAAAGATGTTCTGTTCCGGGCGCATTCCCCATTTTCATCACGCCTCCCACAAATTCTCCACCGAAAACGGATTGATAGAATTTGAAAGCTTCTTCTGCTGTACCATCAAAATTGAGGTATGGATTTAATTTTGGCATTTTAATTTATTTTTAATTGTGTTATTCATTAAAGTCACAAAAGAAATTATTATTACAATATTTCAAAAGTTAAAAAAAATGCGCTTCTAAGTTTTTGTGACTTTTATGGTTGAGTGTGATCTAATGTTCCTGAACTTTCTCCGGGTCATCATAATTCACCATCCATTGGATTCCAAATTTGTCCTGCCACATCCCAAAATATGCGCCCCAAAATGTGTCCTGAAGTTCCATTGTCACTTTGCCGCCTTCTGACAATTTGGTAAAAAGATGCAAGGCTTCTTCTCTTGATTCTGTATTGATGGAAACTGAAAAGTCGTTGCCCTGCTTATACTCGCCCATTCCCGGAAGAGAATCGCTGCCCATCAAAGTGGTTTCTTGGGAAATCTGAAGTGAGACGTGCATAATTTGGTTTTTATATTCGTCTGCCAAAGGTGGCATTCCTTCTGCTGGCGGCATCTCGCCAAATCTATTCCAAAAAGGAACTGTTTTCCCGAATGCAGATTCATAAAATTTAAAAGCCTCTTCGCATTGTCCGTGGAATGTGAGGTAAGGATTAACTGTTGCCATAGTTTGTGTTGCTTTTTTGATTAATTAATTTTCAGAAAGATTTTTAATCACTTCAAGTCCCTTTTTGAAACCTTCATCCATCATATCTTTGTAGCTGTTGTCTACATCTACTTCTATTCTTAGCAGCGTTCTTCCACTATTTTCTTCAAGATAATAAGCTTCCAGGCTTCCGTTCCAGGCCTTTACTTTTTCGCTCTTTACATCTTCCACACCATTCTGAAGTTCACCAAGATGTTTAAAAATAATATGTTTGGGTTGTTCAATACTTTCGATAGTACTAACCATTCCATTTTGTCCGCTTGCTTCTGTAAAATAAGTTTTCCCGCCAACTTGCCAGTCAGTTTTCATCACAGAACCCGGACTGAAAAAGTGCGTCCACTGAGAATAAGTTCTCTCATTCCACAAAATGTCCCAAACTTTGTCTGCTGTTGCATTGATCTCGATTTGATACCTTAATGTTTCCATAACTTTTATGATTTTAAGAATTATATGCGTCTTCGATATCGTTGATGATGATTTTCTTCATTTTCATCATCGCTCCAAAAGCTTTCTGGGCTTTTTCTACCTCGTGTGTGTTGGTCAATTCGATTAGTCTGTGCGGAACGATTTGCCAGCTGAATCCATATTTGTCCTTCAGCCAACCGCAAATACTTTCTTGACCTTCTTTAGTAAATTCTTTCCAATAGTAATCGGTTTCTTCCTGATCTTTGGTCATAATCGTCATAGAAGTTCCTTCAGTAAAATTAACCTTGTGATCGTGAGAGCTATCCATCGCCATCATTAGATAATTATCGATATTGAACTGAGAATGCGCCACATTTCCTGCAGTATCGCCTTGCCCATCGTGATACTCCATTATGTTTTGGATGCTGGAATCAGGAAAAATGGAAGTGTAATAATCTAGTGCTTCTTTGCATTTTCCATTATTAGAACCTGTGAACATCATCACGGGAGAGAATTTTTGTTTGTATTCTGTAGAGTAATAGATTTGCCACGAGATACCGTATTGATCCTCTACCCACGCATAACTATCGCTCCAAGGGTATGAACCCAATTCCATCATTATTTTAGCGTTTACTGACAATTTTTCGTAATAACTTTCTGCCTCCTCTTTGGAATCACACATCATCATCAGCGACAATGTCAAATTAGGTCGAAACATTGGACCACCATTTAGGAGCATTAGTTTTTGACCTTCGATTTCTATGTTGACCACCATTGGTGTATCAACAGTTATTTTGGAATTTTGGAAAATAGAAGTATAGAATTGGGCTGCTTCTTCAGCGTTCTGGTTGAACCAAAAACAGGGAAATATATTGTTGTTCATTTTTTAGATTTTAGAAGTTAGAGCTTAGAAATTAGATTAATTTTGAAATTTTTTATGTTTATTATAAACCACAAAATTCATAATAGTTTTTTCTTTACTTTTTAAGGTAAAAAAGCCTTTGGGAAAAACTTTATAATTATTATTTTTCTTTTTGACTATTAGCATTAAATGCTTTCTGAATATTTTTTCAGATTATCCATAATGGCCTGCCAACCTTGCTGTTGCATTTCGATTGGATTCTGAGTTTCTGGGACGAAGTTTTCTGTGACTTTGGTTCGATTATCAGATAACTCTTCAAGTCTAATTTCAACCTCCCGTACGTCTTCCAAATGGTATTTGATACTTTCGTTTTCATTGATCTCATCATAAATTCCAACTAAATCGAATCCAAAACTGCCGTCTTTGGCCTGCATTCTTAACTCTAATTTACCTCCGACAGTTAAATCATTTTTCGCCCAAGGACATTCCCAACTATCGTGGGCAAAGTTCCATTTTGTGATATGTTCCGGATTATTTAATAATTTCCAAACCTCCCGGATTGGTTTATTAATTTCTGATGTGACAGTTACTTTCTCCATTTGAATTTGTTTTATTTCAAAGTTAAATTTATTTTGAAACCATCACTTTATAAACACTAAAAATTTTGCATATAAATAAAAAATCACTCGTAAAAGAGTGATTTCCAGTATTATTATTTTTTAAAATTGAGCGGATATTTTACATTAGCGTAACTATCTATACTAGCTTTGAGTGACCCAACAGCAAGCTCTGCTTTTATGAGAACCGGTAATTTATTCTGATCATTGGTGACCCACATTGTTACGCCCTCTTTATCTTTAAAAACTCTACCGCTTATAACAGATGGAACGATTTTCAAACAATTGATTTTACCAAATTTGGTAGAGAGATTCTCTGTGCCCACAACTTTTAACTGAAATGGGAATAATTCATCATCGATCCAGACATTCATTTTCAAAACGCTTCCTACTTTTAGTTTGTCATTGTCCAGACTTCTGAGATAATAAAAGCAAGAAAGAATATCTTGTATATCACTAGGCACCTTGACTGTTTTTGCCGGTCTGTCCGTATGTTTTTTATCAACTAAAACCAATGTATTATTGGCAGGATTAAATGTGCTTTGCAAATGTTGTGTATAGCTTCCTTCCGATACGTTTCTGACGTAAAAAAGTGGTTCTTGCTTTTCACTGATGTAGCTTTCATATACATCTTCTACTTTGAAAAAAGCCTTCGCCGCGCCACTTGTTCTTCCGACACCTCTCACGTAAAAAGCAGATTGACCTTTGTAAGAAGTTTTGGTGGTAGACAAAGTCGCGCTGCCAGCCGTTATAAAACCATAATGTATTCTAAAAGTGATGCTCTCTCCTGCATTGATATTATCAAACTGAGCAGAAACCGACGTAAACAACAGGACCCCGATGAGAAAAAATATATTCTTCATTAATTATTATTTATAAGCCAGATCTAAGACAAATTTTCTGCCAAATTTATAAAATAAAACCCTCCGTTTCCGAAGGGTTTGTAAAGTATATGTTAAATTACATAATATTGGTTCCGTCTGGGATGACGGCATTTTTCTTGATCACCACAATGCCGTCTTTTATTGAATGTGTATCATAATCGCCATCTGGATGATGTTTACCACCGATGATTCTTACATTGTTTCCAATGAAACAGTTTTTATCTAAGATTGCTTTGTCTATATAGCAGTATTTTCCTATTCCCATATTTGTGATGCCGTCTTTTTCATTTTGAGAAACTTGCTGGGCAGTTTGGTAATAGTCTGCACCCATTACATAGGAATTTACTATTGTGGAGCCACGGTCTATTCTGGTTCTGTTTCCGATGATACAATTTTCTACTTTATCTGCTAAAATAATACAGCCGTCTCCAAAAATGGTTTTGCTAACATAGGACCCATTGACTTTGGACGGTGGCAGCATCCTGGCTCTGGTATAAATTGGGTTGGAACTAAATAAATTGAATTGAGGAAGATCCTGAGCCAAATCCAAATTGGCCTCATAGAAGGACTCAATAGTTCCAATATCTGTCCAATAACCATCGTATTGATAACTCAAAACATTTAAGTTTCCAATTGAGGCAGGAATAAAATCTTTACCGAAATCATCACCTTCATAATCTGCAAAAAGCTGGCGAAGTACGTTTTTGCTGAAGACATAGATGCCCATAGATGCTAAATACTCTTTGCCATTTTCCCTGTTTTTTTCTCCTGTATCGGAAGACCAATCCTGAAGAATATCAAATGAAGGTTTTTCTGTAAAAGCAGTAATATTACTGTCTTCATCGGCCTTCATAATACCAAATCCAGTTGCATCTTTTGCCACTACCGGGATGGTCGCTATTGTGATATCGCCGCCTTTTTCCTGGTGGAACTCTATCATTTTTTTAAAATCCATCTGATAAAGCTGATCACCGGAAAGAATCAGAATATATTCGTATTCATATTTCTCCAGATGCTTCATTGTCTGACGTACTGCATCGGCCGTTCCCTGGTACCAATTCTCATTTTCCACATTCTGCTCTGCTGCAAGAATATCAACAAAACCTTTGCTGAAGGTATCAAAATGGTAGGAATTCTTGATATGCGAATTCAAAGATGCTGAGTTGAACTGCGTCAAAACCAGAATCCTGTTTAAGCCCGAATTGAGACAGTTCGAGATCGGAATGTCTACCAAACGGTATTTCCCGGCAATTGGAACTGCAGGTTTTGAACGGGTATTGGTCAAAGGAAATAACCTGCTTCCTCTTCCACCTCCTAGGACTATAGAAATTACACTTTCATTCATAAAATGTTTTTAGTTTTATATATTTTATTAAAGTTAGTCAAAGTTTTCAAATATTAAGCCAATGTTAACAAAAAAAATTTAGTAATTATAAAGTTGGGAATAATTTTGCGCCGATTGTTCCCAAGAGAAGTCAAACGACATATTACTGTAAATTAAACCCTTCATCAAATCTTTTTGACTGTAAATATGCAGCGCTCTTTTGATAGCGTGCACGGCATCTTCTGCGCCAGCGTTGGTAAAATTCAGTCCACTGCCGCCACTGGAAATGTCCTTAACTGTATCCCGCAGACCGCCTGTGTATCTCACAATCGGTATGGTTCCGTATCGCATTGCGTACATTTGGTTCAGACCGCAAGGTTCCACACGGCTTGGCATTAGCAAGAAATCTGCCGAAGCGTAAATTTGGTGGGACAAATATTCTTTATATCCCAAATCTATCGCAAAATTAATATTAAACTGATATTGCAGTTCTTTCAATCTATTCTCAATAGCTTGATTTCCGGATCCTAGAACAATGATATTCAATGAGCCGTTGGTTTCCTGAATGCTGTTCTGAATAATATCAGGTAACAAATCTGCACCTTTTTCACCGGCAAATCTGCCTATGAATCCAAATAAAGGAAGATTGGGATTCAAACCATATTCAGCACAAATCGCATTTTTATTTTCCCACTTCCCTTCTTCTGCATAATCTTTATTATAATTGAATTTCAGCATATTATCAGTATTGGGATTCCAAACTTCGGTATCTATGCCGTTGATAATCCCGAAAGCTTTCTGGCGTTCCTGATTCATCAATGGTTCTAAGCCCTGGAAACTGTAAAACAATTCTTCCAGATAGCCACCGGAAACGGCATTGAAAGCGTTACAGGTATTAATCATCGTTGCCATTGGGTTGATCCTGCCTTTCCAATCCAGTAGTCCCGATTTCTGACCTTCAAAATGTGGAAGAAAGCTGGACATCTGCCAGTCCATACTTCCCTGATATTCGCCATTATGAATGGTCCCGATGGTTTTTACACCTTTTAAATAGCGGAATTCATAACAATATTCTATCATAAAAGGGACAAGTCCTGTATGATAATCGTGGCAGTGGAACACATCTGGCCGAATCTGCATCGCACTCAGCCAGTGTAATATACCGTGCTGAAAGGCAATGAATTGCTCGCTCTCATCCCAATAGCCATATACATTTTCTCTATCCAAAAGTCCCGGAATCTTAACCAGATACAAATCAAATCCTAGAGATTTATCTTTCTCTTTGAAAACCTGTACCTGATACATGTGTGAAGCCTGATGAATAAAGCCATCGAAGACAATGTCAAA
The DNA here is from genome assembly GCA_039595375.1 of Chryseobacterium sp. Taxonomy (GTDB): domain Bacteria; phylum Bacteroidota; class Bacteroidia; order Flavobacteriales; family Weeksellaceae; genus Epilithonimonas. The sequence goes on from JBCNLQ010000032.1 coordinate 35,850, forward strand.
ATCGTGGTTGTAGAAAAAAGGTTTGTTATACCAAGGCATTATCACGCTGGCATCCAAGCCCATCTGGTTTTGATATTTGGGTAGAGCGCCTACTACATCTGCCAGTCCTCCGACTTTTGCGACAGGGTAACACTCCATAGAGAGATGAAATACTTTCATTTGTCTTTTATTCGTTTATTTTTTACGCTTCAGGAAATCTGAAATCTTAGCTTTTTTGATTAATTTATTTTGTTTTAATACTACACCTGACAGAGGCGGCAATTGGATGATGATAGAGTTATTTCTGTTGTTCCAGCCTTCTTCCAGTCTTTGAAAGATCTTGGCTTCTACACCGCTTCCGTTGTATTTTGCGTCATCAGAATTCAGAATTACTTTCCAGTCTGTATTTTCATCAACGCCAATTCTGTACTCAAAACTTCTTGGTGTAAGATTAAGAATAGTCATGAGCACTTCTTTATTATTTTTGCTTTTTCTAAGGTATATAAAAATTGAGTTATCTCTATCGTCGCCATCTACCCATTCATAGCCGTAGGGCGAGAACTGGAGCTCGTACAGTGCCGGATGTGTTTTGTACAAGAAATTGAGATCTCTTACAAAGTCCTGAAGATTTTTGTGAATGGGATATTGAAGCAAATGCCAATCAAGAGAGGTTTTGAAATTCCATTCCGTAGTTTGGGCAAATTCATCGCCCATAAAGAGGAGTTTTGCTCCCGGATTGGTAAACATATAAACATACATTGCACGAAGGTTGGCAAATTTCTGCCACTCATCCCCTGGCATTTTGTAGATGAGGCTGCTTTTCCCGTGCACCACCTCATCGTGAGATAAAGGCATCATATAATTTTCATTATACATATAGGTGCTGGTGAATGTGATTTTGTTATGATGATATTTCCGATTGATTGGATCTTCTTTGAAATAGTCCAGCGTGTCGTGCATCCAACCCATCATCCATTTCATCCCGAAACCGATGCCATCATCATTAACAGGTTTGGTTAATCTAGGAAAATCGGAACTTTCTTCTGCAATGGTCTGGACATCGGGAAATTCTTTGTAAACTGCGGTATTGAAATCCTGCAAAAACTTCTTGGCTTCCAGATTTACGTTGCCACCATAGATGTTCGGTTCCCATTCGCCCTCGTTCCTTGAATAGTCGAGATGAAGCATTGATGTTACGGCATCCACACGCAATCCATCGGCGTGATAACGATCCAGCCAGAAGATGGCGTTTGAGATGAGAAATGATTTGACCTCTGGTCTTCCGTAATTGAAAATATAAGACTTCCAATCTGGGTGGAAACCTTTTCTCGGGTCTTCGTGCTCGTATAAATATGAACCATCAAAACGATGTAAACCATTGGCATCGCCGGGAAAATGAGAAGGTACCCAATCCAGAAATACGCCAATATTGTTTTTATGAAGTTCCGAAATCAAATACATCAATTCCTGAGGCCCGCCAAACCTAGATGTCGCAGCAAAAAATCCCGTGATCTGGTATCCCCAGCTTGGGTCGTATGGATACTCCATCACGGGCATCAATTCTACGTGTGTAAAATTCATCGTTTTGAGATAAGGAACCAATCTATCTGCTATCTCTCCGTAACTCAAATATCTTTCGGGATTTTCTGGGTCACGCATCCAGGAGCCAAGGTGAACTTCGTACACTGAGATGGGAGCTTCGAGACTATTGTATCGCCAGCGTTTTTCCATCCAATCCTGATCTTCCCATTCATACCAAGTGGTGCAAACGGCTGAACCTGCCTGCAAGGCATTCTCGAAACACAGTCCAAACGGATCTGCTTTTTCCAGCAGAAGACCGTCTGTGGTTCGGATACCATATTTGTAAACCTCTCCAAAATCAAGATCCGGGATGAAACCTTCCCATATTCCGGACTGATCCCAGCGGCCTGCTAGTTGGTGTGAAGATGCATCCCAGTGATTGAAATTGCCTATTACCGAAACCTCTGCTGCTGTGGGTGCCCAAACGGCAAAGTAAACTCCCGAAATGCCATCGACCTCGACCTTGTGAGAACCCAATTTTTCGTAGAGCCTGGTGTGTTTCCCTGAACGGAAAAGATAAATATCAAAATCGGAAAATAGTGAATAGGGCTGAACCGACATAGGATTAGTTATAAATGATGAATGATAAATGATGAATGATAAATGATGTTTGTTATCAATTATAATACCTTTACCAAGATAGAGAAATTAATTGATACAGGAAATAAAGATTTTGTTAATTCATAATAAAATTTAATGCTTTATCAATCAGCGATATCTCTATATGGGCATCGTTGGAAGATCAAGGCTTTTCATGTTTTATATCTACCTGTCCACAAGTAAGTTCCTGTGCTACGTTCTCTGTTACTGAGTTTTTGCGTTCGGGAGTCGAAATTGATGATCGCAACAATAAGCATCCATTCAGTTTCTTCTGGGATGTTGATAGTCCATTCTTGAGGTGTTGCAGTTTCTTTCAATTTGATTGCTAGAGAAAGAGAGGAAAGCAACTCTACAGATACCTCATCCTGATTCAGATCTGTGGTGATGGCGTGGAGATTGATTGTTGCGAGATCAGCAGATTTTGGTGGTTTTATTTCTCTACCCCAAGTGATGGCTGGTATTGCAACAGTCAGCCTATAATCCTCATCTGTACGGAAAGCAGGAAAAAAATTGGTGCATCTCTCCCACTGCATATTGGAATTGAAATCAAATCCTACCAAAGCTGTCGGATCTTGGAATTCTGTAATGCTATTTTTGGAATCGCCCTTGTGCTGCGCAACTGTTTTTCGCAGCCGCGCCGTATGTCTAGAGGAAAAATACTGTGGTGTTACCAGACCCAGTTGTTCTTTCATAATAAGCCTCAACTGTTTTTCTTTTGTACTAACCGAACCAAATTCTGAGGATGAGGCTTTTGTATATACGGTCTGATTTACTTTATTTGCTCTTCCCCGAACATAGGATCTGTCTCCATCGTTTACAAAAACGATATTACCAATCGCTCCGCTGAGATTTCCGTTTTTTTTGAGTCTTGCCATTTTTTATGTTTTTTGTTGCGGTTTTGATGTAGTACTGTAGTACCACTGTTCGATGTTGCAGGGTCACAAAACTGTTACTATCAAGATACAAATGCGGTATTTTATCGGAGTTGTATCGGACTTGTATCGGTTTTGTATGGGATTTACCTTATCTGGCATTTAGATGTGTTACGCGAAAATATCACAATAGGCATTTTATTATTTCAAAGGTAGTCTAGTGGACTTTTAACCTTTGCTCTACTGACGTCTGTAATATGGGTATATATTTCTGTGGTCTTGATATTGTTATGACCTAACAGTTCTTTGATGATCCTAATATCTGTTCCATTTTCCAACAGATGTGTAGCATAGGAATGGCGTAATGTATGAACGGATGCTGGCGAGATGACACTGGCTTTTAAGAGTGCATTTTTTAAAATCTGCTGGACACTGCGTTCGGAGTACTTTTCTTCGTTCTGTCCCTCGAAGAGGTAATTTTTGGGTTTGTAAGTTCTATAATAGTTACGCAGTAGTTCCAAAAGCAGTGGTGAGAGTATTACCACTCTATCTTTTTTCCCTTTTGACTGACGAATCAAAAGCAGGTTTTCCCGTGTTTTGATATCTGCAATTTTGAGTTCAAGAACTTCGCTCAGTCGTAGCCCACAAGAATAGATGGTGGTGAGAATAGCTTTGTGCTTGAGGTTCTCCGTTGCATCCAGTATTTTTTTGACTTCATCTTTGGTAAGGAACTTTGGCAGTTTGTTTTCCTTTCTCTTGGGAGAGAGATGATGTAGGTTGATATGGCGGTGAAAAATCTCTTTATAGAATTTAGTAATGGTTGCAATCATCGCCTTTTGGTAGGACTGCCCAATTTTCTTCTTTTCTACCAGCCAGATGATAAAATCTTCCAATTGCTTTTGGGTTATATCTTCCGTTTTTAGTTTTGATGATACTTTGAGAAAATAATTAAGATGCGATGTGTAGGTTTTGATGCTTTTGTTTGCATAGCGCTGCAAGCGGAGAATAGTGGCAAACTGTTCTGTATAATTAGAATTCATGATTATTGCGTTTATCCAAATTTAAAAAAAATAATTATATCGTTTACAATTAATTATAAAAAAGTTAAAGAGGATAAACGCAACTATCTATATTTTATATTAACGCAATGCGTATATTTGGGTTCATCCAAATGTCGGTCTACCAGATCGACAAGAAGAACGTGCTCACCACCGATC
>JBCNLQ010000033.1:0-37003 GCA_039595375.1 Chryseobacterium sp.
TGATGTTGGACGAATAAACTCCACCATAATAACCCTGCATTGTACTCAAGATATCAGAGACTGAGAAGCCGGCAGCTTTAGCAGCAGGAATATCAATATCAATCATGTATTGAGGATAATTCGGGTTAAATGAAGTAAACGTTCTCTGAATCTCCGGACGTTGATTCATCTTATCGATAAAATCATTTGTCACTTTATTAAGGTCCGCTACACTTCCACCTTTCTGATCCTGAATCTGCAATTCGAAACCGGCCGCGTTACCAAATCCCTGCAAAGTCGGTCTTCCGAAGAACGTCATTTTCGCATCTTTGATTCCCGCAGTTTCTTTATACATTCTTGCAACGAATGACTGCAAATCTTCTCCTTTCTTGGTTCTGTCTTTCCAGTCTTTCAGTTTTACAATTAACATCCCGTTATTAGAACCACTTCCTGAGATCATACCTCGCCCAGAAACTTTGAAAATATGAAGAACTTCTGGTTGCTTTTCTACAATTTTTTCAACTTTGGCGAGAACTTCTCTAGTTCTGTTTTCGTTGGAACCGATTGGGAGTGAGATATCCATGAAAATCCCTCCCATATCTTCACTTGGAACAAATGATTTCGGTGTTGTATTCATCAACCAAACGAAAATTCCTGCAAAAACAGCTAATCCAGCGAATGCCATCCATTTTTTCCTTAGCAAAAACAAAATCCCTCGGGAATAGCGTTTAATCATTGCATCAAAAATGATATTGAAATTGGTAAAAAATCTTTGTAAGAAATTCTTTTTCTTTTCTTCGTGAGAATGAGGTTTAAGGAAAATTGCACATAATGCAGGACTCAAAGTCAAGGCATTGACGGCGGATAATATAATGGATATTGCTAATGTTAAACCAAATTGTTTATAGAAAACCCCAGCCGAACCGGAGATAAAACTTACCGGAATGAAAACCGCAGCCATCACCAAAGTAATACTGATAATCGCACTACTGATTTCGCTCATCGCATCTACAGAGGCTTTCAATGGGGATTTTTCGCCTTGTTCCAGCTTACTGTGAACAGCCTCTACCACAACAATCGCATCATCAACGACAATTCCTACCGCCAAAATCAAGGCAAAAAGCGTCAATAAATTTATTGTAAATCCAAAAATACTCAAGAAGAAAAATGTTCCAACAATCGCAACCGGAACCGAAATCGCCGGAATCATTGTCGAACGCCAGTCCTGCAAGAATAAGAAAACCACTATGAATACAAGAATAAACGCCTCAAACAAGGTGTGAATCACTTTCTCAATCGATGCATCTAAGAAGTCATTGGCATTAACTAAAGCTACATATTTTACACCTTTCGGAAAAGATTCTTGAGCTTTGTCCAAAACAGCAATCGACTGATTGATGACATCCTGCGCATTGGAACCAGCAGTTTGTGCGACCGCCATACCAATCGATGGATGTCCATCTGTAACACTTGTTCCTGTGTAATCCTGCGCACCTAATTCTACTCTGGCAACATCTTTCAGTTTCAATGTTTGTCCGTTTGCAGTGGCTTTGATGATGATATTATCGAACTCAGGAATTTCCGTTAATCGACCTTTATACTTCAAAGTGTAACGGAAGCTTTCGTTACTTTCATCACCCAAACTTCCTGGCGCAGCCTCGATATTCTGTTCTGCTAAAACAGTGTTGATATCCGAAGGAACCAATCCATAGGACGCCATTTTATTTGGATCCAACCAAATTCTGATAGAGTAATCTTTGGTTCCAAAAACCGTCACATCACCAACGCCTGTTACCCTTTTGATTTGAGGAACGATGTTGATGTTCGTGTAGTTTTGGAGGAAAGTCATATCGTAATTGGGATTCTCACTGTAAAGCGAAAAAATCAATACGTTGGAACTTTGTCTTTTTGTTGTGGTAACTCCAGCTCTGGTAACCTCGGCAGGCAACAAAGGCGTTGCTCTGGAAACCCTGTTTTGGACGTTTACCGCAGCGATATCTGGATTGACACCTTGTTTGAAATAAACCGTTACAGAACCAGAACCGTCATTGGTCGCAGTGGATGTCATATACGTCATCCCTTCTACTCCATTGATTTGCTCTTCCAGAGGAACGATTACACTTTTGAGAATTACATCAGCATTCGCACCTTGATAACTGGCACTCACGGAGACAGTTGGTGGTGCAATGTCAGGATATTGGGAAACCGGCAAAGTCACAATTCCTAAAACACCGAGAATCACGATGATAATGGAAATTACGGTGGACAAAACCGGACGTTCTATAAATTTTTTAAACATATTTTTTAGACTAAAGGAAAAAAGATAGGAAATTAAAAGAGTTTTATTTTCTTACTTTTCTCATTAATATCATACCTTGGGAAACTATTTTCTATCGATAACATTTTGCAGAGTCGTTTCTTTCGGAACCACTTGCGTATCATCTTTCAGAAGTCCAATGCCTTCTACAACCACCTTGTCGCCAGCTTTCAAACCAGAAGTTACCGCATAAGTCACACCGTCTGGAAGATTTTCTACCTTTATTTCTGTAGCTTTCACTTTGTTGTTTGCTCCAATCAGATAAACCAAAACTTTTCCTTGCATCTCATAAGTCGCTGCTTGTGGAATTACGATAACGCTTTCAAGATTATTAGGAACCTGAACAGTCGCGCTATAACCACTTCTCAAAAGACCTTTGCTGTTTGGAAAGGTTGCTCTCATAGAAAACGAGCCTGTGTTGGGGTCTACAAGACCACTGATGGATTCTATTTTTCCTTTTTCATCATATTTAGTTCCATCTGAAAGAACCAAATCTACTAATGGAGAATTTTTGATTTTTTCCTGAATGGTTCCGCCTGTAGAATGTTTGAAGAAATCTAACTGTTGTTTTTCATTAATGGAAAAATATGCGAATATTTTTGAAATATTGGAAACCGTGGTCAAAGGTTGAGCCGTTGCTGTGCTGATGTAACTTCCTGCTTTGTATGGTAAAGTGCCTACAACACCACTCACAGGGCTGTACAATTTGGTGTAACCTTGATTCACTTGTGCATTCGTCAGCTGAGCCTGAGTTTCTGCGAGAGCTGCTTTTGCAGATTTTAATGCTAATTCTGCCGCTTGAAGTTCATAAGCAGAAATAATTTTTTTATCAACCAAAGGTTTGGTTTTTGTGACTTGCATCTGAGCTGTGGCTACCTGTGCTCGTGCACTGTTTACAGTAGCTTGAGCAGCTAGAACAGATTGTTCGTATTGAGGATTTCTGATCAGAAATAAAAGCTGACCTTTCTTTACCTGACTTCCTTCGTCCACATAAATTTTTTCTACAAACCCGTCAATTTTTGGTCGGATCTCTACATTTTCAATGCCTTCCAATCGAGCAGGATATTGTGTTTGGTTTTCAGCTGGTCCACTTTTCGCAACGATATACTCGTATGGTTGTGGGGGCAATTCCTTTTTATCATCCTTCTTTTCGGACTTTGAACAAGATGTCAAAAGACCTAAAACAACAAAAAAGCTAATCGCGATATTCCTCATAAAATAATGATTGATAATTGATAAATGATAATTTTTTTGAATATTAAAATTCTAAATATCTTTAAAGTAATTTTTAAATTCTAATATCAAACAAACGTTCAAATTTAGAGATTATCCCTAACTTAGACGTTATGTAAACAATAATAAAATCTATCAAAGATAATTAACAAAAACTATTATTACTGATGTTCAATCTGTTAAAAAATAATTTTAAAGAATATTTAACATAATTTTATCAAACAAATGTTTGAAACAAAAATTAAAAACTTTCAACAAAAGAGATTTTTAAAGCTTATGATTGTTAAATCCCTATGAAGTAAAGCTAAAAGACATTTGATAAAAATGATTACCAGAATTACCGAATAGACTACCATTATACTGATAATTTATGATTCGATATTTGAATTTATTGTTAGATATTTGATAATAATTAAAATATTCTGCATCTCAAATTCAAGGCTAACAAATTTATGAAAGAAGGAATTTTCGAGCTATTACTTGCAGGAATCTCATTTCTAATTTTTATCGGATTATTAGTTTTCGGATTTATAAAAAAGAAGAAAAATCTAATTATTAAATCAATCGTTATTGTATTATTTTGAATAATCTTTGGAGCGATGGGCGTATATACGATTACCAAAAAGACATACAGCAAGATTTCAGAACTTAGCAAACCAAGAACAGGAACTGAGATTTATGAAAGTTTACTTGGAAAACCAGAAAGAGGTTGTGTTGAAATCCTGAATTATCAAGACCAAACCGCACCTGTAATTGATTATGCAATCTTTCTTCACTTCAAAACTTGTCCCAAAGAACTGAAAAGAATTCTTGCCAGAAAAGAATTTGAGTTTGAAAAAATGAAAATCTCAGAGGATCAAAATAACAACGAAATATGGTTTAAGCCAGAAAAAATGGGTGATAGTATTTTAGTTTTCAAATATTATGAAAACAACGGGAACGCACAAGAAATCTATAGTTCAAAAGACAGTACAGAAGTTTATTTAAAGGACATTGCAGATTAAAATCAATTTTTTCTTACTACTGGTAGAATCTCATTCTTATTCAAACCAAACCTTTTGATATCAGGCTCAGAGAACTTTTGAGAATAGAAATTGATATCAGTTTCAAAACCAACGCTTTTCAGTCGCTCAAAATAATCCATTCCGTACCAGCGAACGTGATCGTACTGTCCAAAATGTTTTTGACGTTCTTTCGGGTCTGTGATGGTAAAATCTTCGTAAGTTGTTTCCAGAGAATTTTTCATCGGAACCTGCACAATTCCCCAACCTCCGGATTTCATCACGCGATAAAGTTCGGACATTGCCTTTCGGTCATCCACAATATGTTCCAGAACGTGGTTGCAAATGATGATATCGAAACTATTGTCCTCAAAAGGTAAGTCCAGAATATCCGCTTTCACATCTACAATAGGCGAAAACAAATCGGCAGAAGTGTAATCCAGATTATCCATCTTTTTGAATTTTCTTAGAAACTCTTGCTCTGGCGCGATATGAAGAACTTTTAATTTAGCTGTAAAAAAATTCGTTTCGTTCTGAAGATAAAGCCACATTTGACGGTGTCTTTCCAGCGATAAAGTTCCTGGAGACAATGCATTAGGACGCTGTTTACCGTAGCCATAAGGCAAAAATTTTCTGTAAGATTTCCCATCTATCGGGTCTGTAAAATTGTTTCCTTTGAAAAACAAAACAATCAACGGACGCAGAAAAATGCTCAAATTAATGAGCATTGGTCGAGGAATTGCGTTCAGCAAAAATTTGGCAATTTTTTTCAAAATCGGAAATCTGATATAGCTTGATTAAAACTCAACCTGAAAAGCTTTTTCCTCATCAGACTGGATGCCCAAAGCTTCGTAAATATAATCGTAGGTAGAAAGCAAAACCGGCTTGCCATTGTAAACACAAACATCGTGTTCAAAATGCGCAGAAGGTTGGTTGTCCAAGGTAGTCACTGTCCAGCCGTCTTTATGGAATTTCACTTTCTCGGTTCCAAGATTGATCATTGGTTCGATGGCGAGACAAATGCCGTCTTTCAAAACTTTTCCGCTTCCAGCTTTTCCGTAGTTGGGAACCTGCGGGTCTTCGTGCATCTGTCTTCCAACGCCGTGACCAACCAATTCTCTCACCACGCCATAACCTTCTTTCTCACAATGTTTTTGGATGGCATTTGAAATATCGCCAACACGTTTTCCGCGAACACATTGCTCGATACCTTTGTACAAAGATTCTTTGGTAACTCTCAATAATTTTTTGACCTCCGCAGAAACTTCTCCAACTTCAAAAGTATAAGCGTGGTCGCCCACAAACCCGTTCCAGAAAACACCACAATCTACGGAAAGAATCGTTCCTTCTTTGATTGGTTCAGAGTTTGGAATGCCGTGAACGACTTGGTCATTTGGAGAAATACAAAGTGAAGCAGGAAATCCGCCATAACCAAGAAACGCAGGTTCTGCACCGTGGTCTTTGATAAAATCGTACGCCAATTTATCAAGATGAAGCGTTGTAACGCCTGGCTTAATCTCTTTTGCCAACATTCCCAATGTCTGGGATACCAATCTTGCACTTTGCTTCATCAAGCGAAGCTCCTCTATATTTTTGAGTTGAATCATTTATAATTGTATTGATGTATTATGTAAAATGTACAATGTATTTAAATGGGATACTTTGTACTTCTTACATTTTACTTTTACAAGAAGACTTACCAAAAAAGCCCCTTTTTCTTTTCTTTTTTCATTTTGGAGTAAGCGTGCACCTCACCACCAGCCACTTGAAACTCTATTTTTTCGTTGATGATTTGATAGATCTCTCCCCAACCTGGGAACCCGCCAAGGTTTCTGTCATCGATGAAAAGGTCTGCATCAATCTTTCTTGACTGAGTTTCCGAATCGAAAACTTCGCCTTCAAAGCTAGAATTAACGGCGTAAAATTCCAATCCGTTTTTTCTGCAAAACTCCACGGCATCTTCTAATGATTTACCGTGACGGTAAGTCCAAAGAATAAGTCTGTAACCTTCTCCCTGTAGCTTTTTTAACGTGTCGAATGCAAAAGTTTTTGCTTTTCCGATACCTGGATATGCATCTTCTACAATAGTTCCATCAAAATCGATTGCTAGTTTTTTGTTACTTTTTATCATCTGGTTTTGAGTTAGTAGTTAGTAAATTGCTGCAAATATACAAAATATTAGAATCGAATAAAATTCATAAAGATGTGTCTTTTTACCAAAATATCATCATTCTAAACTGAGCTATTTTATTATAAAAAAAATCCTATTCATCAGATTAATAATCATTTGAATAGGATTTGATTTAAAGAATTGAAGAAATTTTTACTTTTTGATAATTTTCACAGTTTGCGTCTGGCCATTTTTTAAAGTTATTTTCCCGATATAGTTTCCTGCATTCAAATCTGAAACATTCGTTATATTATTATTAATCTCAGATTCTTTTACCAATTGTCCTGCAACATTGTAGATAGAGATTCTACTCGCTTCTTTGTCGGATTTAATATTCAACTCATCATTTACAGGATTTGGAAATACTGAAATGGCATTTTTAGTCAAATCATTCACGCCTAAAACCGGATTTATCATTCCAGAAACAGTGAAAATAAAATTATAACCCGCATTAGATTCCCAAGTTTCTCCACCGTCGAAGGAAACCACTGAGTCTAAATCAGTTCCAGAATTTGGAGTCACCTCCCAACGCTGATAATCTGTGAATGGAAAAGGAGCCGAGATAATCTCAATAAAATATCTTCCCGGCAACAAATCTACCGGCTGATTCCAGTTGAATTCTACATCCGCAGCAACAACATCTAAAGGAAAACCTGGAATTGGATGATAACCAAAGAAATTTTCAGTAGTTGGACCTACATTCTCAAACGTATGAATAATTTCTCCTGGCAAATCATTATCAGATTTTCTGATATTGATTGTCGCATTCTTGATATTTCCCAGCTGTAATGTGGAAATTTCCAATTTTGTGAATGTTAATTTTTGTCCTTCCGGAACTACGAAATCGTCTGCCAGGGATGTCCAAACCATATGCACGCCTCCTTCATGTGTATTATCTGAATTTTTTGGATTTCCAACTGAGAATATCGTACCTGTTGGTTGACTTTCTCCTGTGTCATTACAACTTCCGATAATTTCGAAAACATGATCATAATAAGAAAAGCCACCAAACCAAGGATCTGTATCAAATTTTGTAAAATCGAATCTGCCTAATTTCTTTGTATTTTCCTTGTTGATTTCCCAAAATACCGATGTTCCGTCTGCCAAAGCGGCCTTCAGCTGGATATAATATTTTCCTTTTGGCAAATCGAAAGTCGTAGGAAAGGTTATGCCCACTTTATAAACCTCGGAACCATCATTAGTAGAAGTGTAATCTAGGACTTGAGAGCTTGGCGCCAGATTCGCAAAAGTCTGCACCACTTCTCCTGGCAAACCTTGATTTTCCTTCAAAATATTGACATTGACATAACTAACAGGCGAGGTTCCCTTTATCACATTGAAGGTGATTTTTTTTGCTGTAAAAATCTTCCCTTTTGCGACATCAAAATCCGTGGCGGCGCTGTAATCAAAATTACCGCCGGTAGTGATATTTTCTCCAATGGCAGTTCGGTCTGAACCTACGCTATAAGTGCAATCTACAGTTTGACCAAATCCTAAAACGCTGGATAACGCCAAGGTAATAAGTAAGTTTTTTCTCATATTAATTTTAATAATTGTTGATGCTAAACTATAACCTCTTATCATCAAATCAAAGAGAAAGACTTTCAAAATCCTCAATTTTGAAATATAAAAAAAATCTAATAATATATTAGAAATCAATAGATTAAATTCAAAACAGATCATTTAGAAGAAACACCTTTGGAAGCTTCCCGAAGAAAAGCGGAAGGCGAGATACCTGTAATATTGCGGAAAACGGTAGCAAAAGAACTATGCGAAGTGAAGCCTGACTCTTCTGCCAGGTAACTGATTTTATAATTTTGATACGTTTTATTATTATAAATTTTCTGGCAGATATAAGCAATCCTCAACTCATTAATATAGGTATTAAAATTCTTGCCTTTGTATTTATTGATGACCTCAGAGAGATAACTGGTGTTGGTTTTCATATGCAAAGCAAGACTTGAAATCGTCAGTTTTGGATTGGTAAATTTTTCGGATTCTTCAAATTTTTGGAGTTTTTCCAAAAGGTCTTTTTCTACCGCATTCGGAATTTGAGAAGACAAATCTTTTTGAATTTTCTCAATCAATTCCGGTTTACTTTCTTCCTGGAAATTTTTGTCCGATTCCAATCTGTCGATTATATTCTCGAATGCCTGTCTTTCTTTTTTTCTTCGATAAAGCAAAAAGACGATGGCTAAAGCTAAAATCAAAACGAAAACGGCCGAAATGATGACAATATTTTTCTTAGAACTATCTGCGTCAGAAATGGCTTCTTTGTAATCTTTCTGCTCCGCATTGATGGCTGTAGAAATGGCATTCATCTCGCTTTCCTTGATACTTTTGCTGAGTTTTATAAAGGTTTCATTATAATAAGAATATTGCGACTGGTTATTCAAAGATTTGTAATCCTGCGAAATATTATAATAAACATCAGAAAGCAGCCGCTTGTCCATATCGTTTTTGTGCTTCAGAATAACCTTCAAAGTATCGACAGCCCTTTGATATTCCTTTCTCCCAGCATAAACCTGAGACAGAGCATTATAAATGAAATAGTTAATCTCATTATTGTAGTTATTCTTAATCGCTAAAGCTTTGTTGAGATAGATTTCTGCCGAATCATTTCTGAGAAAATAATAAGAATTTCCGATGTTATACAGCGACCGTCTGTGATGATAAATCGTTTGCTCATCAGGTTTCTTAATTAATTCAATTGCGCGGAGAGATTTCTTATAATATTCGCTGGCTTTTTGATAGTTTTCTTCATCAAAATCAATGTTTCCAATTTCCAGGTAAGACAAGGTTTTCAATAGTTTTTTCTTGTCACCTTCGGGTAGCTTGTTGATTTGTTGGATGGCATTATCGAGATAGAATTTTGCTTTATCATTCAGATTCAGTTGAACATATTGATGCGCGATAGAGCCATTCATTCTTGCAATCAAGGCATAGTCATTTGTTTTTTCAGCCAATTCTTTGGCTTTGAAAAGAAGTTCTGTCGATTTTTTCAGGTCATTCTTTTTGAAATAAGAAACTGCCAGAGAAGCCAGTTCTTCACTTTTCCTGACATTCACATTATTATCGTTGGACAGAATATTCTGGCCAAAAGTAAGATGACCAACCAATAAGCAACAGAAAAAAAGCTTGCCAGACATAGATTTGAATGAATTGAAAAAACTAAATTAGTTCAAATAACGAAAAAGCCGGCTTTATCAACCGACTTTCTTAATATAATTTTATGTTTGAGCTTAATTTGCCAGAATATTTCCTGTCATTTCTTCCGGAATATCTACGCCCATTACTTTCAGAATCGTTGGCGCAACATCGCCCAATTTTCCTGGCGTCAAATTCCAGGTGTGTTCTTTATCCATTACGATGAACGGAACCAAATTCGTAGAGTGTTGCGTGTTTGGACTTCCATCAGGATTAATCATCACATCAGAATTTCCGTGGTCTGCCAGGATGAAAACTGCATAGCCGTGTTCGTAAGCTGTAGTTGCCACTTTCTGAATGCAAGAATCTACCACTTCCGCCGCTTTTACCGCCGCAGAGAAAACACCTGTGTGACCAACCATATCAGTATTTGCAAAGTTAAGAACCACAAAATCCGCAGATTCTTTTTCCAATTCAGGAACGATAGAGTTGGTAATATCGTAAGCAGACATTTCCGGTTTCAAATCGTAGGTTGCCACATCTTTTGGACTTGGGCAAAGCAAACGTCTTTCGTGAACAAATTCTGCTTCTCTACCGCCTGAGAAAAAGAAAGTCACGTGCGGATATTTCTCAGTTTCTGCAATTCTGATTTGTGATTTACCCGCAGATTCTAAAACTTCACCCATTGTTTTCTGAAGAACATTTTCATCAAAAACAACTTTTACATTCTGGAATGTTTTATCATAATTCGTCAAAGTCACATAGTACAAATCCAGTTTTTTCATTCCATATTCTGGGAAATCCTGCTGAGAAAGCACTTCGGTGATCTCACGACCTCTGTCTGTGCGGAAGTTGAAAGAAATCACCACATCGTGGTCTTCAATTTTAGCAATCGGAAAATGATTCTGAACCGCAACAATTGGTTGAATAAACTCATCCGTAACATCCTCATTATAAGAATCCTGAATCGACTGTACAAAATCCTTAGTTTCTTTTCCAACACCATTCACCATCACATCATACGCCAGCTTCACACGCTCCCAACGTCTGTCTCTGTCCATCGCATAATAACGACCGATAACAGAAGCCAGTTTCCCCGTTGTAGATTTCATATGCGCTAAAAGTTCTTCGATGAAACCTTTACCAGATTTTGGGTCACAATCTCTACCGTCTGTGAACGCGTGAACGAAGACATTATCATTGAATCCGAATTCGTGAGCTGCCGTCAACAAACCTTTCAAGTGATTGATATGAGAATGCACACCACCATTGGAAACCAAACCGATGAAATGTACTTTTTTGTTATTTGCTTTGGCGTATTCGAAAGCAGCTTGGATGACAGGTTCTTTTCCAAGACTTCCTGTTTCTACTGCCATATTTAGTCTTACCAGATTTTGGTAAACGACTCTACCGGCGCCAAGATTCATATGTCCTACTTCAGAATTTCCCATTTGTCCAGCCGGAAGACCAACTGCCAAACCACTTGCTTCTAGGGTTGTGCTTGGAAAAGTTTGAAGGGCGTAATCTATAAAGGGCGTTTTGGCTTGTTTGAGAGCGGAAACTTCGTCATTAAGACCGATTCCCCAGCCGTCTAATATGGCGAGTATTGCTTTTTTTGACATTTTTAATTTTGTTTTGTTACTACAAATTTACGAAATGGAATGGGGATTGGGGAATTTTGGGGTTTGTTTTTTTGATTGTAATTAAAAATATTAATCTCATTCCAGTAGATTTACTTTATTTTAGCTACAAAATTATTTGGAATAAAATCAAATTTTTTCATCAACTCGGAATACGTGTAGACTATCAATTCATTTTCTTCTTTTATTTTGAAATATTTTTATAAACAAATCAAAAAATATAATTCTCCAACTTAACTTTCATCACTCAACTAATATCTGTAATTTTAAACCCTCATTTAAAGATACAAAATGGACTTAAGAGACCAACTGAAAAACCTTTTCCCTGAACACGAAGAACAGGATTTCCAAATGCCCGATGAAGCCAAAGAAAACTTCAAGCAGAAAGAACCTTTGGTTTGCAAATTCGAAAAGAAAGGCAGAAATGGAAAACCTATTACCCTAATCGAAGGTTGGGAAGGCGATGATGAAGGCCTGAAAGAAATCTCTAAAAAAATCAAGACCAAACTGGGAATCGGTGGCTCTGAGAAAGACGGAACCATTATTATCCAAGGCGATAATCGGGACAAAATAATGGCTATCCTAAAAGATTTGGGTTACAAAACCAAACGTGTTGGAGGATAAAATCATCATTATTGGTGCTGGTCCTGCAGGATTGATGGCAGCGCAAGTTTTAGCCGAAAAAGGTTTCCCCGTCGAAGTCTATGAGCAAAACAAAGCCGCCGCAAGAAAGTTTTTGGTAGCCGGAAACGGAGGATTCAACCTCACGCATAATGAAGATATTGAAACTTTTATCCAGAAATATAACGCACCTGAAATCCAAAATATCGTTAGGAGTTTTGATAATAAGAAAGTCATCGATTGGCTTTTGGATTTAGGAATCACTACTTACGTTGGGAGTTCCGGAAAGATCTTTCCTACCAAAAACTTCAAACCGATTCAGGTTCTGAAAGCTTGGCTCGAGCATTTGGAGCAATTGAACGTCAAGATTCATTACGAGCAAACTTTGATCGATTTTGATAAAGATTCTGTCTCGATTCAAAATAATCTTGGGATTCAGAAAATAAATTACACCAAACTGATTCTCGCAATGGGCGGCGGTTCCTGGAAAAAAACAGGTTCTGATGCCAAATGGATTGAGATTCTAAAACCGAAAAATATTGAGATTAATCCACTGCAATCTGCCAATTCTGGTTACAATACAGATTCCAAATTCCATCAATTACAAGGTCAATATCTTAAAAATATCAAAGTTTCATTTGATGGAAATGATAAAATCGGAGAACTGGTCTTCACAAAATATGGCATAGAGGGAAGTCCTATCTATTATCTCAACCGTTTTACGAGACCCCATAATTTTCCATTAACCATATATATAGACTTGAAACCAAACTTTTCTGAGTCCGAAATTTTCAATGCACTGAATGGGACAGACAGAATAAGTCAAGTTCTGAAAAGGAAACTGAAACTAGCGACAACGGCGCTGAATCTCCTGAAAACTTTGGATAAGGAAACTTACACAAACATCGAAATTCTTTCAAAACTAATGAAGAAATTCCCAATGGAAGTCCTCAGTTTCAGACCGATCGATGAAGTGATTTCGACATCAGGAGGTGTTGCTTTTTCAGCTTTGAATCATCAACTGCAACTTAAGAATTTCCCGAATGTATTTTGCGTTGGAGAAATGCTGGATTGGGAAGCGCCAACGGGCGGTTATCTTTTGCAGGCGTGTTTCAGCACAGGATTTTTTTTAGGGAATGCAATTGCGAACTAGTAGCATCCTTCGAATAGAAAAATTAAGTCACATAGCAAATTAAATCCATAAAAAGTAAAATAGGAATAACAATTATCTATTTTCCCTTCAAAAACTATGGACCTATGTGGCAAAACTAAATTAAAAAAGAATCCTAAATAGTTTTTAAAAATAAAAAGCTCCAATTCTTTTGCGGATAGAGAATTTTGTTAACTTTAACACCTTTTTAATTTCAAAAATGAGTGGCTGTTTTAGGCATTCAGTTTTTTAAATTTTATAATTATAAATCAAAAATATGATAAACAAACTAGCAGCTTCCGAATTGGTACTGAATGAAGACGGAAGTGTTTACCACCTTAATCTTCTCCCGGAAGATCTCGCAGACAAAGTACTTCTTGTGGGTGACCCGGACAGAGTTCCGAAAGTTTCAAAATTCTTTGATTCTATCGAAATCAAAAAGAACAAAAGGGAATTTTATACGCATACAGGAACTTTGCGTGGCGAGAGAATTACGGTAATGTCAACGGGAATCGGGACAGAAAACATCGATATCGTGATGAACGAGTTGGATGCCTTGGTAAACATCGATCTGAAAGAAAAAGAATTCAAGAAAGAACACAAATCGCTGGAGCTTTTCCGTATGGGAACTTGCGGCAGTGTGAATCCTGACATCGAAGTTAATAATATGCTGGTAACGGAAAATGTAGTTGGCCTGGACGGATTGATGCATTTCTATCAGGATTATCAGTTTGAGAATGAATTCAGTAAGAATTTCTTGGAAAAATTCCCTTACGAGAGAATCAAACCGATGTTATATTTTGCAGACTGGGCCAAAGAAAGTGCAGACTATTATGCTGATGCAAAGTACAAAGGAAATACAGCAACTTTCCCTGGATTTTATGCACCACAAGGTCGCCAGCTAAGATTGAAAGCATTGGATGATCAATTCCTTGAAACCTTGAATGACCTTGGTATTTCCAACTTCGAAATGGAAACTTCTGCCATTTATGCCTTGTCAAAATTATTAGGACATAAAGCAATTACTGTAAACTGTGTTATCGCTAACAGAAGACGTGGCGAATTTGCAAGTGACCATCATGCCTCTGAAAAAATGATGATCGAATGGGTTCTTGACAGAATTATTAAATAGTATGAGAATTCAGATGTCAAATTTTAGATTGTTATTCATTCAAATTTTCTAATTAAAATTTTGGACTACATCTGAATTTTCACATCTAACTATTCAAATATTACAAAAGCAATTTTCAGCAATGAAAATTGCTTTTTTTGTTTTTGATTAATTTATCATTACTTTAACATTCATTAAGATTTAACGGCATCGTAATTGAATAATTGATGAGTATCAAATCAAATTTTTCAATATTAATCACAAAAACAAAATATTATGATTACGCACGACGAAAAATACAATGACGCAGAAAGAGCAGTTGATAGAACAGAAAATTCTCTAGAAAATGCAGCTGAAAAAACAAAAAACACAGTCAATGATTATGCCGATAAAGCAAGAAATTATATCAACGAACAAAAAAGAAAAAATGAAGAGCCCACCAGAGATGGCTTCTTCGAAAATCTAAAAGCTAGCGCTTCCGAAGCTTGGGAAGACACCAAAGATTTTGCAGAAAAAGCTTGGGAAAGCACAAAAGATACTGCTTCTGACGCTTGGGAAAAAACCAAGGATGCCAGCGAAGATGTAAAAGCAGAAGTCAGAAAAGCAACGAATTAGTTTTTAAGTTAGTAATAGTTTTTTTAAACGAAAGGAGAAGACACTCAAAAAGTCTTCTCCTTTTTATATATATTTGCTGACAAGTTATTTGGTCAATGAAAAACTTATTATTTTCGACTTTATTTTTGGGATTTTTTGCCAACTCTCAAACATTCAATCAGAATTACTCTAATATCAGCAATCTTGTTTCACAAAACAATATCAATACTTATCTTCAAGAATTTGAAGGTCTCGGCGTAAAAACCACAGGTTCTACAGCCAACAACAACTCATATATCTGGCTCAAGAACAAATATCTTTCCTTTGGATATTCGGAAACAGAAATTACGCGTGACAATTTTACATACAACGGGCAGACCTCTTCCAACATCATTGTCACCAAACAAGGAACCAGATACCCCAATATTTACTTGATTGTATGCGGCCATTACGATACGATTACCGGAGCAGGAACCAATGACAACGGAAGCGGTGTCTCAGTAATTCTGGAAGCAGCTAGGCTTCTAAAAAATATCCCTACAGAATATTCTATCAAATTCATCAACTTTTCTGGGGAAGAGCAAGGCCTTCTAGGTTCCGCTCATTACGTTTCCAGCGTTGTGAATGCTACCAATCCAAAAATGAATATCCGTTTGGTTCTTAATATTGATGAAGTTGGCGGCATAAAAGGAAGAACCAACGACACCATCACCTGCGAAAGAGATGAATCTAATTCTCCAAGTGCAAACAACGCTGCTTCGAATAGTTTCACACAACAGCTGATGAACTGCGTAACCTTGTATTCCAGTCTAAAAACCAATCTGAGCTATGCGTATGCATCTGACTATATGCCGTTTCAAGCAAATGGAGAGATTATTACTGGACTTTTTGAGTACAATAAAACGCCCTACGCCCACACGGTCAATGACAATTTTGGCAATCTCGACCCAGTTTACATTTACAATATTGCCAAAGCTACGACTGGCGCAATACAACATTTTGCAGTTGCTGGTCAGATGTTAGCAACCGATTCTGCAGCAGAATTGACGACCAATTTTACTCTTTACCCAAATCCCGCTAGAGATTATCTCCAATTAGAATTTCCAAACATCAAAAATCAGAATTTCACTTTTACGATTACATCGCTGGACGGAAAAATGCTGAGCAAAACAGAAAACCAAAATAAAATTAATATCTCAAAACTTCCGAAAGGTCTTTATTTAGGAACGTTTAATATGGGAGAAAAGCAGATTACGAAGAAAATCACTATAGAATAATTAAAATTTGGGCAATCCCCTTCCCTAACTTTCCCAACGCTCGGGTCGCGCTATCCGCTAATATCTTTTTCTCCCCACTCCTATTCCTATGCTTTATAAAAAGGATAACCGCTTCTATCGCTATTGCAAAGCCGGTTAGTCTACAAAACTCACTTTCTTTGTTTTTAGAATATTTCTATATTTCAATTTTCGAAATAAACAACCATAATAATTTCACGTTGCGAATTTTAAAATTTGTATCTTTGCACCTATGCAAAAAATCTTAATCGTAGAAGACGAAAAAGCAATATCCGGCGTTCTACACAGTATTTTATCAGACGAACTCCCTGAATACCAATTCGAAATTGCCGAAGATGGTTTTGAAGGTTTTAAATATATAGAGAAAGAAGACTTTGCTCTGGTAATCTCTGATATCAAAATGCCAAAAATATCAGGAACCGAACTTTTGAAACAAAGTCTCCAATTAAAACCCGATACTACTTTTGTGATGATTTCCGGTCACGCAGACATTGATACTGCTGTCAGCTGTCTGAAAGAAGGTGCATACGATTTCATCTCCAAACCTATTGACATCAACAGATTGATTACCAGTGTAAAAAATGCACTAGACAAAGGCAATCTGCAAAAGCATAACTCGACTCTTAAACAGGAAAATTCTCAGCTTAAGAAAAAAGTGAACAAAAAATATCAGATGATTGGCGAGTCATCTGCTCTTAAAAAGATTCAGCAAATCATTGATAAGGTGGCACTTTCCGATGCGAGAGTTATGATTACGGGGCCTAACGGTGCTGGTAAAGAATTGGTGGCACACGCCATCCATTCCCAAAGCGAACGTTCCCGCGGGCCAATGGTTGAGGTAAATTGTGCGGCGATTCCATCAGAACTGATTGAAAGTGAACTTTTCGGACACGTGAAAGGTTCTTTTACAGGCGCAATCAAAGATAAATCCGGAAAATTTGAACAAGCCAATGGCGGAACTATTTTCTTGGATGAGATTGGAGATATGAGTCTGGTTGCTCAGGCAAAAGTTTTGAGAGCTTTACAGGAAAGTAAAGTTTCCCCAGTTGGAAGCGACAAAGAAATCAAAGTGGATGTGCGTGTCATTGCGGCTACGAACAAGAATTTGACTAACGAAATTGCACAAGGAAAGTTCCGTGAAGATCTGTACCACAGACTTTCTGTAATAGAAATCAATGTTCCGTCTCTGAACGACAGAAAAGAAGATATTCCTCTACTGGTGGAATATTTTACTCAATTGATTGCTAATGACAATGGTTCTGTTGCCAAGAAATTTGACGAAAAATCCATCAAAGCATTGCAACAATTTGACTGGACAGGAAATATCAGAGAACTTAGAAACGTGGTAGAAAGGCTTATCATCCTGGGTGCAGACCCTGTGACTGCTGACGACGTTGCGAGTTTTGTAAAGAAATAAGATTAAATAAATAAAAATATTTAACCGTCTCGTTCTTTGCAACTAGGCGGTTTTTTTTGAATAATATTGAAAAGATACTGATTATGACTTTTCTTTTTATAACATTATATATGAAATAAAATGAATTTTTTAAATAAACAATATACACGGGAAGGACTGAAGCTGGCACTTCCCGTAATGCTGACACAAGTGGGACAAGTTTCTGTAAATCTGTTCGATAACATCATCGTTGGAAAACTTTTAGGCGCTCAGGCTTTGGCTTCGGTATCTTTGGGAAATGCGTTGTTCTTTTCCATTTTCGTTTTAGCTTTGGGATTTTCTTTCGCGATCCCGCCATTGGTTTCGGAGGCTAATTCTCAGAAAAAACACGATGTGATTAATTCGGTTTTCAGACACGGATTTGTGATTAACTTGGGAATCGGAACACTGTTGATGGTTATTTTGCTGGTCGCTCTTCCATTGATCTATCACATGGATCAGCCTAGAGAAATTATCCCAAACACGATAAGTTTCCTGAGCATAATGGCATTTACAATGATACCGTTTATGATGTTCCAAACTTTGAGAGAGGTTTCGGAAGGTCTGTCTTTTACGATTGGCGTGACCAAAGCGACCATTATTGCAAATGTCATTAATGTCGCATTAAATTACGTTTTCATCAAAGGACTTTTCGGATTACCAGCGATGGGTGTTCAGGGTTCGGCTTTAGCAACTTTGATTGCCAGAATTTTCATGGTGGTTTTCCTGTATTTCGTCTTAGTCAAAGAGCCTAAAACAAGACAATATATCAAAGATTTTTCTTTAAAAATTAGTCTTTTTACCAAAGAGATGTTTACTAAAATGTTTAAGTTGGGATTACCAACCGCATTGCAAATGTTTTTTGAAGTAACCGCCTTTGCCGCAGCCGCTTTTATTTGCGGATTGGTAAGTTCAGAGGATATTGCTTCGCATCAGATTGCATTGTCTATGGCGTCGTTCACTTTCAATCTTTGTATCGGATTTAGTGTAGCTTCAACGGTAATGATTGGAAACAAAATGGGAGTTGGTGATTATGTGGGCTTGAGGAAAATCGGGATTAATAATTTCAAATTAACCTTGATTTATATGGGATTCTGTGGTGTAATGTTCATTCTATTTAGAAATATTTTACCACATTTTTTCACGAAAGAAAGTGATACTTTGGTGATTGAATTAGCTTCTAAACTGATGATTATCGCCGCATTATTTCAACTATCAGATGGAATCCAGGTGACAGCTTTGGGATGTTTGAGAGGAATACAAGACGTAAAAATCCCGAGTATAATCACGTTTTTGGCCTATTGGGTTTTCACAATTCCAGCAGGTTATTTTCTTTGCGTGACGATGAAAATGGGTGCCTTTGGGATGTGGATTGCGCTTGGAATTGGATTGACGATTTCTGCGATTCTCTTGGTAATAAGGTTTTTGAGATTGAGTAAGAGGAAAGCTTTAGCTAATTAAAACTAAGCATTAGTGAAAACCACTTAGGTACATAGAAAAATTTTTATTAATAAAGTTAAAATAGGATTCTACTTAAAAATATTTTATGAAACTATGTGACCACGTGGTTGATAAAATATTTCAAAACCTATTTTAAATTTTTAAATTTGCAACACAAAATTCCGAAATGAATATTAAACAAAATATACAATCCAAAATAACCGAAATCATAGCTCAACTCTACGGAATCGAAGGTGTGACACTGGAAGTTCAGAAAAATAAAACTGAGTTTGAAGGTGATTTAACTATCGTCATTTTTCCTTTGGTAAAACAGGCGAAAAAAAGCCCTGATGCGATCGGAAACGAATTGGGCGAAGAAGTGAAAAATCAAATCGACTTTGTTGAAAACTTCAATGTGGTAAAGGGTTTCCTTAATCTTAAAATCAAAGACCAATTGTTTGCCGAGCAATTATCCGAAATTAGCAATGACTTTGATAACGTGACACCGAAAAACCAAACGGTAATGGTAGAATATTCTTCGCCAAACACCAACAAACCTCTCCATTTGGGACACATTAGAAATAATCTTCTCGGTTTCTCTGTTGCCGAAATCCTGAAAGCGGATGGTTACAATGTGATCAAATCTCAAATCATCAATGACCGTGGAATCCATATCTGCAAATCGATGTTGGCTTGGGAGAAATTCGGAAACGGAGCAACACCGGAATCTACTGGTTTGAAAGGCGATAAATTGGTTGGAAACTACTATGTTGAATTTGATAAATTGTATAAATCCGAAATTAAAGCAATGGTTGCAGACGGAATAGATGAGGAAGTTGCGAAAAAGCAAGCACCATCTATTATCGAAGCTCAGGAAATGCTTTTCAAATGGGAGCAAAACGACCCTGAAGTTCGTAAACTTTGGGAAATGATGAACGAATGGGTTTATGCAGGATTCAACCAAACTTACTCAAGATTGGGTGTTAATTTTGACCAGGTTCAGTATGAGAGCAATACTTATATTCTGGGAAAAGATTTGATTCAGAAAGGTTTGGAAGACGGGATTCTTTACAAAAAAGAAGACGGTTCTGTTTGGTGCGATTTGACGGACGAAGGTCTTGACCAAAAACTATTGCTGCGCTCAGACGGAACCTCGGTTTATATGACTCAGGATTTGGGAACTGCTGTGGAACGTTTTAAAAAGAATAACCTACAGAAACTGATTTATACGGTTGGAAATGAGCAGGATTATCACTTCCAAGTCTTATTCAAAATTCTGAAAAAATTGGGTTATGAATGGGCTGACCAGCTTTTCCATCTGTCTTACGGAATGGTAGAATTGCCCGAAGGCAAAATGAAATCCCGTGAAGGAACTGTGGTTGATGCTGATGATTTGGTTCAGGAAATGTATCAGACAGCGAAAGAAAAATCTCAGGAATTGGGCAAGTTGGAAAGTTTGAGTGATGAAGAAAAAGAGCGTTCTTATGAAACTGTTGGATTAGGTGCTTTGAAATATTTCATCCTGAAAGTGGATCCGAAAAAGAAAATGCTTTTCAATCCTGCGGAAAGTATCGATTTCAATGGAAATACAGGACCGTTCATTCAATATACTTATGCGAGAATCCAGTCACTTTTGGCTAAGGCAGATTTTTCTGCCAAAGAAGATTTGGGAACTTATCTTCCGAATGAAAGCGAAAAGGATTTGATTATGCTTTTATCTGAATCCAAAGAGATTGTGAGCAAAGCAGCAGAATCTCTAAGTCCAGCTTTGGTTGCGAATTACGTTTATGAATTGGTTAAAACATACAACTCATTCTACCAAAATAATCCAATTCTGAATCAGGATGATGAAAATGCAAAACATTTCCGCCTTCAGTTGTCTAGCTTGACTGGAAAAACGATTAAAAAATCACTGTCTATATTGGGAATCAATGTGGTAAATCGGATGTAGTAGCTCTTAGCAAATAGATTTTTGCGAATAGCTTCAGCTTAAAAATAATATTAAAACTCTGCTTTTGGGCGGAGTTTTTTTGTAGATGCTAAGTTTTCCCTACAAAAATTTTTTAGGATTTTATTAACTCAATTTTAGCTCTAACAGCACAAAAAAATTAGGCTTTGACGATTAAAATGATTATTTTTGAGAATAATTTTTTGATATAATGAGTACAAACGACGATAAGAAAAAAGCACTACAACTGGTGCTGGAAAAACTAGATAAAACCTATGGAAAAGGAACTGTAATGACTTTGGGAGAGGATTCTGTAGATACAACTACTGAAGTAATCTCTTCGGGATCTTTGGGTATTGACCTGGCCTTGGGCGTTGGTGGCTATCCAAAAGGTAGAGTGATAGAGATCTACGGTCCAGAATCTTCTGGTAAAACAACATTGACGCTCCATGCGATTGCAGAAGCGCAAAAAACAGGCGGAATTGCAGCTTTTATAGATGCAGAGCATGCATTTGACAGAAGCTACGCAGCGAAGTTGGGTGTCGATCTTGAAAACTTAATTATTTCGCAACCGGACAACGGTGAACAAGCCTTGGAAATTGCCGACAACTTGATCAGATCTGGTGCGATTGACATCGTGGTAATCGATTCTGTGGCGGCATTAACCCCAAAGGCGGAAATCGAAGGAGAGATGGGCGATTCTAAAATGGGGCTTCACGCAAGGCTGATGTCACAAGCTTTGAGAAAATTGACAGGTTCTATCTCAAGAACAAAATGTACGGTAATTTTCATCAATCAACTTCGTGAAAAAATCGGGGTAATGTTTGGAAATCCTGAAACTACAACTGGTGGAAACGCACTGAAGTTCTATGCTTCTGTGAGAATTGATATCAGAAAGGCAAGCGCACCAATTAAAAATGGTGACGAAGCGATAGGAAGTCGTGTGAAAGTAAAAGTCGTAAAAAACAAAGTTGCTCCACCTTTCAAAATGGCAGAATTTGACATTATGTATGGTGAAGGTATCTCTAAATCTGGAGAAATTTTGGACACGGCTGTAGATCTTGCAGTGGTGAAGAAAAGCGGATCTTGGTTCAGCTATGAAGATACAAAATTGGGACAAGGTAGAGATGCTGTGAAAGATCTTTTGAAGGACAATCCTGAACTTTCTGAGGAAATAGAAGGAAAAATCCGAGAGCTTATCAAGAATAAATAATATAATTAAGGCTGTGAAATTTCACAGCCTTAATTTTTTATTTGAAAAGGTAAGTCAAGCCTAAACTTATAACTTGTTCTGATTTTTTCTTTTGAGAATTGGGATCCATCGTCCAAGATTCTACCAAATTTGGGTAGGCATTGGACAATCCAATATCATATTTCAGGGCAAGCTCCAACTGACGTTTGTAACTAAAGCCCACACCAACGCCAACACCAAAGTTAAAAGAATTGGCTTTCCCATTTATTTCAGGGTAATCTGGATTTACCACATTAGGATCATAATAATCCCTTCCTTCAGGAACATTTTTTACTTTCTGATTAATAAGAAAATTAAACCTTGGACCAATCAAACCGTAAAATTCAGATTCTGCCTCTGAGAAATAAGCTTTGAAGTTAAATGGCACACTGATATAATTGTTTCCGTAAACAGCATCATATCCTCTTGCTCCTTTAGCACCTTTAGCCTTTCCCGTCTCACCAGCTCCAAAGTACAAAATTTCCATCTGAAGATAATATTGCTCTGCCGTGCCAATTGGCGCCTGAGCAGTTACACCTCCCAAAACGGAGACCCGTGGTCCAGAAGGATTGTGCGCATTTCTAACTCTAGAATATGTTCCTCCAGCAACCAAACCAAATTCTGTAGATCTCAAATCAATCTGTGCCTGAGCAAAAAACGATATTGAAAGCAAAGCGCCAAAAACTACTTTTTTCATAATCATGTGTTTATAATTTTTCTGGTTCAAATTTAGATAAAAAAATGAGAAGCTCAGTTAGAGCTTCTCAAAATATATTTTAATAAGGTAAACTTATAATTTTTGTTACGCTAAAACCGCAGCCACCGTTTTACCAATTTCTGCAGGAGAATCTACAACGTGGATTCCGTTTTCTTTCATAATGGCCATTTTTGCTTGTGCAGTATCATCATCACCACCAACGATAGCTCCAGCGTGACCCATTGTTCTACCTTTTGGAGCAGTCTGTCCAGCGATGAAACCTACCACTGGTTTTGTAGATCCGCTTTCTTTATACCATCTTGCTGCCTCTGCTTCCAAAGATCCTCCGATCTCTCCAATCATGACAACCGCTTCAGTTTCTGGATCGTTGATGAACAATTCTAAAGCTTCTTTTGTCGTAGTTCCAATGATTGGATCCCCACCAATTCCGATAGCTGTAGAAACTCCGAAACCAGCTTTCACAACCTGGTCAGCAGCTTCATAAGTTAAAGTTCCTGATTTTGAAACGATACCCACTTTTCCTTTTTTGAAAACAAAACCTGGCATAATTCCAATTTTAGCCTCATCGGAAGTGATGATACCAGGACAGTTTGGACCGATCAAACGAACATCTCTGTCTTGGATATAATCTTTTACTTTTACCATATCAGCAACAGGGATACCTTCTGTAATACAAACGATTACTTTGATACCAGCTTCAGCAGCTTCCATCACAGCATCTGCAGCAAATGCTGGCGGAACGAAAATAATACTCACGTTTGCACCTGCTTTCTCTACAGCTTCAGAAACTGAGTTGAAAACTGGCTTACCCAAGTGCTCAGAACCTCCTTTTCCTGGAGTTACACCTCCAACAACGTTGGTTCCGTAATCGATCATTTGACCTGCGTGGAAAGTACCTTCGTTACCCGTAAATCCTTGTACGATAACTTTAGAATCTTTGTTTACTAATATTGACATTTTTTATTATAATTTATTGATTTTATAAACTTTTGTTATTCGCAAAAATAACGATAATAATTCAAAAATTTCTTTTAATAATTATTTTTTTAAATTAATAAAATATGATTTACTTCAGATTTTTGACTTTCACTTCCTTTCGCAGATAATCCCGGAACTCTTCTGCAATGGGTCCAAAATAGGTTCCTTTTTTTAGATTTCTGTTGACTCCCACCTGCGCAAGCAAAACGGTTCCGGATTCAATCGTCAAGCCAGAAGCAATACCAACTTGTCCCCACATCGTCACCTCGTCTCCGATGACGCAACATCCTGCAATTCCGGTTTGTGAGGCTATCAGGCATTTTTTGCCGATAACTGTATCGTGTCCAATCTGGATTTGATTGTCAATAATACTGCCCTCTCCTATTACAGTAGAATCTGTAACTCCTCTGTCGATAGTACAACAGTTTCCGATTTCTACGTTATTTTCAATGACAACATTACCTACGGAAATCAATCTGTCAAAATTACCATTCAGTTTTCTGTAATAGAAAGCATCGCCACCAATCACAGTATTGGACTGGATGATCACATTATCTCCTATTACAGTTCTGTCGCCGATGACAACATTGGGAAAGATGTGACAATTTTTTCCGATTCGGACGTCGTTTCCAATCACGGCTGAGGGATGAATAGAAGTGCCATCTCCCACTTGTAAATCGTGAAGTTCTTCTTTGAAATTCGAAATTCTTGTGAAATGAGTGTTAATCTTATTGAAGTCTCTGAAAGGGTCATCAGAAACTAAAAGCGCTTTACCATCCGGGCATTCTACTTCTTTATCGATTAAGATGATGGTTGCAGCAGAATTAAGAGCTTTGTCGTAGTATTTGGGATGATTGACGAAGACAATTTCGCCAGGTTTTATCATGTGAATTTCATTGGTTCCCAAAACCGGAAAAGTCTCCTCTCCTATATATTTTGCACCAATGATATCTGCAATAACTTTGAGTGTTTGTGGTTGATTGAAAGTCATAGCTTGCTGTTATATTTTAGATAATTTGATTTTGATGACGATCTTCTTTATGGATACCAATCAGCAGCCCGACTTGAGTGGAGCTCTTTTTGTTTTTTGTTGGCTGAGCAAAGCGAAGGCAATAAAAAACAAAAAAGCGGGAACGGAAGGCGGAAAAGCTGCCATAAAAAAGAAAAGCTGAAAACTTACGCTTCCAGCTTTATGGTATGATTTATTTTACTCTTTCTAAGTAAGAACCGTCTTCTGTACTGATTTTGATTTTGTCTCCTGGCTCTATGAACAAAGGAACCATTATTCTAGCACCAGTTTCTACAATGGCGTTTTTCAAAGCATTGGTTGCTGTGTTTCCTTTCACACCTGGATCTGCTTCGATAACTTCTAGGTAAACAGACTGAGGAAGCTCGGCAGAAAGTGGTGTTTCATCTGCTTCTTTCAGGATGATGGTTACTTCTTCTCCAGCTTTCATCAAATTTGCATTTTCAATCATTTCTTTATTAAGATAAAGCTGAGAAAAGTCTTCGTTGTTCATGAAGTGGAATCCATTCTCATCATCATAAAGATATTGGAATTTTCTTGTGATTACCTTTACTTCATCGATTTTGTGACCTGCTGAGAATGTATTGTCCAATACTTTTCCGTTGGTTACGGATTTCAATTTTGTTCTAACGAAAGCAGGACCTTTACCTGGTTTTACATGTAGAAATTCTATAACTTTGAAAATATCATTGCTGTATTCTATGCAAAGTCCTTTTCTGATATCGTTACTTGTTGCCATTAGTGATATATAAACTTGTATTATTTTAAATTATTCTTTTCCAGAGCCGTAACCTTTGACGATACCTCTTGGAGAGTTTTGGATGAAGGTGATGATCTCATCTCTTTCAACAGTCGGAAGCATTTCTTTTTCAATGAATTCAATTGCCTGTGTAGTATTCATTTTCATTTGGAAGATGGCTCTGTATATTTTTTGGATTTCGAAGATTTTGTCATTGGTAAAACCTCTTCTTCTCAGTCCAACGGAATTAATTCCGGCATAAGAAATTGGTTCTCTCGCCACTTTTACATAAGGCGGGATGTCTTTTCTGATTAATGATCCTCCGGAAACCATCACGTGTTTCCCGATTTTTCCAAATTGTTGAACTGCAGAAAGACCGCCCATCACTACGAAATCGCCAATCTCTACGTGTCCTGCAATCCCGCAACCGTTTGCAATGATAACATTATCTCCAACAATGCAGTCGTGTGCAACGTGGGAAGTGGCCATAATCAGGCAATTGTTTCCAATTTTTGTATATCCTAAAGCTTTCGTTCCTCTGTTGATGGTAACACATTCTCGTAACGTGGTTCCGTCTCCAATAATCACCTGGGTATCTTCTCCATCGAATTTGAGATCTTGAGGAACCGCGCCAATCACGGTTCCTGGGAAAATCTTGCAATTCTTACCGATTTTCACGTTCTCCATAATGGTAACGTTTGGACCAATCCAAGTATCTGCACCAACAGTAACATTGGCTCCGATAGTTGTGAAAGGTTCAATGGTTACGTTTTTACCAATTTTGGCACGAGGATCTACTGCTGTAAGTTGGTGAATCATAAATTATATTTTAGTTTTTGCAACTTGTGCCATCAATTCAGCCTCTACAACTACACTGTCACCAACGTATCCGTAGCCTTGCATATGTACAATTCCTCTTCTGATTGGCTCTATTAATTCAATTTTGAATATTACCTGATCTCCTGGAACTACTTTTTTCTTAAATTTCACATTATCCATCTTGACAAAGTAAGTCGAATAATTTTCCGGATCTGGAACATTAGCCAAAACTAAAATCCCTCCAACTTGTGCCATAGCTTCGATTTGCAAAACACCTGGCATCACTGGTTCTTTTGGAAAATGACCAACGAAAAAAGGTTCGTTCATGGAAACATTTTTCAATCCTACCACGTGGGTTTCTGACAATTGTAAAATTTTATCAACCAAAAGAAACGGTGGCCTGTGAGGTAACAATCTCATGATTCCGTTGATGTCGAAAACAGGATCTGCTTTCAAATCAAAATCCGGAACGTTTTTTCTTTTTTGCAATTTGTATTGTCTATTTAGTTTTTTTGCGAATTGTGTATTTACAAAATGTCCTGGCTTATTGGCAATAATTCTGCCTTTGATTCTAACACCAACTAATGCTAAATCTCCAATCACGTCCAGCAATTTATGTCTTGCTGCTTCATTGGTAAAATTCAGTGTCAGGTTATCTAGAATTCCATTTGGGCGGATAGAAACTTCTTCTTTACCGAAAGCAACTTTGAGTTTTTCAAGCGTTTCCGGTGTCAATTCTTTGTCTACATAAACAATTGCGTTACTAATATCGCCTCCTTTAATCAGATTGGCATCTAACAGCTGCTCTAGCTCGTGCAGAAAACTGAATGTTCTGGCAGGAGCAATCTCATCTTTGAATTCTGATAGATTTTTCATGCTGGCATTTTGAGTTCCCAAAACTTTGGTCCCAAAATCTACCATAGTTGTGATCTCGTAATCGTCAGCAGGAATAACAGTGATTTCAGAACCTGTTACCGGGTCGATGTAATTCATCACCTCTTTGATAACCAGATATTCTCTTGGTAATTCTTGCTCAGAAACACCCGCCTTTTCGATAGCTTCTACAAAATATTTTGATGAACCATCTAAAATTGGAGGTTCTGCGCTATTCATTTCAAGAATGGCATTATCAATATCCATCCCAACAAGAGCTGCCAGCAAGTGTTCGCAAGTATGAATCTTGACACCCAACTTTTCTAATGTAGTTCCTCTTTCTGTAGTGGTTACGTAATTAACGTCTGCTTCAATATGCGGACGCCCTTCAAGATCGGTTCTCACAAATACAAAACCAGTATTTTCTTTTGCTGGTTTGATTGTCAAATTAACCTCTTTTCCCGTGTGAAGACCTATACCTGAAAGGTTGATGTCTTCTTTGATTGTTTTTTGTTTATCACTCATTGTAATAGTTTTGAGGCGGAAAGAACTTGGTTCTGGCTCCTGATACCTTTACTCTGATTTTTTATTTTCTAAATCGTTTATTCTCTTCACTATATTGGTAAAATTACGGAAATGCACGTAATTTCTTCTATAGTCGCTATAGTTAATCGCTGGAGAGCCATAGAGTGTTTCTCCATCTTTGGCAGAAGAATTCACACCACTTTGAGCCTGAATTTTCACTTGATTGCCAATTTTGATATGACCGACAATTCCTACTTGTCCTCCTATCTGATTCCAATCCCCGATAACGGTGGAACCTGCGATTCCAGCTTGCGCTGCAATGACATTATTCTCACCAATGATTACGTTATGGGCAATCTGAATCAAATTATCAATCTTAGTTCCTTTTCCAATAATTGTAGAACCAATGGTTGCGCGGTCTATACTGCAATTGGACCCGATTTCTACATCGTCGCCAATAATCACATTTCCCAGTTGCGGAATTTTTTTAAAACCGTCTGCGGTGGGCTGGAAACCAAATCCATCTCCACCAATTACTGTGTTGGAATGAATCACACAATTGTCACCCACGATACAGTAATCATATATTCTGGCGCCACTGTCAATTTTGCAATTTTTACCAATTTTCACACCTTTACCAATATATACGTGCGGGAAAATCTGTGTTCCATCGCCTACTCTTGCTTTCTCAGAAACATATGTAAACGCTCCAATATAAACATTTTCGCCGACTTTAGCTGTTTCGTGGAAATGAGAACCAGCTTCTATTCCCGTTCTTCTGCCTTGCATCTCTTGATATAGATTCATCAGAATCTGAAAAGAGAGATAGGCATCCTCCACTACAATAATCGTAGGTTTATAATCTTTATTTTCAATAAGATTTTCAGAAACTATCAACACAGCACAATCAGTTGTGTTGATGTAATGTGAAAAGCGGCTTTGACCAACAAAAGACAAATGTCCCTGCTGACCATTCTCTATAGGCGAAACGCCAGAGATGACAGTCTTTCCGTCACCAATGATTTTTCCATTTATTAATTCTGCAATTTGTTCTGCGCTAAATTCCATAGTTTGCAAAGATAAATATTTTATTAATTATCCATTAAATAATTATGACGAATCAAAAATAGTTTTACTTTAATCATAAAATTTCTCTCGGAAAATAAGCAATATATTTCTTTGTCGGGGTCTCCATACATCCAAACAGAATCTGATTTTCCGACTCTTCTAATTTGAATTTATTTCCGGTTTTATCCATCAAATAGATCGGTTGTTTATCAGTATCATAAGGTAAAAGCATTCTGGAAATCTGACCCACCAATTCTTGTCCATTATTAATGTTATAGTATTGGTTGACCATTTCGATTTTTTGTTTCAAAAATTCTTCGGAAAATGGTTTTGATGAAATAATACTTTTAGGAAAATCCCTATAAATTACAATTTTGCAAAGTCTGGATAAAATCAAATCCGGATTTTCTGTCCATTCTTTGATGGCTTGGAAAACATCCATATCATCCAACATTGTAAACCTTCTGACGTCTTCTTCAGTGGCTTCATCAAATTTATTTTTAATTAAAAAATATTTCAAGTTGGATGGCGCATCTAATTCTAAATTTTGCGAAA
The DNA here is from genome assembly GCA_039595375.1 of Chryseobacterium sp. Classification (GTDB taxonomy): domain Bacteria; phylum Bacteroidota; class Bacteroidia; order Flavobacteriales; family Weeksellaceae; genus Epilithonimonas. The sequence goes on from JBCNLQ010000033.1 coordinate 29,615, forward strand.
CCAGATATTTTGCTCTGTTAAGAATCTGAACCAAAACGTGTTCTGCCAGCGCTGCGGTCTTGTGATAATAAACCTGCCAATACATAAACATTCTGGCAGTCAGATAATTCTCTATCGAATAAATTCCTTTGGCGTCAATTACCAGTTTTTCATCGCTCACGTTCATCATCGAGATGATTCTTTCCACGTTCACATCGCCTTCGGAAACACCGGTGTAAAAACTGTCACGCTTCAGATAATCCATTCTATCGACATCTAACTGAGACGAAATCAACTGGTTGAAAAACATTCTATGGTATTGACCTTTAAACATTTCTACGGCCAAATCCAACTTCCCGCCGAATTCTTCATTCAGCCTATTCATTAATAAAATTGAAATTTTTTCGTGATGCCAATCGTCCATCAATCTGTTTTCCAAAGCGTGAGAAAACGGACCGTGCCCAATGTCGTGAAGCAGAATAGCAACCATTGCCGCTTCTTCTTCTTTCTTTGAAATTTTAATTCCTTTAAGCTTTAAAGTTTCCAATGCTTTGAACATCAAATTCATTGCCCCAAGTGCGTGATGAAATCTCGTATGTTTTGCACCAGGAAAAATAAGTGAAAGAAGTCCTGTCTGAGAAATTCTTCTGAGTCTTTGGAAATAAGGATGTTCTATAATATCGAACAAAATCTCGTGAGGAATTTTGATAAAACCGTGAACCGGATCGTTGATAATCTTAAGTTTATTCTGCACCTTTTATAGTTGTGATTGATACAAAAATAGGTAAATTTTGGCTGTTTTATGTAATAAAAAATAGAATGAAAATAAATATTGATTTGTATATTCGCTATATTACTAAAACCAAAAAATTGATGAAATCATTTTACTATTTAATAATTTTCATATTCGTACTTGCCTGTAATAAACAATCATAACCCTCAAATAATTCCAAAACTGAAATAAAAGAAAAACCTCTTGATCCAGTTTATGGTCAAAAATATTTTAATTATGACCAAATTGATTACTACCACATAGATTTTAATGACAATAATATTTTAAAATTAGATAAGAACAAAAGCAATTCAGAAATTGACAAATTAAGAAACAATATTATCATTGGAGAACATCCAAAGAAATTAAATCAAATCGATTTCTTAAAATCAATGGATAAAATTGGTTACATTAAAAAAGAAATTCCTAAAATTGAATTCTACGAAATAGATAAAATATTCACTGAAAAAACAGCTGAAGAATCTTATACTAGCGCGTGTATTCCCATATACAGAGATATTTTGATATTTAAAAACGATAAAAAAAATAATTGGAATTGCAAAGATCTGTTTTGGGTGCCGACAACACTGGATAATTGGAACCAATATTAATACTGAAAATTCTGGTCAAAATGGAGATTATGAAAAACTTGAAACTTTACTCAATCACTAAAAGCTTCAAAATGCTCTAGAAGATTACCTCATCAGAAAACTTATTAAAATTATAAATCACATTATGAAAACATTTTTAACATTAGCAATCACAAGTATTTTCATTTCTGTAAATGCGCAAATAACAACACCAACTCCTCCAGTTATTAAAGATAGAGCAATATCTAGCGGATTAAAAGTCAGTTCCAGAAAAAGCACGCTTATTGAAAAAGAGATTATTAATCTATCGAAATTCAAAGATATAAATATTCAAAAAATCATAATGAAAGATGTTTCAGATCATACAACTGAAACTACCTTGGGAATTATGATGGAATATGAAACTTTTGACCGTATCTCGAAAAAGACTTTAACAATTGAGAAAAATGAACTTTCAAAACTGATTCAATCTTTAGAAATTCTTGAACAAAGGGAAAATGAGAAAGTTGGAGAATCAACAAAAAAGTACAAATTCACTTTGGCTAATAATATTGAAATTGGCGCAGTTTATAAAGAAAATCAGAAAAAATGGGTTAATTACTTTACTTTTCCTGTAGAATATTACAGCCACAGCGTGAATGAATTCAGTAAAGATGAACTGCAAAATCTGATAAAAATTTTGAAAAAAGCTGAGAAAGAATTGTAATTTCAAACCAAAATCCGCAAACTCTTCGGCAAAACTTTTATGGCAATCGGAGATTTGATTTTCTTGAATTCTCCATCAATATGCCAAGTTTTTGTATTGACTTTGAACTCGATTTCTGAAACTGGTAGATACGTCACATAGTCATCTTCCTTCAAGCGTTTTGTAAACATTCGGAACGCAAAAAAGGGCGAATAAGTCAGTGGAAATTTCTTGACCAAAACCAAATCTACCAACCCATCACTTTTGCTCGCCATCGGCGCAATATAGGCGTTGTTGCCGAATTGGCGTGTGTTGGCGATATTCAGCATCAGATATTTGCCATTGTGTTGTTTGTAACTTTCTTGTAAGAACTTTATTTTAATCGGTTTATAATTAAAAAAAGTCTTAATTGAAACTTTGATATAATTCTTGAAACCCCGATTGGTTTTCTCAAATTCTTTCACCACTTTTCCGTCAAAACCAGCCCCGGACACATTGATGGAGAAATTGTCATTGACCATAAAAGTATCAATCTCGCGGAATTTCTTCTGATTTAACTTTTCCAAAAGAACAGAAATATTCCTGTTAAAATGATTTTCATTGGAAAATCCATTTCCGGAGCCTGCGGGGAAAACAGCCAGTATTTTTTCTGTGTTGATGAGTTTCTGCGCTACAACAGAAATAGTTCCATCTCCGCCAACGGCTACAAAAATATCGACGTGATTCCAATTATTTTTAATAAAATCTTCTGTATCTTCCAATGATTTGGAAACAAGATACAACGGATCTACCACTTTCTTAGAAAGACTTTCCAGAAAAGGCTTATAGTTTTTTTTTGCAGAATAGGGATTGATGATGAAAGCAAACTTCATTTCCCAAAAATAAAAATACTCTGATGATTTCAGAGTATTTTTTTGTTAATCTTTTGAACGCAAAGCTCGCAAAGATTTTTTTAATATTATTGAAAACATTTTTAAGTTCGCAAAGGCGTAAAACTTAGCAAAGAATTAAAAGCCAGCTAAACAAAACCTTTTCTAGATTCTTTTATTATCGGCTTTCCAGTTTCTGATATTTTGTTTGATTTGGGTTGATGACCAATCATTTTGCGCCGTAAGATGCATCAATTTCATCAAATCTTCATCCTCGGCAAATCTTAATGCAAAGATCTGAGCATCAGAGAAATGATAAGTAGAACTTTCTAACCGGTTTCCTGACAATGTAAAGTATCGTAATTTGAATTCGGTGATTATCAATCTATCTTGAAGTCTCAGAGCGTAATGCTGACGCAGCATCAATGATAAAGCAATGATTGATATTACAATCAAGGCAATCGCAAGCCAAATAAGGCTCACATCTCTGTCATCAACCGCATTATCCCAAAATTCAAATAGAGAAAACACCAATAAAATCAGCATCAAAGGATAAAAAACAAAATGATGAGGCGGATAAAACTTCCTGTGATTTTTATAATTCTGAACACTCATTTTATTTGATATTAAATTGTTGAATGAACTCTGGTTTCAATTGCTCTTTGACGTCTTTGAAGTTTAGAGTAATGTAGACAACGCCCGCTGCGTAAGCTGTGATTTCATACTGATTGTAAACAAATGTGATCTTTTCCTGGTCAAAAAAGAAATTGTTATTCAATTCTACATTACTTACCAACAACATTTCTTTCTGCTCCGGCTGGTCGATATGATTTTGTAAAATCTTGTTCCAATTTTGATCCGCAGGATTATTGAAAATGTCTGCCTGAGAAATGACTTTGTTGTTTTTCAAATCAAAGGTTTTGTATGTCTCAAAATAATAGCCGTGTGCACCGCCAGAATACCCACCACCAGAGTACTTCAAAGTCAGAACATTATTGTGATGAGACTTCACCTTCATTGCAGAACTTTCCTCCCAGGTTTGTTTGAAGTCTGGCAAATAGTCATCCTTTTCATCTTTCTTCAATGATTGAGCTTTTAATTGTTCTAAAACTTCCGTCAAGGTTTTCTTAGAATAATCTTTAGCCGTAATGTTTGCAGATTTGTAAATACTGTCCAAAATAGTTTTGTTGCTGATATCCGGGAACAAAAGGATTTGTTTTTCAAATGATAATGTTAAAGTCTTTGCCAGTTGGACGGAATCCTGAACTTTGATAGAATCTACAACGAATTCTTTTTTGGTTTCTATGCTATCTGTTTTTGCAATTGATGTTTCTTTGTTTTCTGTCTTGTTGCAGGCAAAAAGCAAAAATCCGAAAGATAGAATGGTGATAATGTTTTTCATAAGTTTATCTTTAAAATGGTGATTGAAGTTACTTAAAATTTTAGCACAAAGTCCACAAATATTTTTCTATCAATTATGGCAATATTTTAGAGGTTATAAAATACTTTGACAAGCTCAATATATACTTCAACCTTATCAAAACTTTCAAATCATTTAAAAATCTTTTACTAGAAATTCATGGACTTACAACACATTTCCCTCTTCAACAAAAAACCTTCCAAAAAAATTGGAAGGTTTGATTTTATAGTTTAAATTGATATTAGACATCAATTCTTGCATAAACTGCATTTTTCTCAATAAACTCTCTTCTTGGTGGCACTTCATCGCCCATCAACATAGAGAATGTAGAATCTGCTTCTACAGCATTGTCAATTGTTACTTGTTTTAATATTCTATTTTCTGGGTTAAGAGTCGTATCCCAAAGCTGTTCAGGATTCATCTCACCGAGACCTTTATAACGCTGCACTTCTACGCCTTTTCCGTCTGGCGACATTTCGAAAGTGATTTGCTCACGTTCTTTCTCATTCCAGGCATAAACCTTTTTGTTTCCTTTTTTCAGTAGATACAAAGGCGGAGATGCGATATAAATATACCCGTTCTCTATCAGTTCTTTCATATATCTGAAGAAGAAAGTCAGAATCAAGGTCGAAATGTGAGAACCATCGATATCGGCATCGGTCATAATCACAATTTTGTGGTAACGAAGTTTTGCTAAATTCAATGCTTTGGAATCTTCTTCTGTTCCTACAGAAACCCCAAGTGCGGTATAGATATTCTTAATTTCCTCATTATCATAAACCTTATGAACCATTGATTTCTCAACATTCAAAATCTTACCTCTCAAAGGTAAAATCGCCTGGAAATGACGGTCACGACCTTGTTTAGCCGTTCCACCTGCGGAGTCACCCTCTACCAGAAATAATTCTGATTCAGCCGGGTCTTTGGAAGAACAGTCGGACAATTTTCCTGGCAATCCAGAGCCTCCCATTGGAGATTTTCTCTGTACCATTTCACGCGCTTTCTTCGCTGCTTGTCTTGCTTTTGCCGCTAGAACAACTTTCTGAACGATGATTTTTGCTTCTGCAGGATTTTCTTCCAAGAAATTGGTCAGCATTTCTCCAACGATTTTGTCCACCGCTCCGGAAACTTCTGAGTTACCCAACTTTGTTTTGGTTTGTCCCTCGAACTGAGGTTCCATCACTTTTACAGAAACAACGGCAGTCAAACCTTCGCGGAAATCGTCACCTGTAATTTCTACTTTTTCTTTGGCCGGAATCCCAAGGTCGTCTGCATATTTTTTAAGCGTTCTTGTCAACGCTCTTCTGAAACCAGCCAAGTGCGTTCCACCCTCGTGGGTATTGATATTATTGACATAAGAATGAAGATTCTCGTTGAAAGAGGTGTTGTAACGCATTGCCACTTCCACAGGAATCCCCTCTCTTTCGCTTTCCATAAAAATTACGTGCTCCATAATAGATTCACGGTTTCCATCGATATATTCTACGAATTCTTTGAGACCGCCTTCAGAATGGAAAACTTCTGATTGGAAACTACCATCTTCTTGCGTTTTTCTTTCATCAATCAAAGTGATCGTAATTCCTTTGTTAAGAAAAGACAACTCTCTCAATCTGTTCGCCAAAGTGTCATAGTTATACACCAATTCCTGAAAAATGGTTCCGTCTGGTTGGAAAAAAACTTCCGTTCCTCTTTCAGCCGTAGTTCCGATTTCTGCAACCTCTGACAACGGTTTTCCTTCAGAATATTTTTGTTGATATAGTTTACCATCACGGCTAACTGTCGCAACCAATAAGGTAGAAAGTGCGTTCACACAAGAAACTCCAACACCGTGAAGACCTCCGGAAACTTTGTAAGAATCTTTATCAAACTTACCTCCAGCTCCGATTTTGGTCATTACAACCTCCAATGCAGATTTTTGTTCTTTCTCGTGAAAATCAACAGGAATACCGCGGCCATTATCTTTTACAGAAATGCTTTCGCCCTCGTGAATGGTCACTTTTATTGTGTCGCAATATCCGGCCAAAGCCTCATCTATGGAGTTATCCACTACTTCATAAACCAAATGATGAAGACCTCTCACACCAACATCTCCGATGTACATCGACGGTCTCAATCTCACGTGCTCCATCCCTTCCAACGCCTGGATGCTACTTGCTGTATATTGTTTTTGACTCATATTATTTTTATTAAAGAATTAATCATCATTATTTCAAATAGTTATGACGATGAAGAATCTTTTTATTTTGTTAAATTATTTTGTTAAAATGCTTACAAATATGGTGATTTTTTTCGAGATATGAAAGCCTAAAACCGAGGTATTTTTCAACAGGAATGCAATAAAAAAAGTGAACTGTAAAGTCCACTTTTATTTTATATTTTAATGATTTTAAACCAATTTCATCCACAAAACTTCATCAATCTTCTCCACTTTAACCAGATTATTTTTGGTTAAGATTTTGGATGCTTTATCCCATTTCTTTCCTGACAGTTGAGAACGGCTTTTCACTTCATTAAGTTCAAATGGCTCTTCTTGAGAACCAAGCACCTCTAAGATTACTTTTTCATCCTCTCCCAGCTCGACCTTTGGAACTGTTTTTTCAGGACGCATTTGTGGGAAGAAAAGAACCTCTTGGATAGATGGATTGTTGGTCAAAAACATAATCAGTCGGTCCATACCAACGCCTAGACCAGAAGTTGGCGGCATCCCATATTCCAAAGCTCTAAGGAAATCTTCGTCAATGAAACCTGTCGCTTCATCGTCTCCTTTTTCAGCTAATTTCAATTGCTCTTCGAAACGTTCCCTTTGATCGATTGGATCATTCAACTCAGAATAAGCATTGGCGATTTCTTTTCCGCAAACCATCAATTCGAAACGCTCGGTCAAACCTTCCTGCGATCTGTGTTTTTTGGTCAATGGTGACATTTCTACAGGATAATCTGTGATGAAAGTCGGCTGGATAAAGTTACCTTCACATTTCTCACCGAAAATCTCATCGATTAATTTTCCTTTACCCATCGTCTCGTTTACATCGATTCCGATAGATTTTGCAAAGTTGAATAATTCCTGCTCCGAT
>JBCNLQ010000034.1:0-36537 GCA_039595375.1 Chryseobacterium sp.
ACCTGAAGTTTTTAATTTTTGCGTTGAATGATTCTGTTGCCGCGTTGGTACTTCTTTGGTCAAAATAATTAAGAATGGCGCTGTAGTGATTCGTAATGGTTTTAGTGAGCATCGAAAATAATTTAAACCCCTATTGCTCAGCTTCCTTGAACCAATGTGCCAATTTGAGCATAGCCACAGATTTTGAATGTTAAGTTTTATCTTTTCCTCCAGTCTGTAGATCAATTGTATTTTTATATATATGACTATACTAAACCAATAGGATTTTTAGCAGCTGGTACTTTGCGATGTTTTCTATAAATTTAAATTTAAGGAAGATTTTCAAGATATATTCTAACTTCAGCAACAGAGGGTTCTGTGGAAGGTATGAAGAGTAAAAATCTAGTCGTAAGTTTGGAAATTTAACTTGATTCAAGGCGAAAGATAGTCACTATTTTTCTCTTATCAATTATCGAAATAATTAGTGAATCCAAATGTCTATTATTCATTTACTGTTGCAGTGGCTATTTTAATATGATGCAACTTCTAATGACGTAAATCTCTAGTTGTTTATCTGTTAATCTTTTGATAAAAATGTGATTTTCATTTTTTTTAAGTTCTTAATTAGATTATTTTTGCAACAAATTAATTTTTACAATGAAAAAGTACTTATTTCTTCTTTTGATTGCTTTTATGGCGTTATCATGCTCTAAAGTTAAAGTTGAAGGAAATATTAAAGGAGGTTCTCCTTTGGAAAGAATAGAATTTATCGAAGCTTCTGGTGTGGCTACTTTACCGTTAGTTAATATAGGCGTAGACGATAAAGGTAATTTCAAAAGCGAATTCAAAGCACCTAAAAATGGTATGTATGCAATGACATATGCAGGGAAAATGAACTTTATTTATTTGAAAAAAGGTCAGAAACTGCAGATTTCTGGTGATGCATCTACTTTTCCTGAAGTTTATAAAATTGAGGGAGATGCTAAAAAGAATAATGATTTTATCTCAGAAACTCAAAAATATATGGAGTCATACAGTTCAAAACTGAATATGGGTCTGTTACAGAAAAAAGAATCTGACTTTTTGAAAGATATTAAAAAAGTTCACGCAGACCTTGAGAAAAATCTTGATGAAACTTCTGATAAAATTGGACCAGATAGTGATGTTGTTAAACTTAAAAAAGATGAATTGACAACCAATATCTTGACTTTCTTAGTTCAGTATGAGTCTACACACGGACAGTCAATTGGTGATCCTTCTTTTAAAGTGTCAAAAGCTTTTACTGATTATGAAAAGTCTTTAACCACTAATAACGACAGAATGGTTGAGAATCTTCCTGTTTACAGAAATTATCTTTTAAATAAAGTAGGTAAAGATTTCCAAGAGTTTGCAGTCAAACAGAAAGATAAGGATAACGTAAGTATGTCTACGATATTTGCAAGATATTTGGCTACAAATAAAGAGATGTCTCAGAAAACAAAAGATTATCTTTTAGCTTTCGTAATTGCGAAATTTGATCTCAATCCTTATACTAGCGATGTGGAAAAAGTGCAAAAAGTTAGTGAAGAATATATTAAGGATTCAGAAGTTAAAAGAGATCTTAATTCTGCAATCAATGCTGTGTTCGGAATTAAAAAAGGCGAAGTGGCGCCAAAAGTTAGTCTTATGAAATTAGATGGCAAATCTGGAAACATAGAGTCCAACGGTAAACCAACTTTGGTAATGAGCTATGCTTCTTGGAATCCTTACATCGGACAATCTACAATTCCAGTTCTGAAAGAAGTGGTTAATTTTTACAAATCCAAAGTTAATTTCGCATTTGTAAACTTGGATGATACAAAGGAACAATTTACAAAAACGGCTAATGCCTTGTTGAAAGGAATTCCTGGAACGAACTATTATGCTGAAGGCGGATTGTCGTCAGACTATGCCAAAAAGTTCTTTATTTATGGATTCAAAATTCCTGGATTTTTCTTGATTGATAAAGATGGAAAAGTAGCTAGTAGTACTTTTTATAATTTAGGAGATGCAAAATTTGTAGAAGAAATGAATAAAATATCAGGTCTGCAGGCTCCAAGTGTGAACCCACAGGCTCAATTGCAAAATGATCTGTTGCAACAGAGTCCTAAAGCAGATTCTACTCAAACAAAATAATAGATGAAGCAAAGAAGAAATAAAATTCTTGAAAATATCAGACTCCTTTCCGCCGGTGCGAAAGGAGTTTCTGTTGGTAAGACAGAGGATGGTAAAACTGTTTTAGTAAAAGGTGCAGTTCCAGGTGATCTTGTAAATGTACGCGTTCAGAAATCAAAAAGTAACTATTTTGAGGGCGAAGCTGCAGAGATTTTGGAATACTCGGAGCACAGAGTGGAGCCAAAGTGTATCCATTTCGGAACTTGTGGTGGCTGCAAATGGCAAAATATTGATTATAAAAAACAATTAGATTTCAAACATAATGAGGTTGTTAATAACATAAGGAGAATTGGTGGTTTTCCAGAGTTTGAGGAAGTTCCGATTCTTGGAGCACCGGATCAATATTTCTACAGAAATAAGATGGAATTCTCTTTTTCCAATGCACGTTGGTTGACAAAATATGAGATCAGTTCTGAGGAAAATTTTGGTAACAGAGATGCATTAGGATTTCATATTCCTGGGATGTGGAGCAAGATTCTTGATTTGAAAGAATGTTTTCTTCAGGAAGATCCATCAAACCAAATCAGATTAGCAGTTAAAAAATATGCGGTAGAAAATGGTTTGGAATTTTATGATGTTAAGGAACAAAAAGGATTTTTAAGAACTTTGATGCTTCGTCAGAATTCTAAAGGAGAATGGATGGTTCTCTTTCAATTGTATAAAGATAACAAGTCGGAAAAAATCAAATTATTTGATTTTCTCCTGAGCCAATTCCCACAGATCAAAACGCTTGTATTTGCGATTAATCCAAAGGGAAATGACAGTATTTATGATTTGGATATTCAGACTTATTTTGGAGAAGGTTTTCTTTACGAAGAAATGGATGGATTAAAATTCAAAATCGGGCCGAAATCTTTCTTCCAAACCAATTACAAACAAGCTTTGGAATTATACAGAAAAACACTTGAGTTTGCTGAACTGACTGGCGACCAAGTTGTCTACGATCTTTACACGGGAACTGGAACTATCGCTCAATATGTGGCGAGAAATGCCAAACAAGTGATTGGGATCGAAGCTGTCCAAGAAGCCATTGATGCAGCCATTGAACACGCAGAATTGAACGGTCTTAGTAATACGACTTTCTACGCTGGCGATATGAAAAATGTTTTCAATGATGAGTTTTTGGCCAATCATCCAAAAGCAGATGTGTTGATTACGGATCCGCCTAGAGATGGAATGCACCAAAAAGTGGTGGAACAAATTCTTAAATTATCTCCAGAAAGAATCGTTTACGTAAGCTGTAACTCTGCAACACAAGCCAGAGACATTGCTTTGATGAAAGAGGATTATGATCTCATCAAGATCCTTCCTGTAGATATGTTTCCACAAACCCATCACGTGGAGAATATTGCTTTGCTTTTGAAAAAAAATAAATAATTTTATTGTAATTTCTAAGATTTGATAATGAAGAATCTAATATTGGTTTTCGGATTTTTGCTGTTTCTTACTAGTTGTGGAAGTGATGATGATATTTGTCTAAATTCTGACTCTACGCCAAGACTAAAATTGAAGTTTAGAAGTGCAGAAAATACCAGCAATCAATTAATAACGATTGATACGCTATATGTCGATGTGGATTATGGCAAATCGACTTTGACCAATATTATAACAGCTCAGGTAAAGGTAGATTCTGTTTTTGTGCCAATGAGAGTGGATGATGTGCCTTACACAGATATTTATTTTAGAACTAGAAAAGTGGGTCCTAGAAGCAAAATGAGAGTGCGTTACGACACAAAGAAAATTTACGTCTCTCCAGCTTGCGGATTTAAAATTAATTACGAAAACCTCAACGCAGAACTTTTGGAAAATAATCCTTTGCAAAGTATAGAATCTAACCAAAACTCATTGAACAATGAAAGTAGAATCAATTTTTATCTGCGTTTTTAGTCTCTTGTCCAGTGCTGCTTTTTCTCAAAGTAAAACTGAAGCAAAAAAGTCAGATTCAATCCAATGGAAATATAAACCCAATCTAACAGTAGGTGTAGATGTGCTGAATGTAGGAACGAGTATGTTTGGTGATAGAAAACTTTTTCAAGGTTTTGTCTCTACTAGAATCAATAAAAAAGTTCATGCGGTTATAGACTTAGGTTACGATAAAAATGTGTATCAAAAAAATGGTTACGACGCAAAAGCCGATGGTATTTTTGCTAAAGTGGGAGGTTTTTATATGTTATCTATGGATCCGGAAAATGACCTGAATGGTTTCTACGCCGGCGGAAAATTGGCAGGTAGTTTTTACAGTCAAGAATACAAGGCAATTCCTGTAAAAGGCTTGAATAGTGAAGGTGTGACCGTAGCTTTCGATCCTTCCACGCAAAGCAGTTATTGGGTAGAAGCTATGTTGGGAGCAAGGGTTCAGGTTTTTAACAGTAATTTCTTCATCGATGTGAATGTCCAGCCTCGTTATTTGGCATACACCACCAAACAAGAAGAAATAGAACCGATGATTGTTCCGGGATTTGGTAAAAGTTCAGGAAGTTTCACAATGGGATTCAGCTGGAGTTTGGCTTACAAATTTTAGAATAAAACAGTACTTACAAGAGTCCGCAATTAAGCGGACTTTTTTTTGTAACGATATTGATTTAGTTTAAAATTCATCAACCAATAAGGACTCAATTGTAGACTTATTTAGCAAGATATTAAGATAGACTCCTAACTGAGCTGTAAGATGACTCTTGCCAATGCCTTAAAATTTCTATAAATTGTCATCACAATAAAAAAAAGCACAAAACCAGTGACGGCTTTGTGCTTTTTTAATTTGCTTTTAAAAATCAGTTAATCTTAATAGTAAAAGGACTTTCCATCATCACAGCAGATTTGGTGTCAGGATCTGTAATATGCTGAAAAATTTTGAAGTTCTCTTTTCCGATTTTGTTTTTAATCAACCTTGTTGAGAAGTCTTCCTCAGTCTCAGAAGAAAATATCTGTTCAAATTTTGAAACTTTAGCAGGATATGCAGAAACACTGTAATCTTTTAAATTGGCAGATTTTGCTGCATATTTTATAGCATCTTGTAAAGATCCAAGCTCATCTACCAAACCAATTTCTTTCGCACGAACCCCAGACCATATTCTGCCTCCGCCGATAGCATCAATCTGCTCAAAAGATTTTTTTCGGTTTAATGTGACAAAATGTACGAATCTCTGATATGTAGATTCTACACTTCTGGTCATTATATTAAGCGTTCCGGGACTCAGTCCATTGATGGCAGAAATCATATTAGAATTTGCATTTGTAGAGACGACATCGCTTCTGATACCGTTTTTCTCTGCCAATTCTTTGAAGTAAGGAATCACCCCAAAAACGCCTATTGAACCTGTTAAAGTATTAGGCTCTGAGAAAATTCTGTCTGCACCCATCGCAATATAATAACCGCCAGAAGCTGCATAATCACCGAAGGAAACCACTACTGGCTTTTTTCTTTTCAACTGCTGCATTTCAAATAGAATCTCGTCCGAAGCATTTGCACTTCCTCCTGGCGAATTGATTCTTAAAACAACTGCTTTTACATCATCATCTTTCTGTAGTTTTTTGATTTCTTTGACAAAGTTGTCAGAATAAATTCCGTCATAACCTTTTCCGTTATAGATTGCTCCGGAAGCATACAAAACTGCAATTTTTTTACCGTCGTTATCAGAGTCTAATGATTGAGAATATTTGGCAAAAGAAATTTTATTAAGCTTTTTATCGGTGTCTATTTTTAATTTTTTCTTGATGATATTATCGTATTCAGATTTTTGAATCAGTTGATCTGCTAATTTGTATTTGAGACTTAGATTAGGCAAATAGCTGTAAAGACTATCCGTAATTGTGTTTAGATCTTCTACAGGAATATTTCTGGAGCTGGCAATTTTGGTTGACGTATTAGACCAAATATCATTCAATAAAGTAGATAACTGTTCTTTGTTTTCAGGAGAAATTTCGTCTCTTAAAAACGGCTCAACGGCCGCTTTGAATTTTCCATGACGGATTACCTGGATTCCGATGCCATATTTCTCTGCAAAATTTTTGAAGAAAGTCACTTCAGTGGAAAGACCTTTTAGCTCAATCAGTCCGGCAGGATTCAGGTAATATTTATCGGCAACTGAGCCCAGATAGTAAGCACCTTGGGAGACAGCATTCCCGTAAGCATAAACAAATTTCCCGCTTTTCTTGAAATCTTTCAACGCATTTCGGATGTCATCTAGTTGAGTCATACCAGCATTGATATTGTCCATTTCCAAACTGATTCCTTTGATTTTATCATCCGTTTTTGCATTTTCGATAGCCTTCAGAACATCATAGAGTAAAACTGGTGTTTCCTCTTTTTTGAAAGCAAATATTTCCTCCTGATCTTCAGACGGACTATCAATTACTTTTGTTTTTAAATCTAAAGTCAGGACAGAATCTGATTTTATATCTGTGCCTCCCGATAGTGAAGACAAAATGATAAATGCGATAAAAAACACAAACAAACCTGCTGTTACAATGAAAATTGCAGTTAAATTTGCTAAAACTAATTTGAAAAAACTTTTCATCTAATTATATTATTTGACCTATATGTCGTACAATGATGTCGTTTTGTTACTGGGAAGCAATATAAATAATCCCGAAAAAAATATTGCAGCTGCATTGGAAAAAATAGAGAATGAAGCAGGTCCAATATTAATTAAATCTAAATTATTGATAACAAAACCTGTAGAATTTGAAAGTTATAATAATTTTTGTAATATTGCAGTCAAATTAAAAACACAACTTTCGCCTATAAGATTACTTTCTGAGCTCAAAGGTATTGAAAAAAAAATGGGTCGTACACGCGATTCTGCTGATTTTGGTGCTTATCAGGATAGAATTATAGACATCGATATAATATTATACAACAATATAAAATATATTTCTGCACGACTAGTTATCCCTCACGATAAGAATCTTTATCAGAGAGATTTTGCCAAAAGATTAATTAATAGTGTGATATAGATTTTTATAACACAGATGACTATGAAGAAAAAATTTTTACTTTTTTTCCTGTTACCCTTCCTTGGTCAAGCACAAACCAACGACGGTAATACTGCACAAGAACCTCAAACCTTTAATAACAAAAGCCGCCTTTTCAAAGATTGGTCTGTTTCCGCTGGAGGAGGTACTTCTTTTATGGCCAATGCAGATTTGACATCCTTTTACGATGGTAAAATCAATTGGGGCTGGAACGGCTATGTCAGCTTGGATAAACAAATCAGCCATACATTCGGACTTTCTTTGATGTATACAAGAGGTCAAACCAAGCAGAAAGCATATTTGAATGACGCTGCGGGAGTTGGAGTTGGTAATACAAAATTTAATCAAATTGCATTGTTGGGAGATATCAACTTTTCCAACGTGATGCGAAGAACCGATAATAAGTCTAATTTTAGATGGGCCTTGCACGGCTACGCTGGGATTGGATTAACAGGTTATAAAGCATATTTGCAGGATAACGACAAGCTCAGCAAATGGCCTTCCTACATAGAGCAGAAACTTGATATTGCAAGTTTTACATACATTGGTGGTGCTGGATTAAGATACAATATTTCGAGATTATTAGATGTTGAATTCAGAGCGCTTTATGTAATCAGTGGTGATGAAGAATTCGATGGCGGCGGATGGACAAGAACTGCGCCTCCCGGATATAATTTAATTAATGATACTTATTCTGACAATGCTTGGCTTTTTAATCTCGGACTATCTTTCAAATTAGGCAAGCATCAGGATCATTTACGTTGGGTAGATCCATTACAAAATGCCTATGCTAAAACAGCTACATTGGAGGAGCAGTTCAAAGACTTCAAAATTTGTGAAAAAGGAGATCAGGATAATGATGGTGTTTGTGACGATTGGGACAGACAACTAGACACACCTGCTGGTGCAAGAGTTGATGGTGCTGGTGTAGCATTGGATACAGATTTAGACGGTGTTATAGATTTGAATGATAGATGTGTAACTGTGCCAGGAACCATTAAGAACAATGGTTGTCCTTCAGAAAAAACACCTCAAGTTCTAATTAACAAAACAAATGCTATTGATGAAATTAATAAGTATTTCAATGGCATAGAATTCGAACTTAATAAAGATGTGATCAGACAAAAATCTTTTCAAGATCTTAACAAAGCTGCTGAAATTATCAAAACCTTAGGTGGTGATAGTAATTTTATAGTTGTAGGTGCGACAGATGCACGTGGTTCTTCCGAGTATAATAAAAAGTTGTCTCAAGCTAGAGCCAATGCGGTATTAAAATATCTTGTGGGTAAAGGCGTTTCTTCCAATATTTTAACGGCAGAAGGAAGAGGCAAAGAAGATTTGAAATATATCGAGTGCGATCCGGCTACAAAATGTCCGGAGTGGAAAAATGAGGCAAACAGAAGGGTATATTTTGTTGCAAAATAAACAAACTAAGAAAAAAACATTTAAAATATGAAACAAAATTTATTATCATTAGTAACAATAGGATTATTGTTGCCTATGAGTTTAGCAGGTCAGAAGGTCTCTACGGATGCCAATTCTGGTTCTCAAAATGTTTCGCCATTTACTCAAGAATCTAAAAAATTCAATGATTGGGCTATATCTGTTGGTGCAGGTGTACCATTGATCCAGTCAGCGGATATGAGTTCTATAAAAAACGGAAATGGTAAGAATCTTTTTGGGTACTCTGCTTACATAAGCGTTGATAAAGCAATTACCCACGCTTTCGGACTTAACTTACAATACGATCACGGAGAAACTAGACAAGGTCAAGTCAATACAAAAGATCACAAACCTTTGGAAGGAAACTATCCTGCGGGAAGAACACAATATGACGCAATCTCAATCTTAGGAGATGTGAATTTTTCTAACCTTTTGAGAAGAGCTGATAACAAATCACCTTTCAGATGGGCTTTACACGGCTACGCTGGTATTGGTACATTGGCCTATAAATCCTACAGACAAGATCCAGGCCCAGTTTACAATCAAACATTAAATTATGAATCTAAGCCTTTCAAATTAGGATCGCTTTTTGGTCAAGCTGGTGCAGGTCTTAAATTTAAAATTAATAACAGAGTTGATATCGAAGGAAGATTGATGTATGTGGTAACGGGCGATGATGAGTTCGACGGTGCAGGTGTTGGTCAAAAAGGGTATAACCTGATTGAAGATCAAGTTTCTGATAACTTCTTCAACGGAACTTTAGGTCTTACATTCAAATTAGGAAAACACGAGTCTCACTTGATGTGGCACGATCCACTACAAGAAATTTATTACAAATTGGATGTTCTGAATGACAAAACTCAAGATCTTGAAGTTTGTAAAAAAGGAGATGTAGATAATGATGGCGTTTGTGACGACTGGGATAGACAGTTGGATACACCAGCCGGAGCTAGAGTTGATGGTGCAGGAGTTGCACTGGATGTAGATCTGGACGGCGTTATTGATCTCAATGATAAGTGTGTAACTGTTCCTGGACCGGTGGAAAACCAAGGCTGCCCTAACCAATCCACCTCTACAACGGGTATAATAAGTGATGAGGACAGAATCCTGAAAGGTATCGAGTTTGATTTGGATTCTGACAGAGTTCTACCTTCTAATACGCCAATTCTTACGCAGGCAGTCAACTACATTAATGCTTCTACTTCTAATTTCAAAGTGATTGGTGGAACCGATTCTAGAGGAACTGAAGAATATAACCAAGATCTTTCAGAAAGAAGAGCGAACAATGTAAAAGATTATCTGATTCAAAACGGAGCAGACAAAGCTAAGTTAGATGCCTTAGGGAAAGGAAAAACAAATCTGCTATATCCAGAGTGCGATCCTGCCAGCAAATGCCCTGAGTGGAAAAACAGAGCAAACAGAAGAGTTTACTTTGAAGCTAAATAATATTAAAATTTATATAACAAACCGTTTCGTTTATCTCGAAACGGTTTTTTTATGTTAGGGAATTGATTAAATTTACAAATGCTTTCCTCTACAGAATCAAAAGAAAAACTTATTCATCAAACACTCAAACAATTTTGGGGTTACGATCAGTTTAGATCTTCGCAGAAAAATATAATACTTTCGCTCATCAGTGGTAAAGATACATTAGCACTTTTACCAACCGGTGGCGGGAAATCACTTTGTTATCAATTGCCTGCTATTATTCTGGAAGGAACTTGCATCGTCATTTCTCCGCTTTTGGCCTTGATGCGAGATCAGGTAGATGCTCTTCAATCCATAGGAATAGAAGCCGAACTGCTCAGTTCAGATTTGGATGAATTTGAAGAAGAATCGGTTTACAATAAGTGTAAAGAAGGATTAATTAAAATCTTATATATTTCCCCCGAGCGACTTCAGAATCAATTGTTTATTAGAAATATTCAGGAGATTGAAGTTTCATTTATTGCGGTTGATGAAGCGCATTGCATCTCGGAATGGGGCTCAGATTTCCGCCCAAGTTATCAAAATATCAAAAAATTCCGACAAGAGTTCAAAAATGTGCCTTGTTTGGCCTTGACGGCTACAGCGACCAATAAAGTAGTTGATGAAATTTTAAGTAAATTGGGACTTCACCAGCCTCAGGTTTTTAAACAAAGTTTTAAACGCGGGAATCTGAATATAATCGTCGAAAACACTTCCAACAAATACAAACGGATTTTAGAATTTCTGAAACAAAATCCCGCCTCTGGAATCATCTACACCAGAACGAGAAGAGAAGCGGAAGACTTGACTCATTTTCTAAAGAATAATAATTTTCAAAATGCAGATTTTTTTCACGCAGGTTTGCCTTCGACTGAAAAGGAAAAACTTCAGAAAAAATGGATCAACAGTCAGTTTCATGTTTTGGTTTCTACCAACGCATTTGGGATGGGTATTGATAAAGATAATGTAAGTTTTGTACTTCATCTCTCTCCGTCTTCAACAATTGAAAATTATTATCAGGAGATCGGAAGAGCAGGCAGAAATGGCGAAGAAGCTCTTGTTTTGATGCTTTGGAACGAACAGGAAATAAAACATATCGACGATATTTTCAAAAACCAGATTCCGAATAAAACAGAATATGAGAAAATATTAACTTATTTATACTCGATTTTTCAAATTGGTGATAACGATTGGCCGGAGAAAACTTTCCAGCTTGACCTCAATAAAATTAAAAATTTAACCAAATTATCAACTGCAAAGATCAAAAACATTTTGACGTTTCTCAACAATCAGGAATTGATTTATTATAAAAATAATATTTCAGCTTCTACGATACAGAGTTTTGTACAGTCCGAAGAGCTGGAGCAATTAGCGCCTTCTGATTCATATTTTATGGAGTTGTTATTCAGAAATCTTCCGGGTTTGGCAATTCAAAAAGTGCATTTCAGCGATATGGCTTTTTGTAAGAAAAATGGCTTCGATCTTCAGAATTTCAAATTCAAATTGTTGCAGTTGCAGAAAGCGGGACATTTGGAATATATCGACGGTAGCCTACATTCTGTCAAGTTTCTGAAACCTAGGAATGACCGGCATTTATTTGGCGAATATTGGGCACTTTTCCATAATATCCAGAAAAATAAATTGAGAAAATGGGAAGAAAATAAGTTCTATATTCAGGATTCTGATTTCTGTAAAATGAAATTGATTCTTAGTTATTTTGGCGAAAGAGATACAGAAAACTGCGGAAAATGTTCCGTTTGCAGGAGACGCAATAATTCGAAAAGAACTTTGTCTTCCGATATTGCCGAACAATTATCAAACAGGCCGATGTCTTTGGATGAGATGGCAGCAAATCTCAATTTCTATTCCAAAGAATCCATCGCCGAAACCTTGATTTTCCTTTTGGATATCGGAAAAGTAAAAATGTTGAACTATAAAACTTATATGCTTAATCAATAATAATTTTAGTTTTGGCAGCTATTTCCGCCTTCCGCTCCCAAACCTAATGAAATGGTTCGACGAAGTCAATCTTTTTTGCAAGACGATTTCAGATAAACTAGAAATTGAGTAAACGTAAAAAAGGATTTCCGCTCAAGTCGGGCTGCGAGCGATTCGACTAAAAAAAATCAATTATCAAATATCATTTATCTATTATAAAAAGCAATGACTAAATCTCTTAATGTCGTTTTTTTCGGAACACCAGATTTTGCGAAAGCTTCTTTGGAAGCTATTTTTAAATCCCATCATAAAATTGTGGGCGTTGTAACTGCGCCAGACAAAGCCAGCGGAAGAGGAATGAAACTTACGCCTTCCGCTGTAAAAGTGTTTGCAGAACAAGAAAATCTCACGCTTTTTCAACCACAAAAATTGCGGAATCCAGAATTTTTAGAATCCATCAGAACCCTGAATGCCGATGTTTTTGTGGTAGTTGCTTTCAGAATGATGCCTCAGGTTTTGTTTTCTATTCCCAGATTAGGAACGTTTAATTTGCACGGTTCTTTGTTGCCAGACTATCGTGGCGCTGCGCCTATCAATTTTGCTGTCATCAATGGTGAGACCAAATCTGGCGTCACCACATTTTTCATCAATGAAAAAATAGATGAAGGTCATATTCTCTTGCAAGCCGAAACCAGCATTTTGCCAGAAGATAACGCCGGAACACTTCACGATAAGCTGATGGAAATAGGCGCCGATCTGGTTGTAGAAACACTAAACGGACTGTCAGAAAATTCGATCCAAGAAAAGCCTCAGCCCGAAAAAGAAAATCCAAAAACGGCTTACAAAATATTCAAAGACGATCTGAAAATCAATTGGAATCAAAGCTCAGAAAAGATTCACAATTTCGTGAGAGGAATGTCGCCTTATCCGTCGGCTTTCACCATTTTGAAGATCGGAGACGAGGAAAAATCACTGAAAATATTCAAAGGACATTTTGAATTAATTTCGCATTCCAGAGATACCGGCGATTTTGATATTTCTAAAACCGAATTCAAATTCTACACAAAAGATGGGATTTATTATCCGGAAGATGTTCAGATCCAAGGCAAGAAAAGAATGGCTGTTAAGGATTTTCTTAATGGAATTCAGAATTTTGAGGAGTATAAATCTTAGACAAAGAAAAAATATACTGATAGATTATAGACAAATTAATTATAGATTGCTAGCATTTAAAAAATGAAAAAAATATTATTTGGACTTCTTCTTTCTTCAAGACTTTTCCTTGCACAAGATCTGAAAGTAATGACTTTCAACATCCGACTATCTTTGGAAAGCGACAAAGAAAACGCTTGGAACAATAGAAAAGATGATGCTTTGGCGCTGATGAATTATTATCATCCAGATTATTTCGGTGTTCAGGAAGCTGTTCCGCAACAGATGATTGACATCAAAACCAATCTGAAAGATTATGATTATGTGGGCGTTGGAAGAGATGATGGTAAAAACCAAGGCGAATATTCTGCAATATTTTATGATAAAACCAAACTGGAAGTCGCCAAATCTGGAACTTTTTGGTTGAGCGAAACGCCTGAAAAACCATCCAAAGGTTGGGATGCGGCTTACAATAGAATTTGCACTTACGCGTTTTTCAAGATCAAAAAAACGGGGAAACAATTTTTGGCTTTGAATCTTCATTTTGATCACGTGGGAAATTTGGCGAGGGTCAATTCTGCAAAATTGATTCTCGAAAAAATAAAAGAATTGAACCAAAAAAATCTACCTTTGACTTTGACTGGCGATTTCAATTTGACAGATGATTCTGAGCCAATTAAAATTATTTCCGAGTCTTTGGATAACGCTTTTTATCATTCCAAAAAAGCGCATTACGGCCCAAAAGGAACATTTACAGGATTTGATATAAACACCGTTCCGAAAGATAGAATTGATTATATTTTTGTGAAAGGTTTTGAGGTTTTGTCCAACAGAACCATTAATGACAGGCGAGAAAATCTGCTTTATCCATCAGATCATTTTCCGATTTTGTCAGAGATTAAGTTTAAGAAATAGACAATTTTATTAGTTTAACTGTTCGTAAAAATTAATGAGCCAGTTATTCTGATTAAGATAGTGGTTGGTGTAAATTGTTGTTGTCGACTTTTCATGCCATTATATTTGAATTGGGATTCCAAAAGAAAATCTTACTTTTAATAATTATACAAACATTTCCAATTTATAAAGCAGGGAAAAGCGTAAAATCTAAAAATTCTAAAATGAAAATATATACGAAAACTGGCGATAAAGGCGAAACCGGACTTTACGGTGGAAGCAGAATCTCCAAAGCCAGCGCAAGAGTAGAATCTTACGGCAACATCGATGAGCTGAATGCGTGTATTGGTGTTGCCAAATCTCATATCGAGGACGAAACTGTCATCGGTCAGCTCAAAAAAATTCAGTTTGATTTGTTCACCGTTGGTTCAGAAGCTTCTACGCCGATTGATAAATTATTTTTGGCTACCGGAAAACCACGATTGCCATTGGTGATTTCGGAAAAAGAAATCGAAGAATTGGAAGTTTGGATGGACGAGATGGAAACTAAAGTAGAACCTTTGCAATATTTCATTTTGCCGGGTGGCGGAAAAGCAGCAACGTTTCTTCACGTTGCCAGAACAGTTTGCAGGCGAGCGGAAAGGAGTTTGGTGTTTCTCAATCAATCTGAAGAAGTACGAGCGGAACTCATCAAATATCTGAACCGTTTGTCCGATTATCTTTTTGTTTTGGCAAGGTATGTTTCCGTGCTTCACGGTGAAAAGGAGGAATATTGGAATCCTAATGATAGGATTTAGATTGAAATTTATTCCATTAATGAAGAATTGTTTTCTTTTAATTATTGTATTTTGTTCAAATTTTATTTTTTCTCAAAAATTTGAAATAGAAAGCCTTGTGAATTGTTTTACAAAAAATTTTATTCCAAAAGATTTTAAACATTTTAATTTATTACATAAAAGTTTTACAGCAGATTTTGATGTTGATTATCTGAACGAATCAATCGAAGACTCAGGACTTAAAATTCCAATTTTTAGAAAAGATGATTTTGTAAATTCTAAAGCTGAGATTGATTGGAATGATTATGATTTGGACAGGGCGCATATTTTTTCAGAGGATAGAATCCCCAAATTTAAAAGTGCACTTTATGAATATATTTTAGTTGACAAGAAAATAGGTCAAAAGAAATTTGACAGCATTATCAGTAATAAAAAATATAATCAAATTGTAGTAAAGATAAATCCTTCTTGGAATGAAGATGAGAAAGTAAAGGAATGCCATAAAGAATTAAAAAATCAAGAAGATAAGATTGAGAAAGAAAACCGTGATTTTTATTCCATTTCGAGTCCCATTTTTTCTTTAGATAAAAATTTTGCAATAATTTATTACAGAGATTGTTGTCGTACAAATGGGTATTTGTACATTTATTCAAATAATAAATGGAAAGAATATTTACATTTTTATAGATTATTAAGCAATTGAAAAAAGCCCTACTTTTCATCAACGGAGATTCACCGAAATCCATCGCCGATTTGTCAGGATATGATTTGATTGGTTGTACAGATGGCGCTTTTCATTATTTAAAACAACTGAAATTTCCTTTGGACAAGCTGGATTTTATTTCTGGCGATTTTGATTCTTTTTGTCATTCTGAGCTTGTCGAAGAATCTTGGATTAAGGAATCTCAGCGTGACAATTTCGAAATCATTGAAACGCCTGACCAGAACAAAACGGATTTTCAGAAAGCTTTGGAAATCATTATCGAAAAAGGTTTTAAAAATATTGATGTTTACGGTGGAAGTGGAGGCGAGCAGGACCATTTTCTCGGTAATCTGAGTGTGGCTTTTGCTTTTAAAGATAAAATCAATCTTCAGTTTTTTGATGAATATTCATCCTATTTTTTTATTTCTAAAGATTTCTCCATTTCTGGTGTTAAGAATAAAATGATTTCGCTGATGCCTTTTCCTATCGCCAAAAATATCAAAACTAAAGGTTTGAAATGGCCTTTGTATCAAGAAGATTTGATTTTAGGAGAAAGAATCGGAACGAGAAATGTAGCGGAAAATGAAGAGGTTTCAATCCAATATCAAGAAGGTGATTTACTGATTTTTGTTGGAAAATAGAATGATCATAAAGGTGGAATTCAATTTGTAAGTTTACTTTTACGTTGCAAATTTTACAGGTAAACAGTTAATAATTTTTGCGACTTAAAGCGATTGATGATTTAAAAGTTAGAGAGCCTTTGCGTTAAAATATTTATAGAATTATTAACGCAGAAATTCAGTTTATTTCATCATTTTTGCATCGTAAAACCAATTAATTTTTTTAGCCAGAAATGAAAATAAAATATTCTGAACTAATTGACCAAACGCTTTATTTTCCTACAGAAGAATTCAATGTAGAAGAGAATAATCTGAAGTTTCACGACATTAACCTGATGGAAGTTGTGGAAAAATTCGGGACTCCTTTGAAGTTCAATTATCTTCCAAAAATTTCTCAGAATATAGAAAGGGCAAAATTCTGGTTCAAGGAAGC
The DNA here is from genome assembly GCA_039595375.1 of Chryseobacterium sp. GTDB lineage: Bacteria > Bacteroidota > Bacteroidia > Flavobacteriales > Weeksellaceae > Epilithonimonas. The sequence continues at coordinate 16,573 of JBCNLQ010000034.1, forward strand.
TTTTGAAAAGAACGATTATCAGAAAAATTACAGATATTGCTATTGTACGAAGTCCAGCCATTTTGCTTTCGTTGTAGAAGAAGCTTTGAAAAATGACATCAGTTTGGAAACCTCTTCCGCTTACGATATGGACATCGTGAAATCCCTTTATGACAAAGGAAAAGTAACAAAAGATATCGAAGTGATTTGCAATGGTTTCAAAACAGATGATTATTTGGCGAAAATTTCTGATTTGATTAACAGCGGCTTCGAAAACATCACGCCAATTCTGGATAATTACAGAGAGCTGGATAAGCTGACAGAAAGCATCGACAGAACTTTTGACATCGGAATCAGAATCGCTTCTGAAGAAGAACCTAAGTTCGAATTTTATACCTCAAGATTAGGAATCGGATACAAAGATATTATTCCGTATTACAGCCAAAAAATTGCGGAACATCCGAATGCAAGGCTGAAAATGCTTCACTTTTTCATCAATACCGGAATCAAAGACACAGCGTATTACTGGAACGAATTGTACAAATGTCTCCGCGTGTATGCAAGATTGAAAAAAATTGCACCAGAAGTGGATTCATTGAATATTGGTGGCGGTTTCCCAATCAAAACTTCACTTAATTTTGATTACGATTACCAATATATGGTGAACGAAATCGTGTCTCAAATCAAAAAATTCTGCGAAGAAGAAGGTGTTGAGGAACCAAATATCTACACAGAATTCGGGAGTTTTACAGTTGGAGAAAGTGGTGGACATTTGTATAAAATTATTTCTCAAAAACGTCAGAATGACAGAGAAAAATGGAATATGATTGACTCGTCTTTTATGACCACTTTGCCAGATACTTGGGCTATTTCCCGTCACTTTATTATGTTGCCTTTGAACCGTTGGGAAGATTCTTATGAAAGGGTTTTTCTTGGAGGATTGACTTGTGATTCCGATGATTACTATAATTCTGAACAGCATACAAACGCCATTTATCTTCCTGTTTTCAATGAGACAAAATCTCTTTATATCGGATTTTTCCACACGGGCGCATATCAGGAAACGATTGGTGGTTACGGCGGTGTTCATCACTGTTTGATGCCTCAGCCAAAACATATTCTGATTGATAAGGACGAGGATGGAAATATCACATATGAATTATTCCGGGAAGAGCAGAGACCAGAAGATGTGTTGAAACTTTTGGGATATTAAATTATAAAATAGACATTAGATGGTAAACGAAAAAGCGGAAATTGATTTCCGCTTTTTTTTTGCTTGTTCTACGCTTTAGATAAAAGTAGCAAAGGTAATAAGCTCTTATCTAATTTTTTTGAATTGATATTTTTTGCTGTTTTGCAATAGTTGCATTTCATTCTTTTCTGGAATAAAGTTAATCTCAATTCCTGCCGTCTCAAATCTGAATTTGTTTTCTGAAAAACATTCCAACGGAAACTCTGGCTGACCTTTACCTTGTGCAAAAAGCTGATTTTCCTTGACAAAAACTTTCAGTCCCAATGGAATATCTTCCGAAGTGTAATCGCCTGTTAGATTTTTAAATTTCCCGTCATATTTGATGTCCGATAATTCAAATTTGGGATAATCAAAATCTTCGTTATAAATGATATTTAAAATAGCGATTGCCAAATCGTTGTGAGAATATTCTTCTCCATTAATCGTCATAGAAATAGAATAATCTTCTTTTGTATTGTAAGACGTAATAGAGTGACTTCCGGCAGTATCTCCTCCGTGACCGAAAGAGACTTGGTTATAAAAAGGAATAGGCATAATTCCTAGACCAAAATCCATTTTGGAGCTTGGTTTCGGCATCATCTTTTCCAAGGTTTCTTTTTTCACAAAGCGGTTATCGAACAAAGCATTGATGAAAAGATTCAGGTCATAAGGCGTAGAAGTGATGTCGCCCAAACCAATACAGTTACGAAAGTTGAAGTCTTCTACCTCAGTCCATTTTCCATTGTTATTCTTATAGGATTTAAAAATATTTCCCGGATTGTCCAAAACAGAGAATGTATTCTTCATCCCAATTTTACTGGTAATATTTTCTTTGAGAAGAATATTGTAAGATTTCTTTGTTACCTTTTCCAAAATCCTGCTTAGTAAATAATATCCCGAGTTAGAATATCTTGTTTTTTCTCCGGGCTGAAAATCTACGCCTTGCGCTTTTATGATGTCTATAATAGCTTTGTCTCCCACTTCTTTCTTAAATAACCATTGGTAATGTTCTCCAGCATAGTCGTCCAATCCACTGGTGTGATTCATCAATGTCTCGATGGTAATTTTGTCAGAATTAGGAATTTGAGGATAATATTTTGAAAGTTTGTCAGACAGGCTTAGTTTTCCTTTTTCCACTTGCTGCATCAGCATTACCGCTGTGAATAATTTGCTGATGGAACCCACCTGATAAGCTGTTTCTGAGTTCCATCCGACATCTGGCAATTGGCCTTGTCCGAAGTCTTTTCTGTAAATTTCTTTCCCTTTTCTGAAAATCGATACGCCTCCGATGCTCTGCTTATTCTTTGTTACATAATTGAGGAAATCATCCAGTTTCTCAGTATTTTAATAGTTCTGATGTTAGTTCGTCAAAGTCTTTTGGTGAAATGACGATGCTGGTATTTTTGTAGTAGATCTCGACTCTGCCAGATATACTGGGCGCAGGCGCAGATAGTAAATTCCAGGTTTTTTCTACTTTGTCAATATCTTTTATATCAATTTTGGTCGTACTAAATATGGAGTTTCTTATGATAAAAAAATGACCATCGATACTGTATCTTATAGAAAAACAAAGTCCCATAACAAGAATGAAAAGAATAATTGGAAAAAATAAGACACTCCAGTTTCTTAATAAGATGTCATTGTAAAAACAGAAAGTGAAAACAACTAAAATAAATGAAGGCAACTGCAGACCAATTTTTGTTCGAATCGTTTTCATAGTGTTTAGTTTTGAAGTTTTTTTACTTTTTCGATCAAGTCATCCATTTTATTTCGCATCGTTGGATATGACAGTTCCGCTTGTTTTGCCATTTCTTTGATGCTACCGCTGGATAGAAAAAAGTTGAGAATAAAGTCCTGATCGTCTCTGCCGAGTTTCAGAAGTACGGGAAGTTCATAATTCCCATTGACTTGTGTTGCGCAAGCTGGACACGTCATTTGACTTACATTCAGAGCGTTATCGCAGCTTGGACAAACTATTGGAAGTTTCATTTTATCTAATTTTGTTTTACAAATGTAATAATAATTTTAATAAAGTTAAATAGATTTTTAATTTTATTAATAATTGTTTCAACTTAACAAATAAAAAAAACTTCCAATGACGGAAGTTCTCATTTGTTAAATTATCTATTCTTAAGTTGTTGGATATTCCAAAGATTCTTAAACTTGGATAACTCCTAAATTAAATTTTTCTGTAATGGGAGAATGATTGGCCGCTTCGATTCCCATACTGATCCATTTTCTGGTATCTATTGGGTTGATAATTGCGTCTGTCCAAAGTCGTGCTGCTGCATAGGTGGGCTGGATTTGTTTATTATAATCTTTAAGGATTTTGTCAAGGATTTCTTTTCTTTCGTCTTCAGAAATTACTTTTCCTTGTTTTTTAAGGGATGATTCCTGGATTTGCAACAGTACATTTCCCGCTTGTGAACCACCCATCACAGCCAGCTCTGCCCAAGGCCAGGCGACAATCAATCTTGGATCATAAGCTTTTCCGCACATTGCATAATTACCAGCACCGTAAGAATTCCCTGTAATGACAGTAAATTTCGGAACAACAGAATTAGACACCGCGTTGACCATTTTTGCGCCATCTTTGATGATACCGCCTTGTTCAGATTTGGATCCAACCATGAAACCTGTAACATCCTGAAGAAATACCAAAGGGATTTTTCGCTGATTGCAATTGGCAATGAAACGTGTCGCTTTGTCAGCTGAGTCAGAATATATGACGCCGCCGAATTGCATTTCGCCCTTTCCACTTTTGACCAGTTTTCTTTGATTAGCTACAATGCCCACGCTCCAGCCATCGACTCTTGCAGTTGCACAGATAATGCTTTTGCCATAATCTGGTTTGTATTCTTCGTATTCAGAATTATCAACCAGACATTTGATGATTTCAAAAGTGTCATATTGCTCAGATCTCACCGCCGGCATAATTCCAAAAATATGGTCAGGATTTTCTTTTGGCGGGAAACTTTCGATTCTGTCAAATCCTGCCTTGTCATAATCGCCGATGGATTTCATGATATTCTTGATTCTGTCAAGCGCATCTTTGTCATCTTTGGCTTTGTAATCTACCACACCAGAGATAGAACTGTGCATCGTTGCACCACCCAAAGCTTCATTGTCAATCGATTCGCCAATTGCCGCTTTTACGAGATAGCTTCCTGCTAAGAAAATACTGCCAGTCTTGTCCACAATCATTGCTTCGTCACTCATAATAGGAAGATAAGCGCCGCCTGCTACACAACTACCCATAATGGCAGAAATCTGAACAATTCCTGAAGAACTCATTTTTGCATTATTTCTAAAAATCCTTCCAAACATCTCTTTATCTGGGAAAATTTCATCTTGCATCGGCAAGTAAACACCCGCAGAATCTACCAGGTAGATGATGGGCAAGCGATTTTCCATTGCAATTTCTTGCGCTCTTAGATTTTTCTTTCCAGTAATCGGAAACCAGGCACCAGCTTTTACAGTTGCATCATTTGCTACCACAATACATTGTCTTCCTGCAATGTAGCCGATTTTTACAACCACGCCGCCTGCCGGACATCCACCTTCTTTTTCATACATCTCATACCCTGCAAATGCGCCAATTTCTATAGTGTCAGAATTCTTGTCAAAAAGATATTCTAAGCGTTCTCTCACCGTCAGTTTACCTTGATCGCGTTGTTTTTGAAGCGCTTTTTCACCACCTCCCAATTTGATTTTGGACAAAATTTTCTTCGTCTCAGAAAGTTTCAGTTTATTGATATCTTCTCTTTTATTGAATTCTAAATCCATACGGTTTTCTTTGGGCTTAAAGATAAAATTTTTTGACTGATAGCAAAATGAAAGATTTTATAAATTGATTAACCATCAAAAAAAACAAATTTGTTATGAAATATACTTTTGGATTTTTCGTTTAATATCAAACAAAATAATTTTTAGTTAGTTTATGTTTTATTAATGAGTCATCTTATTAGGAGATCCGTGCAAATTTTTTGCACGGATTTTTTCATAGAGACTACCATATCTTAGAACTTTAATAATAAATTTAAGCTAATTTTGCAGTCTGAAAATCCATTATTTCCAATGAAAAATTCTTATCTGCTAAGGTTACATTTTATCGTCTTTCTTTGGGGATTTACAGCCATTTTGGGTAAGTTGATTTCTACTGATGCGCCGCTGCTGGTTTTTTACAGGATGTCATTTGCTGCAGTTTTCCTCTATTTATATCTTCGAATTATAAAAAAAGAAAGTATAAAGGTCACCAAAAGTTTATTGCTAAAATTGGTGGGAATCGGGAGTGTGATGGCTTTTCACTGGCTTTTCTTTTTTCAGTCAATAAAAGTTTCCAACGTATCAATTGCGCTTTCTTGTTTGTCATTATCAACTTTATTTGCCGCATTGATAGAACCTTTGGTCTTCAAGAGAAAACCAGATTGGGTAGAAGTCATTATCGGAGTCATAATCGTGATTTGCATTTCCTTGATTTTTAATGCGGAACTGAAATATAAAGAAGGTATTTTCTACGGAATTCTTTGCGCGCTTTTCGGAACTATTTTTTCTGTTTTCAACGGTAAAATTTTTGGGAAAACCAGCTCTGGAAATATCATTTTTTACGAGATTGCCGGCGGATGGTTGGTCATCAGCCTGTTTTTTATTTTAACAGGACAAATTTCTTCTTTCAGTGAAATAAGTTATACCGATATTGCGTTAATATTATTATTGGCTTCTGTCTTCACGGCTTACCCAATGTTCGAAAGTGTAAAATTGATGAAGTTCATTTCACCATTCACATTGATTTTAACTGTAAATCTTGAGCCTGTTTACGGGATTATTCTGGCTTTTTTTATCTTTGGAGCATCAGAGCATATGAGTCCTGTTTTTTATATCGCTTCTTTGGTGATGATTATTGCGATTGTAACCAACGGTGTTATAAAATCGAAGAGAAAAAAAGAAGATACAATTGCAGAATCCAAACCTCTGTAAACTGTTTTTGATGAAAAGAATTTTATTTTTTTTACTGATTATTTTTTCACAACTATTTGATGCCCAAATCATCAGAAAATATTCGAATGAATTTTTGAATATTGGTGCCGGTGCAAGAGGTCTTGCGATGGGCGGCGCTGTGATTTCTAATCAAGATGATGTCTATTCTCCGATGTGGAATCCGGCTGGCTTGATGAAAATCGAAGGAGATTGGCAGGTTGCGGCGATGCACGCAGAATATTTTGAATCCATTGCCAAATATGATTATATCTCTTACGCAAAACCTTTGGATTATGGAAATGGTGTTTTTGCGGTTTCCTTGGTAAGATTGGGTGTCGATAATATTCTCAATACAACTCAATTGATTGATCCTGAAGGTAATATTGATTATGACAAAATCAGCTCTTTCTCAACTTCGGATTATGCGGCGTTATTTTCCTATGCTTTTCATCCCAATGGTAATCAGAAATTAGACGTTGGAGCAACGGCAAAAGTGGTTTACAGAAATGTAGGAAAATTTGCCAGCGGCTATGGTTTTGGATTCGATATCGGTGCTGTTTACCGCACGGATACAGATTTGAATTTGGGTGTGATGCTGAGAGATGCCACCACAACGGTCAATTTCTGGACTATCAACCAAAAAGAATTGTCAACAGTAGTCAATGGCGAAGAATTCAACCCGGCGCCAACGGACAAAATGGAAATCACAATGCCAAAACTGAATCTTGGAGTAAGTAAAACCTTCGAATTCAATAGAGATTTGAAGTTACTGCCAGAAGCGGGGCTTAATATTGATTTTGCTAAAACGGCAGCGCTTGTATCCACAGATTTTGCCAGTATTACGCCTTATGTTGGGGGTGAACTGATTTTTCAGGATATGATTTTTGTAAGATTAGGTCTCAACAGATTTCAATCCATTACCGATATAGAAGACCTTAAAAGAAAGGTTTCTTTCCAGCCGAGCGCTGGGATCGGAATTAAATATAAAGGACTTACATTAGATTATGCCATTACCAACTCAGGAATCGGCGGATCTAATTTCTATTCCAATTTCTTTTCCTTGAAGTTGGATATGTTTGGTTTCAGAAATTAATTAAAAATAAAATAATCTATGACAAAAACTTTACTATTCATTTCTTTATTTCTAATTTCATTTTGTCAGTCACAAACTATTACTGCGAAACTTAATGAAATCAATTTTCAGGGTTCTAGCACACCATATTATACTTTGAAATATAATAATCAACTGATTTTCACTGCAGAAGGTGGAGACACAGGGAGAGAGCTATGGAACTACGATTTTGTAAGCGGTAAGTCCAAGATGATAAAAGATATCTTTCCTTACAGTAATAGTGGGATCGATGGTAATCCATACTTTAATATATTAAATGATAAGGTATTCTTCTTAGCAAGATCCAGCCATTCTAACTACTGGTTGTTTTCAACTGATGGTACTGAGGCAGGAACTCAATATGTTTTTCCTTTTCCGTCTGATTTATTTTTTTTCCAGGATGTCGTTGTAGCAGGAAATAAAATTTATTTCTTGATCAATTATCAATTGTGGGTAAGTGATGGTACAAATGCAGGAACAAAAAAACTGAAGACTTTTGGATCATATACCAGCGGATCTGTGAATCTGAGAGTTTTCGGAAACAAAGTGGTAACGGCTATAGACGACGGAATCAACGGAAAACAAGTCTGGATTTCTGATGGAACTACAGATGGAACTTTTCTTTTGAAGAAGATATCAAACACTGGAAGCGCAATCGGAAATGATTTTGATATTGTTGATTTTAACAACAAGTTTTATTTTTTTGCATATGATACAGAGTCGGCAGTTTGGGAGTCTGATGGAACTACTGTTGGTACAAAAAAATTCACCAACAAAGTACGAGGCAATTTTATGCAAGGATATTCGCTTGGAAATACTTTTGTTTTCGGAGGAACAGATTCAGCGTTTGGTTCGGAACCGTGGGTAAGTGATGGGACAGTTGATGGAACAAAACTAATTAAAGATGTTGTTCCAGGTGTTTGGGGAAGTATAGGAATTAATTCAAAGGTCGTAAGGTATAGAAATAAAGTTGCTTTTGATGTTATGAATAATTCTGGAGAGTTCCAGATCTGGGAGACGGACGGAACTTTCAATGGAACAAAGCAGATCGCAATCTCTGATTCAGAATTAGACAGACCGTTGCTTTACAAATCCTCTTCCAATTATCAGGAATTGATTTTGACAAGAGCTAATAATCTGAATAATTTCTGGCTGTACAGTGATGAAAAAGGATTGTTCCGAATTCCTAATTCTACGCCAACTATTTATACAGATAAGGCAAGTAATTTTATTGATAGCGATAACTTTCTCTATTTGACGGCATCTACACCAGAGAATGGAGCAGAGTTGTTCAAAGTAAATAAGCAGACTAGAGAGATATCTCTCCTGACCGATTCTAATACCACACAAAGCAGCAGTCCACAAGGTTTTATCAGAAATTCTAATGGCGTGATCGTGATGGCGAATAATGGTCTCTATGGCAATCAATTTTTTAAAATCAATCCAGACACTGGAGAAAAAACAATGCTTAACAATTTGAAACACGAGTGGAATGGGGAGATGGCTTCTCTTTCTAACTCCGGTTTGATAAAGTTGGGAAATGATGTTTATCAGAAGGGAACCTACAATGTCAGTATCAACAATAACAATTATTCGCTTTTCGCAAAAACGGATGGAACATTTGAGAATACAAGCTTTATTAAATATTCGAATAATACTTTTAACAGCATTGGTGATATTTTTGAAAATCTTAATGATGAGTTTTTGATATTTTCTGCCAACGACGGCAAAATCGGTACTGAACTTTTCAGAATCAGAAAGGGAGCAACGGAAGTCGAACTTCTAAAGGATATTTCTACCGACGAAAATGGAGGATTGTATAATATGGATTCTCAAACGGTCATAAACGGAAGTTATCTTTATTTTATAGCTAAGAATAATAACATAAGAACGATTTGGCGTACAGACGGAACACCAGAAAATACTAAAAGTGTCATTAGCTTTTTGGATGAAAATAATAATGATGGCAATCCAAAACTTTTAGGAGTTTTGAATGGTAAAATTTTGATTTCAAAAGCTATCTTTTCCAATGGCTCATACTATAATTCTACTTTGTATATTTCAGATGGAACTCAATCTGGTACCACATTGTTGAAAAATCATTCCACACCTTATTTTTATCCTGATGCCATTAATAATGTGGGTGCAGACTTCAAAAATAAATTTTATTATACTACACCTGGTGCACTTTATCAGACAGACGGAACTCCAGAAAATACAAAAAATATCTATCAAGCTGGTAGTAATGGGGATTATTTCCAAAGTCAAAACAAAATGTTGGCTTGTGGTGAAAATCTTTTTATAGGCTCCGGAACGCGCTATTCCAGCTATTATGACGGAACTTATGACAAAATCTATGCGCTTTGGAAAACAAATGACAATAATCAAACAGAACTGGTTCATAAAGTTGAAAATCAATCCGGACAAGATAACTTTATCAAAGATTTGAAATGTATCAATAACTACGTTTACTTTACCAAAACTAATGACAATCAACTTTACAGAACCAATGGTAAGGCTACGGAAAATGTAGCATTAACAGTCAGTGTTACCAATGAAGATGCCTTCAATGCGGATAAAAATGAATTTTTAGGCGATCTATTTGTCGATCAAAACAAATTACTTTTTACCGCAGTTACCAAAAAGTCTGGTCTTGAATATTATCAGGTTACGTCCGAACTCCCGATTTATTTGAATATAAAAGAAACAAACAATTCGGTTCAGAAAACTAGAATTCTGTTGTATCCTAATCCTGCTTCAGATTTCATCAAAATAAAATATGCTATAGATTACGCACCGCAATCTTACAAAATCTATAATATGACTGGCAATATTATGGCAACTGGAAAATATACCGGTGAGAGCGATGCTATTGATTTGTCCAATATTATTAAAGGTTTATACATTATCGAAATAAAAGCAAAAGATGGAACTCTGTACTCCCAAAAATTTATTAAAAATTAAATGCTCCAGACAATGAAAAGAATCTCAATCTTATTCTCCATTTTCTTATTAATATCAGCCAAAGCTCAAATGGTATCGGATTACAAATATGTGCTAATCCCAGACGAGTTGGCCAATTTCAAAAACAACAAATCTTATGGTTTGGATATGATACTCAAAAATTCTTTGAAAGCGAAGAAATATCAGTTGTTGACAGATGCCAAAACCAATTGGCCCAATGATGCACTGATGAATCCCTGCAAAATTCTGACTGCAGAAATGTTGGATGACAAAAGCATGTTCCGAAACAAAGTGATTTTACAGTTCAAAGATTGTAATAAAAATGTGATTTTGTCCGAAAAGGGAAGTAGCACGATAAAAGAGTTCGAAGAGGGTTATCAAGATGCTTTGAGACAAGCTTTAGTCAAAATTCCCGTTTCTAATCCTAGCGTTCAGATGGATCAAATGGCAGAACAGAAGTCAGAAGAACAAACCAAAAAACCAGATCATACAGACGCTAAAGAAATTTCCACACCAGCGTCCACAGCCTTGAAATACAGCAATGGAAAAACAACTCTACAAAAAATAATGATTGACGATACGCAGTTTATTTTAGTTAATGGCAATAGCTCTGTTCCTTTTGCATCTTTTAAACTGACAGCGAAAAAGGATGTCTACAGAGTGAAACTTAGTTCTGGCGAATCTACAATTGGTTATCTTGAAAACGGAAATATCGTGATAGAAATGCCGAAAAGCAACGGAGAGTTTGCAAATGAAATCTTCGCTGCGGTTAATTAATCAAAATATTATCAATAGAAACTACAAAGCTCAGAATCAATTTCTGAGCTTTTTGATTTTGGAGACTTTTAATTATTATTTATTAGGCTGAGGTGTAAATCGCAAATAAGGTTTTACCACTTTCACACCCTTGGGAAATTTCTTTTCTGCATCTTCCTGTGTAACAGCCGGCGGAATAATCACATCCTCTCCATCTTTCCAATCTACCGGCGTGGCCACGCCATAACCATCTACCAATTGCAAAGAATCCAAAACTCGTAGAATCTCGGTAAAATTTCTTCCTGTTGAAGCGGGATAGGTGATAATTAATCTCACTTTTTTATTGGGGTCAATGATTAAGAGTGACCGAACTGTCAATGTTGCGCTGGCGTTCGGATGGATGAAATCGTATAATTCCGAAACTTTTTTGTCCTGGTCAGCAATAATCGGGAATTCGACTTCCGTATTTTGAGTTTCGTTGATATCCGCGATCCAGCCTTTGTGATTGTCGATTCCATCTACACTTAAAGCCAGAACTTTTGTGTTTCTTTTGTCAAATTCGGGTTTCAGTTCAGACGTTTTTCCCAGTTCTGTTGTACAAACGGGAGTGTAATCTGCAGGGTGAGAAAATAGTATTCCCCAAGAATCTCCGAGGTATTCGTAAAAATTTAGATTTCCTAAACTGCTTTCTGCATCAAAATCCGGAGCGGTATCGCCAAGTTTTATAGACATTTTTTTAATATTTTATGATTAATGGAAAACAAATTTAGCAATAAAATATTCAATTCATACTAATTTAGTATTATTTATTTTTTAGCATAAAAAAACCACAAATTTTGTGGTTTAAAAATTTAATGTTGAAAGTTTAGATTACAATGTTCCTACTTTTTTGTCATCAATATTGTACTTAGCAATAATCTCTTCATAACTCATCTTTGACAGGTCAGATGTATTCACATTTTTTCCAACAACTGCTGGAACAAGAACAACTCTGAAAGTTTGATTATTAAGATACTCTGGTCGCAAGCTTAAATTGAATGTACCTCCAGCATAGATTGCGAAATCATTCTTTGTAAAATCAAAATCATAATCCAATTCTCCTTCTGTCAAATAAAGAGTTCTTGGAATTTGTTGCCAAATTGGGTTTCCATTATCTGTTCCCGTCTGTCTGAACATTACAACATAATCTTGATTAAGCATTGGGCGAGTAAAAGTGTCACTGTAAACCCATCCTACTGTTGCATTATTGGTAAAATTAACATTTCGAATATCATAAACTGTGGGATAATCTACATCCACTTGTACATAGTCATCACTGTCATCTTTACAGCTGAAAATAAACACGCTGGAAACCAGCAATAGTAGAAGGGGCAAAAACTTTTTCATAGGTATAAATATTTACGTTTTATTTTAATTACAAATTACAGACCATAAAAATAGCATATTCCCGCGGAATTAATATCTTTATGGAAACTTTCTGAATTTTAGATTTTCAAAATATGAAAAAGTTAAGTCTCGTTATAATAACTTTTGTTTCGCAACTATATTTCACTCAGTATCAGCCTAAAAATATTTCTAAATTAGAAATCAAAAATGCCAAAGATTGGGCTGATAGTACATACAATTCGCTTTCTCAGGACGAAAAACTAGGACAACTCTTTATCGTGGCTCTCTACACCAACAAAGGTGAGGAGTTTATCAGTCAGATTAGAAATATTGTTACCAATGACAAAATCGGTGGTTTGATTCTGATGCAGGATGATGCGGCGAGAGAAATCAATCTGGTGAATGAATTTCAGTCCAAATCCAAAATTCCCCTAATGATTGGCATGGATGCAGAATGGGGTTTGTTTCAAAGAATCGCGAAAGCGCACAAGTTTCCGTGGGCCATTACTCTTGGTGCCATTCAGGATAAAAATCTCATAACAGAAATGTCTGCAAAAATTGCTGAAGATTGTAAAAGAATGGGAATCAATTGGGATTTTGCGCCAGTTGTAGATGTGAATACCAATCCGAATAATCCAATCATTGGAAACCGTAGTTTTGGTTCAGACGTCAATAATGTAGTCAGTTCTGCTTTGGCCTATTCCAACGGTTTGCAGGATAACAAAATCTTGGCAGCCATAAAACATTTTCCGGGTCACGGCGATACAGCTACGGATTCACATTTGGATTTACCTGTCGTTTCTCACAATTTGGAGAGATTAGAAAAAACAGAATTGGCGCCTTTCAAAGCGTTAATTAATAAGGGAATAGGCGGTGTGATGGTTGCGCATCTTTATGTTCCGACTTTAGAAAATGAAAAAGGAATTCCGGCTTCTGTTTCCAAAAAGATTATTACGGGTGTTTTGAAGGAAAAACTAGGTTATAAAGGTTTGATTATTACCGATGCGCTGAATATGGGCGCTGTAGCCAACAAATTCAAAGCTGGAGAATTGGATGCATTGGCTTTCAGAGCCGGGAATGACATCATGTTGTTTTCTCAGGATGTTGCAACAGGAAAAAAATTAATCCAAAAAGCAATCGACAATGGCGAAATACCGCAAAGTAGAGTAGAAGAGAGTGTTAAGAAAATTCTTTTGACCAAATATTATCTCGGTCTGAATCAATACAACAATACCAATCCTGAGAATGTCAATGAGGATTTGAATAATGCCTCACATGCCGCTTTGGTTCAGAAAATGTACGCCAATGCTTTGACATTAATCAAAGACGATAAGAAATTATTACCATTGGATTGTAAAGAAACTTATTACTACGTTCCATTGGAAGAGGCGCCTTATGAAACTTTTCTTAATCAAATCAATACAGGAACTACTGTTATTGTAAAAAAAGCTAATGATATTAATTCAATTCCAGTCAATTCAAAAGTGATTGTCGGGTTTCATAAAGATAATTCCACAGCTTACAAACCGTATAAAATTTCTGATGCAAGTAAGAAGATTTTGTCAGATTTAAGCAAGAATCAAAATGTTATTCTGGATGTATTTGGAAGTCCTTACGCTTTGAAAGACATTGATATTTCTAAAGTTTCCACCGTTTTGATTTCTTATGAAAATAATGACGACTCTATGAAAGCCACAGCCAACGGACTTCTCGGACAAACCAAAATATCAGGCAGACTTCCCGTTTTGGTCAATGACAACTTAAAATTCGGAATCGGAATGGATATTGACGCAAAAATCCCAACCAATCAAACTAATAGAAAAAATAGTTCGGAAACAAAAAATTCCAGACAGTAATTGAGTAAATTTGAAGTATTACTTTTTTAATAAATAAACTAAAAAGTCATTGTACTTTTTACATAATACATTGTACATAAAAAAATGAAAATAGGAATACTTTGCTATCCAACTTACGGCGGAAGCGGAATTGTAGCAACAGAATTAGGAATGTCGCTGGCCGATAAAGGTTATGAAGTTCATTTCATAAGTTCCGCCTTGCCAGCACGTTTGGACGTTACCAATCCGAATATTTTCTTCCACAAAGTGAATGTTCAGACTTATCCGCTGTTCCAGTATCAGCCTTATGATATCGCGTTGTCATCGATGATTTACCGTGTCGTGAATCTTTATAAGTTAGATATTCTTCACGCGCATTATGCGATTCCTTATGCGTATGCTGCGTTCACGGCGAAACAAATGTTGAAGTCAGAAAACAAAGATGTGCCGCTGGTAACCACGCTTCACGGAACGGATATTACATTGGTCGGTCAGCATCCGAGTTACAAACATGCGGTAGAATTTTCTATCAATCAAAGTGATACAATAACCTCAGTTTCCGAAAGTCTAAAAAAAGATACACTTCAGTTTTTCAATATTCAAAAAGAAATACAGGTCATTACCAATTTTATTGACAATTCTGTTTTTGATGAAGATTGCAAAACCTGCCACAGAGAACAGTTTGCAAATGCCGATGAGAAAATCCTGATTCACGTTTCCAATCTACGTCCTGTTAAAAGGATTCAGGATGTTTTGGAGATTTTCAAGAATGTGAATAAAAAAGTGAAATCAAAACTCATCATTATTGGAGAAGGTCCGGATATGGAGAAAATTAATCAATTTTTAGAAGAGAATCCAGAACTGATTGGGAAAATCAAATTATTAGGCAAAGTAAACGATTTGTACAGAATTCTTCAGCTTTCTGACGCATTTCTCTTGCCTTCTGAACAAGAAAGTTTTGGTTTGGCTGCGTTAGAAGCAATGGCTGCCAGAACGCCTGTTATCAGTAGCAATGCCGGTGGTATCCCGGAAGTTAACATACAAGGTGAAACTGGATTTTTGGCTGAGATTGGGAACGTAGAGGCAATGAGTAATTACACGATTAAACTTTTAAGCAACGACGAACTCTTGGCAATCATGAAGACTAACGCCAAAGCTCAGGCAATGAAGTTCGATTTGAAAAATATTCTCCCTATTTACATCGAGATGTACGAAACAACCATTGCGAAGTTTGAAGAAGCGAAGTTGATTGGTGCTGGATAGAAAATCGCTGAATCAGCTGAGATCGACAATTTTTAACAACCATAATCAATATGTCACACTGAGCGAAGACGAGTGTCAAATTTTGATTGACAATTAAAAATATTTTTTTAAATTAACCTTTCGAAGTCACATGCTTTGAAAGGTTTTTTGTTAAATTAAAAGACACAACACAAATGAATGAAGAAATATTACAGTACCTCTGGAATTTTAAGAAATTTCAGAATTTCAACTTTATTTCAATAGACGGAAAAAATATTGAGATCTTGGACTTCGGAGAATGGAACAAGAATTCTGGTCCGGACTTTCTCTTCGCAAAAATTAAAATCGACGGCATTATTTTCGCGGGAAATATCGAGATTCATACCAAAGCTTCCGATTGGTTTTTCCACAATCATTCCGGTAATCCTGAGTTCGGGAATTTGATTCTGCACGCCGTCTATATTAATGATTGCAACATCCCGGAGTTAGAAAATCAGCAGATTCCGACTTTGGAGTTGAAAAATTATATTGATGAAACGCTGATTCAGAAACATCAAAATCTAAGGAATGAACATTCTTTTATTCCGTGCGAAAACTTGTTAGATAAAGATAAAATCCCGCTATTTTTTGAAGAAGAAGTTTTGCTTAAGAAATTGGATTTTAAAGCAGAATCTCTGGAATTATCGTTATCAAAAAATCAAAATAATTATGAAGCGGTTTTGTTTCAGCATCTGGCTTACACTTTTGGATTGAAAGTGAATGCTGACATCTTTCTTCAGCTTGCAGAAAATTTAGATTTTTCGGTCATTAACAAAATCAAGCAAAATCTTACCCAATTAGAAGCTTTGCTGTTCGGTGTCTGTGGATTTTTGGATGCGCCACAAGACGAAATGATGAAAGTTTGGAAACGTGAATTTTATTTTCTGAAAGTGAAGTTCAGCTTGTCTGATTTTCAGATTCATCCGAAATTTTCCAAGCTTCGTCCACCCAATTTTCCGACCATCAGATTGTCCCAGTTGGCGAATCTTTATCATTCCCAACCCAATCTTTTTTCGAAGTTGATGGAAGCGAAAACAATGGATGAGTTATATATAATTTTCAATTCTGTTTCTGCTTCTGAATATTGGACAAACCATTTTAATTTTGGCAAGGTTTCGCCAATAGAAAGTCAGAAATTTCTAAGTCAGGATTTCATTGATTTAATTATCATTAATGCTGTTCTTCCTATCAAATATTTTTATCACAAAAACCATAACCCGGAAATCATAGATGATATTTTTGATTTTTACAGAGCACTGAAACCCGAAAAAAATTCGGTTTTGGATGAATGGAAATCTTTGGGTGTGAGATTTGAAAATGCGTTGCAGACTCAGGCTTTTTTGCATCAATATAAGATATTTTGTACTCAGAAAAAATGCTTAAATTGCGCTATAGGTTTTCAGCTTTTGAAGACTTAACAATATTATCAATACGTAACAATCTATCATAAAATGAAAGAACCGAAAATCATCAACAGTTTGCGTCATAAAATGGAAACAGAATGGTTTGGCGTGCTTACGAGGTATGGAACAAAACTGGGAATTCCTGTTTCCAAACTGCGTGTTTTCTTTATTTACTCGACATTTGCCACTGCTGGAATTTTCTTCTTATTTTATTTGGGATTGGCTTTTACGCTTTGGATTAAAGATTGTATCGTGACGAAGAGACCTAGCGTCTTTGATTTGTGAAAATTTCTTTCTCGCAGAACATCATTAGATTTGAGAATGGAAGACAAATAGTCTGTCCGAGTTATGTTCATAAAAAATCCGATTGAAAACTCAATCGGATTTGTATTTTAAAAGAAGTCTAATTTCTAGCTTCTAAAATCAAATTACTTAATTACGAATTAGCTGTAGAAAGGTTTGCAGAAGCATACTCTCTGTTCATTCTTGCGATGTTTTCTAGAGAAATTCCTTTTGGACATTCTACTTCGCAAGCGCCAGTATTGGAGCAGTTTCCGAAACCTTCTTCATCCATTGCTTTTACCATATTCAGAACTCTTCTGGTAGCTTCTACACGACCTTGCGGCAACAATGCAAATTGTGACACTTTTGCGCCAACGAACAACATTGCAGAACCATTCTTACAAGAAGCCACGCAAGCACCACAACCAATACACGCCGCAGCATCCATTGCTTTGTCAGCATCTTCTTTCGGAACAAGGATGGCGTTGGCATCCAAAGTATTTCCAGAAGTGTTCACAGATACGAATCCACCTGCAGCCATCACTCTGTCAAATGCACTTCTATCAACTACCAAATCCTTGATGACAGGAAAAGCGGCACTTCTCCAAGGTTCGATGTGAATGGTTTCGCCATCTTTGAAATGGCGCATATGCAGCTGGCAAGTCGTAATTCCTGTGTCCGGACCGTGTGCTCTACCATTGATGTAAAGAGAACACATTCCGCAGATTCCTTCACGGCAATCGTGATCAAACGCCACTGGATCTTTTCCCTCGTTGATCAACTGCTCGTTCAGAATATCCAACATTTCCAAGAATGAAGAATCTGTAGAAACATCAGAAATTTTATAGGTATCGAATTGTCCTTTCGACTTATTATTTTTTTGTCTCCAAATTTTCAGCGTAAGATGTAAGCCTTTTTTTGCACTCATATTTATATATTTTTGAATGGAGATTATTTGTAACTTCTTGCTTTAACTTCGATATTCTCATATACCAGATCTTCCTTGTGAACCACAGATTGATTGATATCCATTCCTTTATACTCCCAAGCGGCAACATATTTGTAATTCACATCATCACGTTCTGCTTCACCTTCTGGTGTAGAATGGTCTTCACGGAAATGGCCTCCACAAGATTCATTTCTGTTCAATGCATCGATAGCCATCAATTGTCCTAACTCTAAGAAATCTGCTACTCTGAAAGCTTTTTCCAATTCAGGATTCAAGTTATCAGCATCACCAGGAACTCTCACGTTTTTCCAGAAATTATTTCTAACTTCTTCGATTTCCTTGATTGCTTCTCTCAAGCCTTCCGGCGTTCTTCCCATTCCCACTTTGTTCCACATAATGTGTCCCAATTGTTTATGGAAATGATCCACAGTATGCGTCCCTTTGTTGGTTAAAAAGAAATTGATTTTATCTTTGATCTGCTTTTCAGCTTCGCTAAATTCTGGCGTATCAGTAGGAATTTTTCCTGTTCTGATGTCTGCAGATAAGTAATCAGCAATCGTGTATGGAAGTACGAAATAACCATCTGCCAAACCTTGCATCAAAGCAGATGCTCCCAATCTATTTGCGCCGTGATCGGAGAAGTTTGCTTCTCCAATGACGAAACATCCAGGAATTGTAGATTGCAAGTTATAATCTACCCAAACACCACCCATTGTGTAGTGAACCGCTGGATAAATTTTCATTGGCGTTTTATATGGATCATCAGCCGTAATTTTCTCATACATTACGAATAAGTTACCGTATTTCTCCTCAATCCACGCTTTACCAAGGTCATAAATTTGCTGGTCAGTTGGGTTGTGGATATGTCTTTCTATAGCAGCTTCTTTACCTTTTTTCATGATTTCTGTAGAGAAATCCAGGTAAACACCTTCTTTAGTATCGTTATTTTCAATTCCGAAACCAGCGTCACATCTTTCTTTTCCGGCTCTGGAAGCTACATCTCTAGGTACCAAGTTTCCAAAAGCAGGATATCTCCTTTCAAGATAGTAATCTCTATCTTCTTCTTTAATATTTTCAGGTCTTAGTTTTCCTTCACGGATTGCTACAGAATCTTCAATTTTCTTCGGAACCCAGATTCTTCCTGAGTTTCTAAGAGATTCTGACATCAAAGTTAATTTAGACTGCTGAGTTCCGTGAACTGGAATACAAGTCGGGTGGATCTGAACATAACAAGGATTGGCAAAATACGCTCCTTTTTTATGAATTTTCCAAGCTGCAGAAACGTTGGAACCCATTGCGTTCGTAGAAAGGAAATAAACATTTCCATATCCTCCGGAAGCAATTACAACTGCGTGAGCAGAATGTTTTTCTATTTCTCCTGTTACCAGGTTTCTCGCGATAATTCCTCTTGCTTTTCCGTCCACAATAACGAGGTCAAGCATCTCGTGACGGTTGAACATTTGGATTCTACCTTTACCGATTTGACGGCTCATTGCAGAATAGGCTCCTAACAACAACTGTTGTCCAGTTTGTCCTTTGGCGTAAAAAGTTCTTTTTACCTGAACACCACCGAATGAACGGTTATCCAATTGTCCGCCATATTCTCTACCAAAAGGCACGCCTTGCGCCACACATTGGTCAATAATATTAGCAGAAACTTCAGCTAATCTATAAACGTTTGCTTCTCGTGCACGATAATCTCCACCTTTAATTGTATCATAAAACAATCTATAAGTTGAGTCACCATCACCTTGATAATTCTTAGCAGCGTTAATACCACCTTGAGCAGCAATAGAGTGCGCTCTTCTTGG